>NZ_JBHXLL010000024.1:0-139542 GCF_042721415.1 Kitasatospora sp. NPDC058444 | reverse complement strand
GGTGCGGGGGGGGTTGGTATGGGGGGGTTTCCTGGGGTGGGTGGTGTTTTCACAAATCCCTTATACGCTTTGGTGAACGGGGCCCGGGGGGCGGGGCCCCCCCGGAACGGGTGGCCGCGCCCGGCGCGCGGGTCGGGCGACGTGCGGGACCGGGCCACCGGGCCCGATCCTCGGGTGCGCGGCCCGCGGTCGGTCGGAGGTGCCTGCTTACGTGGTCTTCAGGAGCGACCAGTTCTGCTGCGGCCGGCCGTTCGCCTGCTGCAGCTCCAGCAGCCAACCGCCGTAGTACCAGCGGGTGCTGAGCCCCAGCACGAGCGAGCCGCCGTCCGCGGTGACGGTGAACCCGCCCTCGACGGCGTCGAGCCGCCACTTCTGCGCGGCCGTGTCGGAACACGGCTGCTGGGCGACGTACTGACCGGCCACCGGGGCGCCGCCGAGCTGCAGGCACTTGCCGGAGCGCGCGGACTTGATCCGCAGCGCGCCGTTCCCGGCGTCCTCGAACTGCCACTTCTGGTTGGCGTAGCCGGTGCGCTGGTAGGCGATGGCCACGGTCCCGTCGTTCATCGAGCTGCCCCACAGGTCGGCGGCCTGCCCGGTCAGTCCGTTGACCATCGTGTAGCGCGTGCCCGGCTGCGGGCGGCCGGCGTCGGCGACCGTGCGGAAGGTGGCGGTGCGACCGGGCTTGCCGACCACGCCGGCGGCGTCGCGGACGGCCACGGCCACGGTGTACGAGGTGCCGGGGGCGAGGCGGACCACGCCGACCACCGTCGAGCGGACGGTGCCGATCGCCTGGCCGTTCAGCAGCACGTCGTAGCCGGCCGCGGCGGGTGCGGCGGTCCAGCTGAGCACGGCGGAATTCTGGGTGACCTGGCTGACGCTCACCGCGGGGCCGGTGTTGCCCGCCGTCGGGGTCGCGGTCGGCGTGGGGGTCGTGGTCGGGGTGGCGGTCGGGGTCGCGGTCGGCGACGGGGAGCCGGTCGGCGTGGGGGTGGTGCTGCCGGTGGGCGTCGGGGACGGCGAGGGCGTGCGGGTCGGCGTGCCGGTCGGAGTCGGGGTGGGCGTCGGGGTGGGCGTCGGGTCGGGGCCGCTTCCGCCACCGGCGATGAGGAAGCGGTTGCTGGCGACGTTCCAGTGCGTGGTGAGGTAACTGCCCGGCGACGGCGAGGTGTTGTAGTAGTCGTCGTGGTTGCAGTCGAGCCGGTCGTCATGGGCGCGGTCCGGGCAGACGGTCCGCATCTGCGGGTAGTCGGGGGCGTCCGAGTAGCACATCACGTCCCACTCGTCGACGCAGTGCCCGGCTTTGCTGGAGTTGGGCGCGCTGTTGTTCACCGCGCCCAGGTTGTGGCCGAGTTCGTGGGCGGCGGTGCTGCCGCTCCAGCACCCGGAGTCGGTCCGGCCGTACGAGGGACCGAAGTTGCTCAGGTTGTCCTGGCCGGGGCGCTCGTCGCCGGCGAAGGTGCCGATCCCGCAGTACACCTTGGCGTCGGTGAACATCATGTACTTGCGGTCCTTGCGGTTGAACCCCTGCGCGGCGAGGGCCCGGTTGCTCGCGTTGAAGTCCCGGATCTCGGCGTCGGAGATCTGCACGTTCAGCACCGAGGCGCTGCAGTCGGACTCGGTGACGAAGCGGACGTGCCGTTCGCCGCCGGTCTCCGCGGCGCTGGCGTTGTAGATGACGTCGACGTCGGCGGCCCACTTCTTGAACGAGGCGAGGTACTGGGCGAAGCGGTCGTTGCCCGGGCCGTGGACGTACACCACCTGGACGCGGTTGCCGCTGCTGCCGTCGCCCTCGCAGACCAGCTTCGACCCCGCGGGCGCGGCCGCTGCGGCCGGGGCGGCGTCCGCGGCGGTGCCGGAGCCGCCGAGCAGTGCCTTCTGCGTGGCGTCCAGGACGGGCGCGGAGCCCTTCAGCAGGTCGGCGGCGGCGGGTGCCTGGGCTCCGGCCGCGGGGGTGAGCGCGGGCGGCTGGGCGACAGGCGCCACGACCGGCGGGACGTCCTGGCGGATGTCCACGCCCTTGGGCGGCACGTCCGGGCCGTGGCTGCACTGGGTGCTGCCGGTGACCTCCAGTGTGCCGCCGCAGCGGTCGCTGCCCGGCAGGCTCAATCCGGCGTAGACCAGGCCGCGTTCGGGCTCGTCCTTGGGTATCGCCTTGAGCGGCGCGGCCTTCTGGTCCCGCTTCGGGGCGGGCGCCTGGGTGGCCCCCTCGGCGGTGCCGGTCTCCCCCGGTGCGCCGTCGTAGCCGACCAGCCCGGCCTGCGTCCCCGAACCGTCGACCCCGTCGGCCGCGGCCGTGACGGCGCCGTTCGGGGCCGTCGGCTCCAGCGCGGTGCGGATGCCGAGCGTTCCCGCCACCAGCCCTGCCGCCACCGCCGCGGCGACCAGGGCGCTCCTGCGGGTGAGCCTGCGGCGCTTGCGCCGGCGAAGCCCGGTGCTCCGGTGTCCCATCGCGTTCCTTTCCTCGTGCGATGACCCGGACCCCGTGGTGAGGGGGTCCGGGCCTTCCGACACTCCGGAGAGCACGGGGGACGTCCGGCGATAACAGAAACGTCTTGCGAAAACCTTCAGCGCGTTCGAATCGCGGGCGGCGGCGGCGCCGAGCATCGCGCGCGGCACGTCGCACGTGACGGCGAGCGTGTCCACTGCGGCCTGCTGCTGTTCGGCCGTCAGGTGGTTGTTCAGCCCGGGTGGTCCGGAGTCCGGCGACGGGCCGCGCCGTACGGCCGAGAGGTGATCCGGTCGGCGAAGTCAGTGCCTTCGCCGACCGGATCACCTCAGTGCTCAGCCGATCGGTGCTCGGTGCTCAGTGCTCGGTGCGCACCGGTCAGAAGATGATCTTCCAGCCGTCGATGCGGCCCGAGTCGGTGCGGTACATGTCCTGCACCCGGAGCCGCCAGGTGCCGTTGGAGGGCTGGGCGGAGGCGTCCACCGTGTAGGTCTCGATGACGTTGTCGCCCGAGTCGCCGATGTTGCTCTTCTTCAGCGGGTACACCGTGCCGTTCGGGCCGACCAGGTCGACGGCCAGGTCGCCGCGCCAGGTGTGCTTGATGTCCACGCTCACCTTGAGGTCGCTCGGCGCCTGGCCCAGGTTCCGGTCGACGACGATGTCGGAGAAGACCGCCGGGCCGCCGTCCGGGATCGGCAGGGGGGTGGTGTTCGCGAAGATGCCCGGGGAGACCCTCCAGGTGAACGTCGTCGCGAGGCTGCTGTGGTGGGAGGCCTTGGCGGTGACGGTGACCGTGTACGTGCCCGGGAGGGCCGGGACGCCGGTGACGCGGCCGGTGACCGGGTGGAGTGTCAGGCCCAGCGGGAGGCCGGTCGCGTGGTAGGTGACCATGCCGGGGTTGAAGTTGGTGGCCTCGATCCGGAGATCGGCGCCGGTGCCGATCGCGGTGATCTGGCTCGCGACGGGGTCCAGCAGGAGGCCGTCGACGACGCGCGGGCCGACGTTGATGGCCGCCCAGGCGTTGGCGGTGTTCTGGTACGTCGCGCTGGTCTTCCCGTACAGGTCGGCGGCGGCCTGCAGGGTGGCGGTGCGGGCCGCCGCGTAGTTGGTCGACGAGGTCATGTAGGTGGTCAGCGCCCGGTACCAGATCTTGGCGGCCGCGTCCCGGCCGATGGCGGTCACCGGCAGGCCGTCGGAGGTCGGGGAGTCGTAGGCCACGCCGTCGACGGTCTTGGCGCCGCTGCCCTCGGAGGCCAGGTAGAACCAGTGGTTGGCCGGGCCGGAGGAGTAGTGCACGTCGACGGAGCCGAGGTCGGACGACCAGGAGTCCCGGGACTTGCCGTCCTTGGAGGGCTTGTCCATGTAGCGCAGCGGGGTGCCGTTGCCCCTGATGTCGATCTTCTCGCCGACCAGGTAGTCGCCCTTGTCCTCGGGGTTGCCGGCCCAGAACTCGATGGCGGCGGCCATGATGTCCGAGGTGGCCTCGTTCAGGCCGCCGGACTCGCCGCTGTAGATCAGGTTCGCGGTGGCGGAGGTGACGCCGTGGGTCATCTCGTGGGCGCCGACGTCGATGGAGGTCAGCGGCTTGACGTTGCCCGCGCCGTCGCCGTAGGTCATGCAGAAGCAGCTGTCTGACCAGAACGCGTTGACGTAGTTCTTGCCGTAGTGGACCCGGGTGTAGGCGCCGACGCCGTCGTCCTTGATGCCGTTGCGGCCGTGGACGTTCTTGTAGTAGTCCCAGGTGAGTTGGGCGCCGTAGGCGGCGTCCACGGCGGCGGTCTCCCGGTTGGCGACGGTGCCGTCGCCCCAGGTGTCGGTCGGATTGGTGAACAGCTTCCTGGTGGAGGTGGTGCCGTTCAGGTCGTAGGTGCTGTGGCCGCCGCGGGTGTTGTCGGTCATCGCGAAGCCGCCGCCGGCCGCCGAGGTGCCGATGGTGACCTGGCCCGAGTACTTGCTGTTGCCGATGCCGGTCTCGACGCCCTGGTACTCGAAGATCTTCTTGCCGGAGTTGGCGTCGGTGATGACGTGCAGCTCGGACGGCGTGCCGTCCTCCTGCGTGCCGGTGACCACCGTCTCCCACGCGAGGCGCGGGGTGCCGGACGCGGCCCAGACCACCTTGCGGGCGCCATCGGCCGCCGGCTCCGCGACGTTCGCGCTGCCGGCGCTGTCGAGCGCGAGGCCCTTCGCCGCCTCGGCGCTCTCCTTGGCGGTGGTGTCGACGGCGATGTCCGCCTCGGTGGCCTTGGTGACGCCCTTCGTGGTGCCGTCCGCGGCGGTGTGGACGACCAGGTCGCCGCCGAGCACCGGCAGTCCGTCGAAGGTCCGCTCGTAGCGGGTGTGCACGCTGCCGTCGGCGTCCTTGGTGACGCCCTTGACGACCAGTGCCTCCTTCGCGTCCAGGTTCAGCGACCTCGCGGTCTGCGCCAGGGACGCGTCCGCCGAGGCCAGCAACTCGCCGCGCTGCTCCGGCGACAGCTGCACCGGCAGCGCGCCGGCGGTGACCCGGGCCTCGGCGGGGGCCTCGGTGGGGGTCTCGTCGGCGATGGCGACACCGGATGTCAGAACGGCCACGATCATCGCGGCGCCGGCTGTCAACGCGGCTGCGCCGGTGGTCTTTCGGGAGGATCGAGTCACACTGAACTCCTTCTGCGACGGCCGCGCGGGTACGGCCGGGTCAGCCGGGAGGGCAGGGATGGCGCCGCCCGGTAGAGCTGGTGGTTCGAGTGGGGGACAACCTCCACGTGATCACCGCAGCGAGTGGTGCGCGTGCGACTGCAAGGGCCGCTGCAGCGATGGGACGGTACAGTGCCACCTTTGTTGGAGACACGTCACCAGTGCGGCGACAAGTTGGCCGGAATGCTTCGCCATAGACGTAATGTCGAGGTAATCCGCCGTCAGAAGGCGGGTAATGCGGGGGAAAACAGAACGGAGCCGGGGACGGCTCCGCGCCGTCCCCGGCCTGTCCCTCCCGGAAGACCTACCCTCACGGAAGGTCCGGCGGCCCGCGTCACACGAGGGCGTAGGCCTCGGCCTGGCGGTCGATGAGGTGAGGGGTGATGCCGGCGAGCACCAGTCGCTGGTAGGGCGCGCTCTCCCGGTGCGCGACCAGCGCGTGCTCGTCCTCGTACTCGGCGAAGACGACGAAGGCGGCCTGGTCGCGCAGGGAGCGGACCACCCGGAAGGAGAGCACGCCGGGCTCGATGAGCGCGGCCTCGGTGACGGCGGGGAGCAGATCGGCGACGTGCTGCTGGGCGCCGGTGTCGGCGAGCCAGTCAGTGATCACGACGAGGGACACGACGGGTCCTTCCGGGGTGGTGCGGGACGGTCCTGGTGATGGGGGCGGTTCGGGCGGAGGGTCAGGGGATGGTGACGACGATCTTGCCGCGGCTGTGGCCGGCGGCGTTGAGGCGCTGGGCGTCGGCTGCCCGCTCCAAGGGGAATGTCGCCGCGACCTCGACAGTGAGCCGGCCGCTCTCGGCGAGGTCGGCCAGGACGGTGAGGTCGGCGGCGTCGGGGCGCACGAAGACGTAGCGACCGCCGAGGGCGAGGACGGCGCCGTCGGCGACGGAGGCGAGGCGGCCGCCTTCGGCGAGCAGCGCCGGCGAGATCCGGAGGGCTTCGCCGCCCACCAGGTCGAGTACGGCGTCGACGCCGCCCGGAGCCAGCGCGCGGACGCGCTCGGCCAGACCGTCGCCGTAGGCCACCGGCTCGGCCCCGAGACCGCGCAGGTAGTCGTGGTTGCGATCGCCGGCGGTGCCGATCACCCGGGCGCCGAGGGCGACGGCGATCTGGACGGCGAGTGAGCCGACCCCGCCGGCCGCCGCGTGGACCAGCACGGTCTCGCCCGGCTTGAGTTCCAGGGCGCGGGTCAGCGCCTGGTAGGCGGTGAGGCCCGCCAACGGCAGGCCGGCAGCCTGGACGAAGTCGAGCCTGGAGGGCTTGCGGGCGAGCGTGCGCACGGGCGCGGCGACGTACTCGGCGAAGGTGCCGCGGCGCACCATGTCCTCGCGGACGTAGCCGATCACCTCGTCGCCCGGCGCGAACTCGGTGACTCCGACGCCGACCCGCTCCACGACACCGGCGACGTCCCAGCCCGGGATCACGGGGAAGACCACGTCCAGCGCGCCGTCGAGGTAACCGGCCTGGATCTTCCAGTCGACCGGGTTGACCGACGCCGCCGCCACCCGGACCAGGACGGAGTCCGGGCCGAGCTTGGGCTCGGGCACGTCCCCGTACTCCAGGACGTCCGGTCCGCCGTAGCCGCGGTAGGTGATGGCCTTCATGGGTGGTGCTCCTCGCAAGAAGTGTTGAGTCACTCGATGGTTCATCTCATTAAGTAACGCAGAGACGGTAGGGCTGAACAGTTGAGGATGTCAAGTAATTCTTGACGGCGCCGTACGCCGGAACCCGCGGGCCACCCGGCTCCGCGTCGGCTCGCAGGTGGCACCCGGGTTCGTGCCCCGGTAGCCATGGGTAGGCAGAGATGCACCGAACGTGGGCGACAGGAGGGACCAGGATGAGCGGTCAGCCGGCAGGGACGACGGACGGCGGCGGTGCCCAGGGTGCGGCGCCGTACGACGAGGCCGATGTCATCTTCCACGGCGGTGAGATCGTGACGGCCGCCGCCGACTCCCAGGAGACCGACCCCCGCCCCGAGGCGGTGGCCCTCAAGGACGGTCTCATCGTCCACGTCGGCGACCACCAGGAGGCCGTCGACCGCTGGCGGGGACCGCGCACCCAGGTGCGCGACCTGGCCGGCCGCGCCCTGCTGCCCGGGTTCATCGACGCCCACGGCCACCTGGGCGGCATCGGGTTGCAGGCCACCCTCGCCAACCTGCTGGCCGACCCCGACGGCGACGTCACCGACATCGCCTCGCTCCAGGAGAAGCTGCGCGCCTGGGCGAAGAGCCCGGTGGGCGCCGCCTCCCAGTGGATCATCGGGTTCGGCTACGACGACGCGATGCTCGCCGAAGGCCGCCACCCCACCCGCGAGGACCTGGACAAGGTGTCCACCACCCGGCCGGTGCTGGCCATCCACCAGTCCTTCCACCTCGGGGCGGTGAACGGCCGCGGCCTGCGGGAACTGGGCTACACCAGGGCCACCGCCGACCCGGACGGCGGCGTCATCCGCCGCCGAACCGGCCCCATCGCTCGACCGTTCGGCGAACCCAATGGCGTGCTGGAGGAGACCGCCTTCAACCCGGCCTCCGAAAAGGCCACCGCCGGCCTGCCGTTGACCGCGCTGGCCGCCCTCTTCAGCAAGGGCGTCGCCTCGGCCGCGAGCTTCGGCTTCACGACCGTCCAGGAGGGCGGTGCCACGCTGAAGAACCTCAAGGCCCTGCGGGACGCCGCCGCCCTCGTACCGTTCAAGATCGACGTCGTCGCCTACGCGCGGGCCGACGAGGCGACGGCCTCACCGGAGGAGGACCCGGTCGGCGCGAGCCAGGACTACGAGCGGGGCGTGCGGGCGGCCGGCGTGAAGATGTACCTGGACGGGTCCCCGCAGGGCCGGACGGCCTGGCTCACCGAGCCCTACAAGGAGCGGCCGGAGGGTACGCCCGAGGGCTACCGCGGCTACCCCACCGTCGAAGACCCCAAGGTCGTCCTCGACCAGGTGCGCACCGCGTACGCCAAGGGCTGGCAGGTGCTGGCGCACGTCAACGGGGACGCCGCGATCGACCAGTTCGTCGAGGCGGTCGCGACCGCCGCCGAGGAGGCCGGACCCGGCGACCGGCGGACGGTGGCGATCCACGCCCAGACCGCCCGCGAGGACCAGATCGACGACTTCGCCCGCCTGGGCGTCATCCCGTCCTTCTTCTCCATGCACACCTACTACTGGGGCGACTGGTACCGCAAGACCGTCCTCGGCGAGGAGCGGGCCGCGACCATCTCCCCCGCCCAATGGGCCGTCGACCGGCAGATGGTCTACACCTCGCACCACGACGCGCCGGTGGCCCTGCCCAACTCGATCGCCATCCTCTCCAGCCAGGTCACCCGTCGCACCCGCACCGACCAGGTCGTCCTCGGGCCCGAGCAGTGCGTGTCGGCCCTCGACGCGGTCAAGTCCGTCACCATCCACGCCGCCCACCAGTACTTCGAGCAGGACCGCAAGGGCAGCATCGAGGTCGGCAAGCTCGCCGATCTGGTGATCCTCTCCGCGAACCCGCTGACGGTCCCGCCGGAGGAGATCAAGGACATCAAGGTCGCCGAGACCATCAAGAGGGGAACCACCATCCACACCGCCGACGCGAACTCCGACGACCCCGAGCCCGGGATCGAAGCCCCGACCGACTACCAGTGGCACGGCTGCTGCTGACGGTCCCGCAGTCACAGACGCTTTCCGCGCTGCGGCCGCCCTGGGACTCTGCCCCGAGGCGGCCGCACCACGCCGGCCGTGGACGTCGGCCGGGAGTGTGCCGCCGAGCGGCAGACACCTCGCCGGCCGCAGCGAGGAGCACGCCGAGCAGCACCTCGACCAGGGTGGACCCGCCGACCCCGTTGGGGGTGGGAGTCAGCGGGTGAGGACGTGGCCGTCCCGGGGTCGGTGGTCGCGGGAGCGGCGCAGGTCGGTGGTGACGTAGGTGCGCTGCAACCAGCGGTCCGCTCCGTCGTAGCGCGGCCGGAAGGCGGTGCGGCCGTGGACGGTGACGCGGTTGTCGATGACGACCAGGTCGCCGGGGGTCAGGCGCAGGGTGCGGGCGGTCGCCTCGCAGGCGCGGCCGAACTCGGCCAGCGCGGCGGTGGCCCGAGGGGTGAGCGGCGTGGTGACGAGCTGGGCCATGCGGATGTCGGGGTCCTCGGCCGCGCCGGACAGCACCGGCCGGGGTTCGGCCTGGGCCTCGCTCGTGGCGTCGGGGCCGAAGGACGGCGGTGGTGCGGTGAGGAACTCCGGTGCGAACAGGGCCTCACGGCCGGCCGGGGTGAGCAGCGGCAGCGCTTGGCGGATGCCGGCGACGCGCATGCCGGCGATCCCGTCGTGATCGGCGCGCAGGCACAGGAAGACCACGTAGTCGGGCGGGTGGGGGTGGAAGCCGTTCTCGCTGTGGAAGGAGAGCGGCACCGACCCGGCGTTGCCGTGGAAGGACTCCTGCCCGGGCACCGGCACGACGTCCTGCACGAGGGCGCCGGACTTCTCGGCCAGGTAGGCGAATGGCTCGCCGAGCCCGCAGGCCACCATGGTGAGCAGCGCGGCTGGGACGGTGACCCGCCGCTGGACCGAGCCGGAGACGGAGGGGGTGGCGGGCAGCGTCGCCCGGTCGACGGGCAGGCCGCCGATCACCAGGGTGCCGTGCGGGCCGGACTGCCGGCGGAACCCGCGTACCGCGCGGCGCAGTGGCAGCGGGAGTTCGTCCCAGGCGTCCCGGGCCCGGTCCACCCACTGGGGGTCGTCGACCTGGTCGTCTCCGCCGGTGCACAGGGTGCGGGCCAGGCGCTCACACACGTCCGTGTCGGCCGGGTCCAGAGTCCAGTCGGCGGTGACGGCGGTGTGCTGCGTGGTGCCGGACATCAGGTCTCCTACCGGGAGTGCGAACGGTGGGCGCGCGGACTCAGGAATGGCGCAGGCCGGCCACGGCGTCGGCGATGTAGTGGTCGCCGAAGCGGATCAGCGGGGCGTACTGGGCGGCGCGGCGGTGGCGCATGAGCCGGAGTTCGGCGACGGCGTTGTCGGGGCCTTCGGGCCGCTGGGCGATGGAGCGACGCAGGTGGACCATCGAGTAGGCGAGGGTGACGTGCCGTTCGGCGTCCACGATGTCGGCTTCCAGCAGGGCACCGCGCGCATCGGCCAACTCCGGAGACCAGTCGGCCAGTTGATCGTAGGAGTCGGGCAGCACCGTCAGGAGGTCCTTCATCGCGGCCCGGAACAGCTTGTAGCCCCGGTGCTGGCGCCCGCTGAGCGGGATGTCCGTCGACGGCGGTGCCATGGTCTGTCGGATCGCCGCCATGTAGTGGTCGACCGGGATCGTACTGGCGTGGTTCATCGCCGCCGGGAAGCCGCGTACGTACACCGTCGCGTCCGCCAGCCGGGCCAGTGCGGCGTCGGCGCCGCCGTGCCGCAGGTGGCGGGTGGCGTCGGCCACGGCGACGGCCGCGCAGATGTTGAACAGGACGTGGACCTGGTGCCCGATGAGCCAGCGAGCGCTCCACACGCTCTCCAGTGACGGGCCCGATCCGGGTTCGGACACGGCCGCCAGTGGGGCGGGCTCGGGACCGGCGCCGGGCACCGTGCCGGTGAGGTCGAGCACCGCCAGTCGCATCCCGGCCGTCTCCTGCGCCAGGTCGGCGCCCGACAGCGGCGCTTCGCACAGGTCCGCCAGACCGCGGTGGATGACCAAGGCGCCATGCAGGGCCGCCTGTTGATCCGACAGCTCCACCTCACGGACCCGGAAGTACGACTGGCTCGTCGACTCCGCCGGAACGTCCTCGCCTGCCACCGCCGGAGCCAGGTCCGACAGCGCGGCCACCAGCTCCCCCGCCGTCGCGGCGGCCCGCCACAGCGTGGCACTCCGCTCGACGGGCCCGGCATGGGTCGCCACCCCGGCCAGCACGCGGGCGGTCCGCCGCGCTTCGACGTCGACTTCCGGGCCCAGCGCCGGAGAAGGCCGCCCGGCCCGGGGTTCGCGGAAGACAGCGACGGCAGGGTGATCGGCAATCGAAGGCAAGCCCATGGTTGACATGGTTCGCCAGAAACATGCCACCCGAAACCTTGCTGTGCGGGTACTTCCGTGCCGGGAGCCGGAGTTGACCGATTCGACCGGCGTCGGCGCGGAGATCGCCGATCGCGACGATGCCTCCCGGCGGGCCGGGGGGCGAATTGCCGGAGCGGGCGCACGACTTCGCGGCCGGGCAGCGCGTCGTGCAGCGGGCCGCCGCGGCTCCCGCCCGGGCAGTGCCTCGTTCCCCGCGCTTCATCGACCGCGGCCCCGGGGCATCCGTACGGCGTCCCGCCCTGGTGGGAAAAACAGCGTGGGGAGGCCTGGCGTTCCTGGTCGAGCTGATGGGCTGGACCCTGCTGTCCGCCGCGCGAGGGGCCAGGAGCCTGTGCCCACCGGTGCGGCCCTGCGGCTCCTCCGCCTCGCCGACGCTTCCCGGTCGAGCCCGCCAGGCAGAAGGCACGGGCCGGCGCCCGGGCGGTCCCGGCGTCCCGGCGTCCCGGCGTCCCACAACACCGTTTCCAGCACGTGGTCGGAGCGAGCGGCCCCACGCCCCTCGCATCCCTCACGTCCCGCCAGGCGGCTGGTGTTCAAACGGCTGTCACCCGATCAGGTGAACGCCTGCCAAGATTCGGGCCCATGTGATGCCAGCTGGGTGAATCGTTGCCTCCGCCGGACATGGACGCGTACCTGCCAGGGTGCGGTCCGCTCCGGCGCATCCGTGTTGTGCAGTGCGAGCGAGGGGATTTCCCGCCATGGCGCCTTCGACCACTCCCGGTCTGGTGTGGGCTTCGCCGTTCGGCCTCGGGGGAGGCACCACGTTCAACCCCGCGGTGGTGCCGAACGCGGACGACCGCCTGTCGGTCTTCGTGCGGGGCAACGGCCCCGATCTGTACGTCAAGTCGCAGAAGCGCGACTGGAGCTGGGAAGCGAACTGGACCCGGATCGCCGGCGCGATCGGCAATGTCGCGGGTACGCCCGCCGCCGTGCGCGGCCCCGACGGCATCGTCAACGTGGTCTGGCGCGGCCCCGACGACGGCGTGTGGGCGCTGCGGCAGAACGTGATCAACAGCAGCGGCTACGTGGTGTCGCGGATCGCCTCGGACGCGGCGTCGGACCCGGCGGCGGTCCTGAACGCGGACGGCCGCGTCTCGGTGTTCTACAACGGCACCGACCGGGCCCTGTGGCACGTCCACCAGACGGACGTGGACTACGCCTCCTGGGATCCGGCCGAGAGCCTGGGCGGCGACACGCTGGCGAACAACGTGCTCGCCCCGGCCGCGGCCCTCGGCGGTGACGGCCGGGTCCAGGTCTTCGTCCACGGCGCGAACGACGAGGTCTGGGGCATCAGCGAGAAGGACCCGGACAGCACCGACAACTGGACCAACTACTTCCCCGTCTCCGCACGCAACGCGGGGGTCGTCGGCAGCCCCACCGCCGTCACCGACGCCGACCGCCGGATCCGCGTGTTCTGGCGGGCCGGCACCACCGGCTTCCACGCTGTCCAGCCCGCCGGCTACGGCACCTCCTACACCACGCCGGGCACCACCCAGGGCACCATCGTCGAGGCCCCGGTGGCGATCCTGGCGATGGACGGCCGCCTGGAGGTCTTCGTCGTGGCCACCGACCGCAGCCTGTACGTCTGTGAGCAGAAGCAACCCGACACCGACGCCTTCGCCGACGCCGCACCGCTGGGCGGTCACGTCGCGGGACTGCCCGTCCCCGCCAGGTACCACGACAACCGCCTCCTGGTCCCCCACCGAGGCTCCGACAACGGTATCTGGGCCTACCAGCAGATCTTCACCTGACACCCCGGCAATGGGGGCGGCCCCGGCCCCGGTCTGGGACCGGGGCCGGGGCCGGGGGACGATCGGACTATCCGCAGTTCTCGTCGATCTTGTACTGGAGCGCCCTCGGGTAGTCGTGCCGGCTGAGCCGGACGCGGACCAGGATCGGCGCGTGGTTGATGTCGTTGCCGGGGTCGGCGATGTCCTGCAGGAGCGCGTCGAGTTCGGCGTGGGTGGTGATCTCGTACCCGTGCATCCGGTCCTTGTCCGTGCCGAACACCTCGGCCAGCTTCTCGTACCGCCACGGGTGCAGGACGTTGTAGAAGTCGGCTCCGTCGGACGGCCTGTCCTTGTAGTAGCAGGGGCTGATCAGCATCTGCTCGATGCCGTAGAAGCCCTCGTTGTCCAGGACGAACACCACCGGCCGCAGGTGGTGGCGCACCTGGGTGGACAGTTCCTGGCAGATCTCCTGGAACGAACCGTCCCCGACGAACACCAGCGGGCGCTTCAGGGGCTGCTGCCGGCCCAGTGCCACGCCGGTGGCCGCGCCGACCGAGTAGCCGATGGACAGCCAGCTGTTCTGCGCCAGGAAGCCGGCCCGCTCGGTGATCCGCAGGTTCATCGAGCCGAGCAGCGCGAACGCCGCGTCCGAGACCACCGTGAAGGGCGAGGGGGCCTGCGGGTCCCCGCCGGTGGCCTGGTGCTCCAGGAAGAAGTTGACGTGCTCGAAGAAGCTGTCGTAGGTCAGCTCCTCCGGGTACCGGTCGGTGCTCAGCGAGTCGAGGAAGTCGGCCGTGCTGGCCGGGACGTCCAGGCCCGCCGCGTGGGCCAGCGCGAAGTGGTCGGCGGGGAAGGTCTGTCCCGCCAGGGCCTCGCGCAACGCGCGGATGAACCGGCCGAGTTGGACCTCGGGGAAGTAGGTGGCGCCGACGCTGACGCCCTCGCGGGCGGCCACGATCCAGTCGTCGCCGATGGACTGCTCGCCAGCGAGGTTCTTGGACGTGGACCAGGTTCCCAGGCCGATCCGGCACCCCGCGTTCTTGAAGGCCGCCCGGATCTCCGGCAGGCTCGCCCTGCCGTTGTAGACGCCGGCGAACAGCGGGTTCCGTTCCGACACCACGGACTTCGCGCCGACCGTGGTGCAGAACTGCATCCGGGTGGCCTGCACGAACTCCAGCAGCTCGTTCTCCAGCCGCCGGCGGACCAGTTCCTCCCCGGCCCAGACGATCGGTGTGCCGAGCTTCCTGATGAGCTCCACCGATGCCGTGACGGCCTTCTCCAGCATGTCCTTGTTCCGCTTGGTGAACGCCCGCTCGTGAGCGCGGAGTTCGCCCTGAGGGGGCTCGCACGGGGCGTGCCAGAGGTCCTCCATGACCTCCAGGTAGACCGGTTTGCGCTCGGTCAGGCACGCGGTGATCGCGCTGTCGATCTGCGAGGGCGCGAGCCCCGGGTTGGAGAGCACCTGTGCGTCCACCGTGACCTGCCGGTAGACGTTCAGGTTGCTCTCTCGGCGCGGGCTCATGTGCGAGGTGAGCAGGCCGACCGCCTGGTAGTTGAGCCACTGCTCGTACGAGGGCGCCGCGTTGATCGCGATCAGCGGCACGTCCTCGACGTACGCGCCGCCGATGGTGTTGAGCAGGCTGAACGCGCCCACCCCGTAGGTCACGGCGACGGCACCGACACCCAGGTCGGCCTTGTCCGGGTCGGCGTCGGCGGTCCGCACCCGGGCGTAGGCGTCCGCGGCGTAGCCGCCGCCCATCTCGGTCGGGGTGCCGATCCAGCGCACGCCGGTGGTGTCCTGCATGATCGTCAGGAACGGGCCGAGGAAGTCCCCCGGCACCCCGAACAGGTACCGGATGCCCAACTGGTCCAGCCTGGTGGCCAGGTAGCGGGCCACCGTCCATTCGTCGTCGCCGCTCACCGGCTCATCGCCTCCTGTTCCTGTCGGCCTTCCCTACGGGCCAGCGCCTCGGGCCGGATCTCCTGCTGAGCCGGAGGCGGCGGCGGTGGCGCCTCGTGGACGGCGATGGCCGCCCGGACGGCGGTCTCCACCGAGCCCTCGATCCAGGCGTGCTTGAGCGAGACGTGCTCGCCGGCGAAGTGCACCGGGCCCTCCGGCTTGACCACGTCGAGGTGGAAGCTGGTCATCTGGTGCGGGGTGTACACCGCCGCCTCGCCGAAGGCGTACGGGTCGCGCAGCCAGCTCTGGGTCTTTCCGTAGCCGGTGTAGAACACCTCGATCCGGCGGCCGTGCACCGTCTGGAGGTTGCGCAGCGCGTAGACGTACCGCTCGTCGTCCTCCATGGAGTCCCAGCGCACCGCGTCGTCCGACCAGCTGTAGCTGGCCAGCACCACCCCTCCCCCGTCGCCGCCGGGCACCGGGTGCGAGGGGTAGTACATGAAGCGGTTCGGGTTGTCGGTGGTCGAGCCGCCGCCGAAGCAGTCGGTGGCGGGGCGCACGCTCGCCCGGAGCAGCGGGGTGTGCCGGTAGACCTCGCGCTGGCCCTGGCTGATCCGGCGCTCGTCCACGCTCGCGTGGGCGCCGAGCAGCACCTCCGGCAGGTTGCGCGGGGGCCGGTGGCCGTTGTGGGCGGCGGCGACGGCCGCCTCGGCGTCGTCCTCACCGGCCCGCTGGTAGTACTCGTACAGTCCGGGGGCGATGGAGTCGAGTTCGGCCTTCCAGTCCGCCTCGGTGAACTCCCACCAGCGGCGGGAGAACTCCAGCAGCACCTTGGTGGCCTGGTCGTAGTGGGTCTCGATGATCGCCCGGCGCTTCTTGTAGGAGAACGGGGGCGTCACCTGGACGAACCGCAGGGCGGAGAACGGGACCGTGACGATCGCGAAGTCGCCCTTCCAGACGGTGGGTTCGGCCTCCGGGTCGTCCTCGGGGACGGTCTGGACGGCGACCTGCGGCCCGATCGGGCCGACGTTGCGGGCGCCCCCGCCGTCCCGACGCGAGTCCCAGTACTCCATCCGGATCATCCGCTCGCCCATCCGCAGCTCCTCCCGGAGCTCCTCGGCGAGCACGTGGGGCAGCTTCCAGCTGCCGCCCGCGATCTCCCAGTAGGTGGCGTTCGGGTTGATGTCGCTGCGGCCCAGGAAGGTGTGGAAGAAGGCCAGGTGCAGCCGCGAGGTCATGTTCTCGATCGTGCCGATCGCCTCGATGGCCTCGTCGCTGAAGCCCGCGTACTCGCGCAGGAAGCGGCCCATCGAGTAGCCGTCGAAGTCGCGGACCACCCGGGCCCAGCCGTCCAGCCACTCGGCGAACGGCTTGTTCACCCGTTTGCCGTCCCTGATCACCGAGTAGTAGTCGCGGACGGGCTCCAGCGCCTGGTTGACCATGTCGGCGGCGGTGATCCGCGCCTCGTCGCCGGTGAGGTGGAAGCCCTCGTTGATACAGCTGGGGTCGGCGGCGTACTCGCGGCGGCGGGCCTGGATCCGGTTGGTGCGGATCCAGGAGTCGAAGCGCTTGGCCGGCTCGCGGAAGTCCGGGCTGTCCGCGCCGTACTTCCAGGTCTTGCCGGGCTCGAAGGACTCGTAGACCACCGGCGGGACGGGCGCGTTCTGGTTGCCGGTGTCCGGATCGACGTCGACGTTGAAGAACAGCTGCCGGTCCAGGCCGAGCCTGTCGACGAGCGCCAGGGTGAGCGGGTGGAAGCTGGGCAGCCGCATCGCCCCGGCCTCCGCGTACTGCTCCGGGTCGTAGAACGGTCCGTCGGACTCGTCGTCGGTGGTGCGGAAGGTCTTGATCCGCCCGCCCACCCGGCTGGCGTTGGCCTCCAGGATCGTGACCTTGTGCCCGGCGTCCTTGAGCAGCTTCCCGGCGACCAGGCCGGCGATGCCCGCTCCGACGATCAGCACGTCCTTGGGCTCGTCCGTCGGCGGGATGCCGTCCTTGATCAGGACGTCGAGGTAGCGCAGTTTCAGGTCCTCGTCGTCCGGACCGACCAGGAGCAGCTCGCGGGCCAGCTGCTGGCAGGTCTGCCAGCGGGCACGGTCCTTGGGCGTGCCCTCGATGGTGGGGTTCTCGCTCATGGCTTCTCCTCGCCACTCAGGAGCTGATCGACTTGTTGGGAAGGTCGTTGCCCTCGGCGAGCAGCCGCAGCGTGGTGATCGAGGGGGTGAAGGCGTGGAGCGCGACCGTGGTGTGGGCGAAGCGCTTCATGTCGACCGTGCCGTGGGTGCCATCCGCGAGCTCGTACACGGATGATGCGGTCGCCATCGATCACAAAAGGTGACGAATTGGACACTTAACGTAGACTCGCCGCCGCCATGGACCCTGTCAACCGGAGGTCGGCCCCTCGACGGATGGCCCGCCCGCAACACACCGCGTGGGGGTGCGGCGCGGAGCACGGTGCACCCCCACCCTCACCGCCGTCAGGCGCCGCCCGGGCCGGAATCGGCGGACGGCGCCCGACGGAGCGAAGCGCCACGACGGAACGAAGCGCTACGACGGAACGGAGCTCAGCGCGGTGACGAGTTCCCGCCTACCGGAGATCGAGAGCTTCCGGTACACGCTGGACAGGTGGAACTCGACGGTCCGGACCGTCAGGCAGGTCATCTGCGCGATGTGCCGGTTGCTGTGTCCGGCGCGGGCCAGGTAGGCGATCTTCTCCTCCTGCCGGGTGAGCTTCGAGGTGCCGGCAGGCTCCTGGAGGCGCTCCAGGGCGAAGCGGATGCGGTCCTGCCAGAAGGCGTTGCGGCACTCGTGCGCCACCATGGCCGCCTCGACGAGCCGCCTGCGCCCCTCTGCCACCTCCCGTCGCCGGATCTGCATCGTGCCGAGGTCGTAGAGGGCCTGCATGAACTCGGTGCGCGCATGGCCCTGGGCCAGCAGCGCCACGGCCTCCTTGAGCACGGCGACCGAGGTGTCGTCCCGGCGTGCCACTCCCACGGCGTGCAGGGCGATGCCGATGCCGCGCGGCGATCCCCACTTCCTCGCCGCGATGAGCTCCTCCTCGGCGAGGGCGAGCGCCAGGTCGTACCGGCGGATGCCCAGCGCCCCGAACACGGCCCTCGAACGCCAGGGGATCACCGCCGGGTTGACCACGAAGCAGGTGTCGAGGACCCAGCCGCAGGCCATGTAGTCGTCGATGGCGTGCCGGAACTGCCCGCCGGCCATGTGGAGGGCTCCACGGGCGGCCAGGATGTGCGCACGGTCCGGCAGGTCGGGGTCCAGCGGGCCGGCCAGCTTCCTGTCGAGCAGCACCTGGTGTGCTCGGTCGAGTTCGCCGAGGTGGACCAGCGACTCGATCAGCCAGGCGACCGCGAGACAGGTCGACTGCGTCGACGTACCGCGATTGAGCATGGTCTGGAGCATGTCCGCGGCCCGGAAGGACTTTCCCGCGAGCAGGCTGCTCCGCGCCTGGAGCAGCGTGAGCAGTTCCCGGCACACGACCGAGCCCGACCATGCGGGATCGTCCTGGAGCCGCCGGCACCGCGCGTCGGCGGAGTCGAGGTCTCCGGCGTAGAGCAGGGCCAGGATCGCGAGCCAGGTGCGGTGCGGGTTCCTGTGCGGCTCCGCCGCGTCGAGCACCCATTTGGCCTGCTCGTTGACCATCACGCGGTCGACTCCGCGATTCGCGAACTCGATGGTGCTCAGGGCGAGACTCAACTCGTCGGGCGGCAGCAGGGCGCGGTCTTCGGTGAGGGAGATTCCCGGAACGTAGGTGTTCGCCACGGTCCTGGCCGTGAGAAACGCGGGGGGCCCGTCGGCTCTCGCGTCGGTCTGTGTGGTTGGGCACTTCCTATCGTCTCCGGCCATTTCTGCCACCCCCATAGCTGACGAATGGTGCCACTGCACGACACGATGCGGACGGGGCCGCGCCGGGCGGAGAGAAGGGGAACGGTTCGGCGGAACGGGGCGGTCACGACATGACTCCGTGGCTACCGGCGCCGGCAGGAGATCCGGCAGTGGAGTCGATCAACGGTGTCGTGAGGCTGCCACCCCGCCCTTGGGCAAACCCTCTTGCCGAGAACGGTCCCTGGTTCCGAGAGCTCCGCACGGTGACTCTCTCCCGATACCGGACCGATCGGTCCGCATCCCAATCCGGAACGTTATCACACGATCGAGCTTCCGTTAAAAAGTGAAGTACCGAGCGGGGCGTCGCGCGGACTCGACCGTCGACCGGCAGCCGGCGATGCGACACCTGCTCCCTTCGTGCACCCGTGCATGACGGACCCTCGCAGCCGGTCCCGGTGTCCGCAAGAGGGCACTCCGGGCCTCCGACGGGACACTCCCGCGGGGAGGGGCCGGGAATCTGGTGGAGACCCGTAGGGACAACGCGGCGGCTCCCGGTCCAAGGTCACGTGACGGGCAGACCCCGGACGCCCGGAACCAGGGAGGAAACGTGGAGCAGTCACAGCGGGTGGTGCTGATCAGCGGCGCGAGTCGCGGGATCGGAGCGGCCACCGCGCGGGAGATGGGAAGGCGCGGCTACCACGTGGTCGTGAACTACCGTCAGAACGCCGACGCGGCAACGGAAGTGGTGAGCTCGATCGAGGCCGCCGGCGGCTCGGCCCAGGCCGCCCAGGCCGATGTCTGCGACCCCGAGCAGGTGTCCGGGATGCTCGACCGCATCCGCGCCGACCACGGCCGCATCGACGCCCTGGTCTGCAACGCCAACACGGTGAATCCGCCGTTCCAGCCCCTGCTCACGCTCTCCTGGGACGACTTCATCGGAAAGGTGAACGGGGAGTTGGCGGGAGCGTACTTCCTCACCCAGGGCGTGCTGCGCGGCATGACGGAGGAACGCAGGGGCCGGATCGTCTACGTCTCGAGCACCGCGGCGGATGCGATCGGCACCGTCGCGGCCCACTCCACGGCCAAGGCCGCGCTCAACACCTTCAGCCGGCACGTCGCGGGAGTCGCCGCGCAGTACGGGGTCGTCGTCAACACGGTCGCGTTCGGCGCGGTGCGCACCGACGCCACCGCGGGTGTCATGACGGACGAGCTCCGCACCTTCATGGAGAGCCGATCGGCGTCCGGCAGGCTGCTCGAGGCCGACGAGGCGGCCCGCAGCATCGCGTTGCTCGCCGACGAGGACTTCACCGCGTCGGTGGGCCAAGTGCTGCGATTGGACGGCGGCTTCGAGATTCTGGACCGCCAACTCAGCCCGATGGTCCGGCACTTCGAGTAGACCGGCGGACGTCCGCGTCGCACCGGGCGTCCCGTGGGGCCGGGCGACGGCGGCCGGCCCCACGGGACGCCGTCAGCTCAGACTGCGCGCCAGCGGATGCAGTTGCTGGTCGAGGACCTCGAATCCGCCGTCGACCCGGATCACCTGGCCGGAGGTGAAGCCGAAGCCGTCGTCGGCGACGAGGGCCACGGCGCGCGCGGCGTCCGCCGGTTCCACTCTGCGCGCCGCCACCGAACGCTCGGTCGTGTACTTCCAGAACTCCTCGCTGAACTCCGAGGTGGCATCGGTGTGCACGGCGCCGAGGGCGACGGTGTTCACCGTCACTCCGTGCTCGGCGGCGATGCCGGCGATGTGGCGGCTGAAGGTGTTCAGCGCCGCCTTGGCGACGGAATGGGGCAGGGCCATGCCGATGGTGTCCGACGCCGTGCTGGAGATGTAGATGATCCTGCCCGACCGCTGTTCGCGCATGATGGCGAGCGTGCGCTGGGTGAGGAAGAAGGAGCCGGCGAGTTCCCCGTTGACCTTCGCGGCGAACGCGTCCCAGTCCAGCTCTTCGAAGGACACGAAGGGCGGTGTCACGGTGTTCGCGTTGCAGATCAGCAGGTCGATGCGCCCGTGGTCGGCCCGCACCCGCTCGACGAGGGCGCCGACCTGGCCGGCGTCGCAGACGTCGGCCTGGAGCGCCTCGGCCGTGCCGCCGCGCGACTCGATCTCCGCGACCACGTCCGCCGCCGCGTCGGCGTCGCTCCGGTAGTTCACGATCACGTGGTAACCGCGGCCGGCCAGTTCCTTGGCCGTCGCGGCCCCGATGTTGCGGCCCGCACCACTGATCAGGGCTATGCGCTTCGACTGCTTCACGGTCTCTCCCGTCGGGTGTCACCGGCGTTCCTGCCGCTCGACCCTAATCGCGTGGGGGAATCCGAGGATTGCGGACCGACCACAGGAAAGACGTGTGGGCCTTGTGGCCCGTGTCCTGCGGCTGCGACTCTCGGTCCGGTTTCGGCAAGAGGCGGAACGGGATCCGGCGACGCTCGGGAGGACGCACGATGACGGACGAGGTGGACCTGGTGGCCCGGATCGACGAACTGTCGGCCAGAGTGCGGGAGCTCGAAGCCATCCGTGAGCTCACGAAGCTGCGCAACGCCTTCCACCACTGCCTCAACTCGCAGGACTGGCAGGGTCTCGGTGCCCTGTTCACGAGGGACGCGCACCTGGCCTACGGCAGTTTCGGCGATGCCCGTGGACGCGCGGCGATCCAGGAGTACTACAGTGCGCTGCTGCCCAAGATGGTCGAGCTCCAGGGGGCCTCGGAGGTCGCCCTGAGGAACTTCAACCAGGTCCACCAGGTGGAGGTCGACGGCGACCGCGCGTCCGGCGCCTGCTTCTTCGTGGAGCACGTCAGGTTCGACCAGGCGGACCTCGTGCACCAGAGCGTCGGCCGGTTCGCCGACACCTACGTGCGCGAGGACGGACGATGGCTGTTCGAGCGCGTCGAACTGGACCACTACTGGGTGGTTCCGCAGAACAAGGAGTGGCGCTGGCCCTGGTGACGTCGCACGCGCGCGGTCCGGTCGCCGTGCTCGTCCGCGGGCCCGACCGGTCCCGGGGCGGCGCGCTCCGGGCCGCGCCCGGAGGCCCCCACGACCGGCGGGCCGGATTGACACCCGGATCAAACTGCTACTAGCGTTGTTGCAGTTCGATTGGCGAGGCGACCGTCGCGAAGGGGTCACAGTGAGCATCAGCAGCAGGAGTGCGGTCGCGATCCACGCGCTCACCATGCTGGGACGCTGGGATCGCTCGCTGACCTCCGCGGAGATCGCGGAGAGCCTGGCCAGCAATCCGGTCCTGGTGCGACGGATCCTCGGCAGCCTGCGGGACGCCGGTCTGGTCTGGTCCGTCGAGGGACGCAACGGCGGCTGGTCGCTCGCCCGGCCGGCCCGCGAGATCACGCTCTACGACGCGTACACCGCCGTGGAGGCGGGGCCGATCCTTTCGCGGCACCCGCATCCGCCGAGCGCCGAGTGCGAGGTGGGGCGGATCATGCAGAAGCTGCTCGAGGTGGAGTTCCAGGACGCGGAGCGGGCCATGAAGGAACGACTCGGGCGGACGACGATCGCCCACCTCGTCCGGCAAGTCCTGGCCAGTGAGCACGAGATCGCGCAACGCGTCACCAGCTGACCGAAGGCGGAGGCAGTGTCCTCCGCCTTCCTTTTGCCCTAACTGTAACTATCATGGTGGCGGAATGTCACCCGAAGGGCCTCGCATGACTTCCACGTCGACGACGACCGGGCGGACCGGCTCGGAACTGGCCTTACTGGCCGTCCTGATGCCGGCGATCCTCGCCACGGTCACGGCCAGCGACATGGTCAACCTGATGCTTCCGACGATCGGGTCCGAGTTCGGGGCCTCCGAGGCGGAACTCGCCTGGGTCGTCACCGGCTTCCTGCTGATGTTCTCGGTCGGAATCCCCCTGTACGGCCGCATTTCGGACCGGGTGAGCCTGCGCCGCCTCTTCGCCTTCGCGCTCCTCACCTACGCCCTCGGGAGCCTGATCTGCGCGATCTCCCCGAATCTGGCCGTGCTCGTGGCCGGGCGGATCGTGACGGGGATCGGCGCGGCCGCGATCCCGGTGCTCGCGATCATCGCCGTCACGACGCTGCTGCCACCGGAGCGGCGCGGTGTCGGGATCGGCGTCGTCTCCGCCGGCGCGGGCGTCGGCACCGCCGCCGGACCGGCGTTGGGCGGCGGCATCGGGGAGGCTCTCGGCTGGCCGGCGCTGTTCTGGATCATGCTCGTGGTCTCGCTGCTGCTGCTCGTCCCGGCCCTGCGCGTGCTCCCGGACGAGACTCCGCAGGGCTCGGGCCGGCTCGACCTCCCCGGCGGCATCCTCCTCGGCCTCGGAGCCGGTCTCGTCCTGTTCGGCATGACCCGGGCGCAGGTCTCCGGCTTCACCGACCCGCTGTCCTGGGGCAGCCTCGTGGTCGCGATCGCGGCGCTCGTGCTCTTCGGGGTGCGCACCGTCCGGGTCGACCAGCCGTTCGTCCCGCCGACGCTGTTCACCAACCGCGTCTACCGGACCGGCATCCTCGTCGCGTTCCTGGCCATGGTCGTCAACCTCGGCGGTCTGGTGTTCGTCCCGCTGCTGCTGGTGGAGGTCAACGAACTCAGCCCGGGCAAGGGCGCCTTGGTCATGATCCCGGCCGGAGTCGTGACCGCGCTCCTCTCGCCGTGGATCGGACGCCTCGCCGGCCGCGTCAACGCGCGGGTCCTGGTGCTCTCCGGGCTCGGCCTCATCGGGCTGTTCTCGCTGTTCCTCTCCTCCTTCACCGGCGGCTCCTCGGTGCTCTTCGCCGGTGTCGGGATCCTCGGGCTGAGCATCGGCTTCATGCTGGTGATGACCACCATCATCGGCGCCGCGGCCGGCGAACTGCCCCCCGAGCAGGTCGGTGTGGGCCTCGGAATCCTCCAGGGGGCCCAGTTCCTCGGGGCCGGGACCGGCCCCGCCGTGTTCGGTGTCCTGGTGTCCGCGAGGCAGCAGGGCGGCAGCAGCGCCATCAACCCCCTCTTCTCCGGCCACGACGGCGCGGCCTACTCCGACGTCTTCCTGGCCATGGCGGCGGTCGTCGTCCTCACGCTCATCGTCGCGTCGAGGATGCGTCCCGCGGCCGGCTCCGCGGCCGAAGCCGGAGCCGGCGCCGGACCGGACGCCGAGGCGGCCCCCGTGGCCGCGGCGGGGCAGGAAGCGAACAACGTCCCGTAGGGACACGACTGCCCCGCATCGGGCACATCGGATCCACCACGTGTTGGTTGACGAGCTTGCGAGCGACAAGGGGATCGGCATGACCACGCAGCGGACTTTCTCTCAAGAGGACAAGGAATACGAGGCGTTGTACGCGGGACGCGCGTCCTTCGACGGCGTCGCCGCCGGCGAGGTGCTGATCCCCTGGGACATCGGTGAGCCCCAGCGGGCCGTGGTGGACCTGGCGCGCGCGGGAGGCTTCAGCGGCAAGGTCCTCGACGCGGGCTGCGGACTGGGTGAGAACGCCATCCTGCTGGCGGGCCTCGGCCATGAGGTGACCGGCGTGGACGGTTCGCCCAGCGCGATCGAGCAGGCGGCGCGGCGGGCCGAGGCCCGCGGCGTGCGGGTGCGGTTCCTGACCTCGGACGCCACCGAACTGGACGGTGTCGGAAGCGATTTCGACACCGCGCTCGACAGCGGCCTCTACCACTGCCTGAACGGCGAGCAGCGGTCGGCGTACGCCGCCGCGCTCCACCGGGTGTGCCGGCCGGGTGCCACGCTCCACCTGTTCTGCTTCGCGCCGTCCATGCCGTCGGGGACGCCGATCGTGGAGGAGGCCCTGGTCAGCGAGGCCGATCTGCACGCGAACCTCGGCCGGCACTGGGAGATCCAGGACATCACCGAAGCCGTCTTCGCCACGAGCTTCACCCGCGAGATCCTGGCCAAGCTGGGCACGGCGGGTGCCCCGGACACCGGTGCCAGGCCGGGCCCGGACGCCATCCGGGTGGACGAACGCGGGCGGGTGCTGACACCGATGTCCTACGTGCGTGCGCAGCGCAGGTGAGGCTCCGCCGTCCTGGGCCGCGTGAACGGCGCGGCCCGGGGCTCGGGGCCCGGACGCGGTGGACGCGGTGGGCGCGGTGCGGCGCACGCGCGGTCGTGACGATCGGCGTTCGGCCCGGGCCGGGACCGATCGGTCTGCTAGCCTCGGCCCATGGCCCGGAAACCTGCTGCCGGTATCCGCGAGCGCATCCTGGACGCCGCTGCCCGCCTCTTCGACCAGCGGGGCGTGCACGCGGTCGGCATGCAGCAGATCATCGACGAAGTCGGCTGCGGCAAGCAGTCGCTCTACCGGGAGTTCCCCGGCAAGGACCAGCTGGTGGTGGCGTATCTCGAGCGGTCCGCCGAGAGCTGGGACCGCATCGTGGCCGATGTGTGTGCCGCGGTGGAAGCGCCCGAGGACCGGCTCGTCGAGTTGGTCCGGACGGTCCAGGGCATGGCGCCGAACGCCAGGGGCTGCCCCCTCCGCAACACTCACGCGGAGTTTCCCGACCCGGACCATCCGGCGCACCAGGTTTCCCTGAAGCACTTCCGGCGCGTGCGCGAGCAACTGCGGGACCTCGCGCGCAGGACTCCGGCCGCGGACCCGGACCGGCTCGGCGACCGGATCATGCTGATCATCGACGGGGTCTACGTGAACGGGTGGACCTCGGGTTCCACCGGTGCCGCGGAAGCGGCCGTCGGACTCGCCAGTGACGTGGTGCGGGCGGAAATCGCCGCCGCGGCCGGCTGAGTTCCCTTCTCCGACGCCCGCTCCCGCTTTCTCTCCCTTTCCGCCACCCCGTCCAGGGGTGAAGTCTGCCCGCCGGCAGGTGTCTTCCGGCCGCGCAGAATTCCACGACCCAGTGTTCCGAGGAGGATCACGGTGAAGACCATTGTTGTCACGGGGGGCACTTCCGGTATCGGGCAGGCGCTCGCCAACACCTATCTCGGGCGGGGCGACCAGGTGGTCGTCATCGCTCCGGATCCGGTGAAGGGGAGGAAGTTCCTCGACACGGCGCGGAAGGTGGGTGCGGCCGACCGCGCCTTCTTCATCCAGGCCGACCTCAGCCTCGTCAGCGAGAACCGGCGCGTCATCGCGGAGATCGAGGACCGGTTCGCGGCGGTGGACATCCTCGTGCTGTGCGCGCGGTACTTCCGCAGCCATCGGCTGGTGACCTCCGAAGGGATCGAGCACAACTTCGCGCTGTACTACCTCAGTCGGTACCTGCTCGGATACGGCCTGGCCGACCTGATGAACAAGGCCCCGGTGCCGGTCGTGGTGAACATCGCCGGTCCCGGTGTGGGGGCGCCGGGCATCTACTGGAACGACCTCGGCCTCGAACGCGGCTACGACGGCTGGTCGGCGATGTTCCAGGGCGGCCGGCTCAACGACCTCCTCGGTGTCTCGTTCGCCGAGGGGGGGAGCACGCGTCGCGCCCGGTACGTGCTGCTGTTCCCCGGGGGGACGCGCACCGGCTTCGCGGGCGAGTTCGACGCCGCCACCGCGGCGCACATCGCCCAGATGAAGCTGGCCGCGCAGCCCGTCGAGTTCACCGTCCCGCCGATCCTCGAGATCATCGACGCTCCGCCCCGGGAACCGCTGAGCGCCTTCGTGGAGGGCACGCCGCTCAGTCTCCTCCGCCCGGCGTTCGACAAGGGCGCCGCGGCCCGGCTCGACGGCATCACGCGGGACCTCCTGCGGGACAGGACGGGCGCCTCGTGACGAACGGCCCGCAGCCGGTGCCCACGTTCCGCCGAATCGCCCTCGTGCCGTCAGGAAGGTAGTGAACGCCGTGACCGAACCGGTGTCGATGCCCCACAACCAACGTCAGGCCGAGTGTCCGTTCCGGCCCGGGTCCGATCTCCTGGAGTTGCACGCGGACCCGTCGCTGCACCGGGTTCCGGTGCCGAACTCCCAGCTCGGCGAGGTGGGGGCCGTCCTCATCACCCGTGAGGACGATGCCCGCACGGTGCTGGCCGACGCCCGCCACGAGGTCGGGTTCGCCTTCGATCCGCACTGGACCGGCCCGCGCTCGGTGATGAACCAGCCGGGCGTCCTGCTGAACTACGACGGGGACGAGCACACCCGGTACCGCCGGATGCAGGCCGGCGCCTTCACGATGAAGCGGATCCGGGCGCTCAGCGGCGTGATCGAGCAGATCGTCGAGAAGCACCTCGACGCGGTGGAGCAGGCCGGTCCGGGCGCCGACCTAATCAAGACCTTCGCCGAACCGCTGCCCCTGATCGTGATCTGCGAGCTGCTGGGGGCACCGCTCGAGGACCGGGCGGGCATCCTGGCGCGCAGTTCGATCGCGAGCAGCGTCGACACCACGCTGGAGGTCCAGCAGGAGAACTTCGCGGCCATGATCGACTACATGGCCCAACTGGTCGCCGCACACCGGTGGGATCCGGGCGACAACATCCTCGGGGACCTGGTGCGCAAGCACGGGGCGGAGCTCAGCAACGACGAGCTGATCGGCATGGGCCTGGACGTCCTCGTGGCCGGCCACGGGACCCTCTCCGGCATGATCGGGCTCAGCGTCCTCGCCCTGCTGTCGCACCCGGAGCAGCTGGCGGTCCTTCGGGACGAGCACGAGCTGTCCGGCGGCGCCGTCGAGGAGCTGCTGCGGTTCCTCGCGGTGGCGCCCCCGCTGGTCAGGAGGGCGAGCACCGACCTGTCGGTCAACGGCCAGGAGGTACGCGCCGGCGAGTACGTCGTCGTCTCGACGCTGATGGCCAACCACGGCGCCGCCCTGCCCTCGCCCGCGGACGCGCTCGACCTGCGCCGCAAACCGGTGCCGCACCTGGCCTTCGGCTACGGCCGGCACCAGTGCGTCGGTCAGCAACTCGCCCGTCTCGAACTGGGCATCGCGCTGCCCGCGCTGTTCCGCCGCTTCCCCGGCCTGCGGCTCGCCGTCCCGTTCGAGAAGATCGAGTACCGCACGGAATCGCTGGTGTACGGGGTCAGGAGCCTTCCCGTCGAGTGGTGACCGCGTGGGGTTCCGCCCGGGGGACACACTCCGGGCGGAACCCCACACACGTGGGAGCCGCCCTCCTGGTCGGAGGGCGGCTCCCCGGGCATGTCCCCGGCCGCTCGCGACGGCGCGGTCGGGGGTCAGCCGCCCGGCCGCTGCCCCTGCGTCAGGCGGATGGCGGCGGCCGGGCAGAGGGCCACGGCCGCGCGCACCCCGTCATGGGCCGCGGCGGGCGGCCGGGCGTCGAGCAGGACGACGACACCGTCCTCGTCACGCTGGTCGAAGACCTCCGGCACGGTCATCACGCACTGCCCCGAGGCCACGCACCTGTCCTCCTCGACGGTGATCTCCAGGGAAGCGGTCATGGCGAGTTCCTCCCCTCGCGCGGCCCGGGGCCGACGCGGTCGGGCCCCGGCCGGCCGGCGCGCGTTCCGCTGACCGCGATGCCGACCCCGGCCGCACCGGCGAGCGCGACGGCCAGGAGCGCCGGCCGGTGGCCGCCGAAGCAGGTGAGCAGTGCGGCGGTCAGGGGCAGCATCAGGACGCCGCCGAGCTGCACGCCCGTCTGGAACAGCGGCACCGCCGCCGCGCGCAGGCCCGGTTCGACGTCCTGGGTGGCCTGCATGTTCAGGGAGGCGAAGGACAGCGCCATGGCGGCACCGACGAGGAGGAGCGTCGGCAGCAGACCACCGACGTACGAGGCGGGTTCGGGGCGCAGCAGCAGGAGCAGCTGGCCCGCGAACGCGGCCGCCGCCCCGGCGGCGATCTGCCGCCGGGTACCGAAGCGGGCGACCAGGCGTCCGGCGAACGGCACGGACACCGCGAGCGGCACGCACGCGGGGAGCAGTGCCAGCGCCACCTGCCAGGGCCGCCACCCGAAGCGGTCGTGCGCCTGGAAGGTGACCAGGAGGAGCAGGGCCGCGTAGGTGCCGTTGAGGGTGGCCGCGCCGAGCGTCGCGCGGATCAGCGAGCCGTTGCGGGCGAGTTCCGCCGTCAGGCGCGGCGGCGTCCGGCGTCCGGTGTCCGGGATCACCCGCAGGCCCCACACCAGGAGCACCAGGGCGAGCGGCGCGGGGAACAGGAACGTCCAGCGCCAGCTCGCCGCGGTGAGGACCCCGGAGAGCAGCAGGCCGAGGGTGAACCCGGCCGCGCCGAACAGGGAGTACACCGACACGGCCCGCCGCTGCGGCGGGCCGTCGGGGACCGTGGTGGTGATCAGGGCCAGTCCGGCGGGTGCGGTGAGCGCGGCGCAGCCGCCCTTGAGGACGCGCGAGGCGATCAGGAGGGCGGTCGAGTCGGCCAGGCCGCCCGCCACCGACGCCGCGGC
Source organism: Kitasatospora sp. NPDC058444 (assembly GCF_042721415.1). NCBI lineage: Bacteria > Bacillati > Actinomycetota > Actinomycetes > Kitasatosporales > Streptomycetaceae > Kitasatospora > Kitasatospora sp. NPDC058444. The sequence goes on along the minus strand of NZ_JBHXLL010000024.1, from coordinate 110,656 downwards.
GAACACCAGCATCGCCACGAGGTAGCAGCGGCGCAGGCCCCACCGGGCGGTGGCGCGGGGGCCGAGGAGCAGCACCGCGGCGAATCCGGCGGCGAATCCGCCCATCAGCCACTGCACCGTCCACACGGACAGGCCGAGGTCGGCGCCGATCCAGGGCAGGGCGACGAGGACCACCGAGACCTCGATGGCGTCGAGGACCATGTTGCCCGACAGGATGAACAGGAGCCGCCAGGTGCCGTGCCGGGCCGGCGCGGAGAGGGTTCGCGCGGCGGGCGCCTCAGTCACCGGCGGGCACCTCGCCCGGGCGGGATCCGGCGGTGGCGTCGGACCCGGCGGCCTCGGCGAGCAGCGCGGGCAGGCGCTCGCTGACCAGCTCGATGTTGCGGACGACGAGGTCGTCCGGCATCCCGCCGATGCTCGCCCAGAAGATGAGGTGCTTCACCGGGAGGCCCTTGGTCCGCTCGTGGATGCGGGCCGCGGCGTCCTCGGGCGTGAGGATCTCCAGGGTCGACCAGGAGCCGTCGGCCTTCGGGGCCTCCGGGAAGTCGTCGGGGCCGAGCAACGGCGGCCTGGGGTGGTCCGTGCCCTCCACCGAGCCCTGCCGGTAGGTGTTCATCTGGTGGGCGAGGTGCGGTGCGACGCGGGGCCACGCCGCTTCGGGGTCGTCGGCGAGGATCACGGGGAGCAGGTCGGAGACCCGGGCGAGCCCGGGGTCGTGGCCGCCTTCGACCAGGCCCTCGCGGTAGTGCCCGTACAACGCGTGGGAGATGTGCAGGAGGCCGATGCCGAGCCGACCCGCGATGCGGGCGCCGCGCGGACCGTAGAAGCCGCCCCACAGCGGGACGGACGACTGGAGCGGTCCCGGGGTGATGCCGCCCTCCTCCCACAGCCGCCTGACCTCGGCGATGTTGCGTTCGATCTGGGCGAAGCGGGTCTTGAAGTCGGCGTCGAACAGGTCGTACTCGGGCACCCGGTAGCCGGCGCCGAAGCCCATCTCCAGGCGGCCGCCGCTGATCAGGTCGACGACCGCGGCGTCCTCGGCGAGCTGGGCGGGCTTGTGGAGGTTGGGGAGCACGACCGCGGTGCCGATGCGGGCGTTGCGGGTGCGGGCTGCGGCGGCCGCGGCGAACGTCAGGGGCGAGGGCAGGTAGCCGTCCTCGAAGAGGTGGTGCTCGGTGAACCAGAGGCCGTTCGCGCCGCGCCGGTCGGCCTCCTCGCAGAACTCGAGGGAGCGGGCGTAGTGGTCGGCCCAGGGCCGGTGCCACTGGTCGGGGTTGCGCAGGTCGAAGAGAAGTCCGACATCCATGCTCTGGTCTCCGTGTCTGGTGGGGTGCGGTGCTCAACTGGGGCCGTGCTGCCAGGTCCTGGGGCCCCGGAAGCCGGGCGCGCGCTCGAGGCGGCGCCAGCGTGCCGACGGGTGCCCGGCCTCCTGCGGCTCCTCCTGGGCGGCGGCCAGCCGGGCGTACAGGACGGTGGTGAGGGCGCCCAGCTCGATCGGGTCCGGGCTGCCCCGCTCCACACGCAGGAACGGGGGCCCGTCGTAGCCGGCCGGCGGGCCGCTCACTGCGGGGGGTTGCCGTGCTTGCGCTGCGGCAGGTCGACGTCCTTGCGGCGCAGCATCGCGAACGCGCGGATCAGGACGGAGCGGGTGTCGCCGGGGTGGATGACGTCGTCGACCAGGCCGCGTTCGGCCGCGTAGTAGGGGTGGACGAGCTCCCGCCGGTACTCCTTGATCTTCTGTTCGCGGGTGGTGGCCGGGTCCCTGGACGCGGCGATCTCACGGCGGAAGACGACGTCGGCCGCGGCCTCCGCGCCCATCACCGCGATCTCGTTGGTGGGCCAGGCGAAGGACAGGTCGGCGCCGATCGAGCGGGAGTCCATCACGATGTACGCGCCGCCGTACGCCTTGCGCAGGATCACCGAGATGCGGGGCACGGTCGCGTTGCAGTACGCGTACAGGAGCTTCGCGCCGCGCCGGATGATGCCCTCGTGCTCCTGGTCGACACCGGGCAGGAAGCCCGGCACGTCGACCAGGGTGAGCAGCGGGATGTTGAAGGCGTCGCAGAACTGGACGAACCGCGCGCCCTTCTCGCTGGCCTTGATGTCCAGGACGCCGGCGAGCGACGACGGCTGGCTCGCGACGACGCCGATCACCTGGCCGTCGAGCCGCGCCAGGGCGCACACGAGGTTGGCGCCCCACTGGGCGTGCACCTCCAACACGTCGTCGTCGTCGACGAGTTCGGTGATCACGTCGCGGATGTCGTACGACCGGTTCCCGTCCGCGGGCACCAGGTCGAGCAGTCGGTCCACGCGCCGGTCGGCCGGGTCGCCGTTCGGTGAGGCGGGCGGCAGCTCCCGGTTGTTGGACGGCAGCATCGACAGCAGGAGGCGTACGTCCGCGAGGCAGCTCTCCTCGTCGTCGTGCACGAAGTGCGCGACGCCCGACACCCCGCCGTGCACGTCGGCGCCGCCGAGCCCGTCCTGGGTGACCTCCTCCCCCGTCACCGAACGCACCACGTCCGGGCCCGTGATGAACATCTGCGAGATGCCGCGGACCGCGAACACGAAGTCGGTGAGCGCGGGCGAGTAGGCCGCGCCGCCCGCGCAGGGCCCGAGCATCACGCTGATCTGCGGGATGACCCCGGAGGCGCGGGTGTTGCGCTGGAAGATGCCGCCGTAGCCGGCGAGCGCCGAGACGCCCTCCTGGATGCGGGCGCCCGCTCCGTCGTTCAGCGAGACCAGCGGCGCGCCGGCCGCGATGGCCATGTCCATGATCTTCTGGATCTTCTGGGCGTGCGCCTCGCCCAGCGCGCCGCCGAAGATCCGGAAGTCGTGCGCGTACACGAAGACCGTCCGGCCCTCGACGGTGCCCCAGCCGGTGACCACGCCGTCGGTGTGGGGGCGCTTCGCCTCCAGGCCGAAGCCGGTCGCGCGGTGCCGCCGCAGCTGCTCCACCTCGGTGAAGGTGCCCGGGTCGAGCAGGAGGTCGATGCGTTCGTGCGCGGTGAGCTTGCCCTTGGCGTGCTGGCGCTCGGTGGCCTTCGGGTCGGCTCCGAGCCGCGCCAGTTCCTTGAGTTCGTTGAGTTCGCCGAGCCGGTCGGTGGCGGTGGTCACGGGTGCCTCCGCGGTGGTCATCGTCACTCCTGGTGGTCCGGTCGGGCTAACCGAGCAGGGTGCCGCCGCTGGCGTCGACGAAGGACCCGGTGATCCAGCGGGCCTCGTCGCCGGCCAGGAACGTCACGACGTCCGCGACGTCCGCGGCCTCGCCGACCCGCTTGAACGCGGACAGCTGGGCCATCTGCTCGACCGCCTCGGGGATGTCGAAGACCGCGCTGCCGTTGTTGGTGATGCCGGGCGCCACGCTGTTCACCGTGATGCCGCGCGGGGCGAGGTGCCGGGCGAAGTGAAGCGAGAGCTGCTCGATGGCGCCCTTCGTCATGGCGTACGCCACCTGGTCGGGGCTGGCGAAACGGGTGAGCCCCGACGAGATGTTGATGATGCGGCCGCCGTCGGACAGCAGCGGGAGCGCCCTCTGCACGATGAAGAACGGGGCCTTCGCGTTCACGGCGAAGAGCCGGTCGAACTCCTCGGCCGTGACCTCCTCGGGGCCGAGCCCGGCCGGGGTCGTGGCGCCCGCGTTGTTGACCAGGATGTCGAGCCTGGTCTCCCCGGTCCGCTCCTTCAGGCCCCGCTCCACGCCGAGGAACAGTTCGTGCACGTCACCGGGGACGCCGAGCCGCGCGCGGACCGGGAAGGCACGGCCGCCCTCCCGCTCGATCAGCTCCACGGTCTCGTCGGCGGACGCCTGGTCGGAGGCGTAGTGCACGATGACGAGGGCGCCCTCGCGGGCGAGGCGTTGCGCGGTGGCGCGGCCGATGCCCCGGCTGGAACCGGTGACCAGCGCCGTCTTGTCGGTGAGCCTGCCCATCTTCGAACTCCTGTCGGTCGATGCGGTCGGGTCGTGCGGGATCCCCTCGGAGGGGGACGGGTGCTGTGCCGCGGAGGCGGGGGAACCGCTGAGGCCGCTGATCATGCGGGCCAGGTGGCGGCGGACCGGGCCGAGGCCGAGGAGTTCGCCGAACACGTCCCGCAGGGGCTCCACTTCGGGTCCGCCGAGCAGCAGCAGCGACTGCGCCCGGATGTTGTCGAGGGTGTGCGCGCCGATCGGCCTGCGCACCAGGTCGTAGCCGTCGAGCAGGTCGTCGCGGTCCTGCGACCGGACCCGCCCCGCGAGGCGTCCGCCGAGTTCGGCGGCGTCCTGCAGGCCGAGGTTGAGTGCCTGCCCGCCGACGGGCATCTGCGCATGGGCGGCGTCGCCGGCCAGCAGGACCCGGCCCTTGCGGTACCGGGTCGCCTGCCGGCTGGTGTTGTCGAACGCGTTCAGCCACAGGGGCGTCCCGTGGCCGATGTCCTCGCCGGTGACCTCCGCCCACGCGGTGACGACCTCCTCGAACGCGGGGGGCCCGGTGCGCTCCTTCGGGGACGCGCCGTGGACATGGACCATCACCCGGGTGCTGCCGTCCGGCCAGCGGTGCGCCACGGCCAGGCCGTTCGGGAGCCGCTCGAAGCGCCGGGCCGGCACGTCGATGCCCGCCACATCGGCCCGCAGCATCTCGAGCGTCGCGGCCCGGCCCTCGAAGTCGAAGCCCGCGAGCCGCCGCACGGAGCTGTCGCCTCCGTCGCACCCGACCACGAACGCGCAGGTGACGGAGGTGCGCCCGCCGTCGTCCGCGACGGCCTCGACCAGGACGTGCCCGCCCCGGTCGGCCAGGGACACCACGCGCAGGCCGCGCCGCAGCCGCGCCCCGAGCTCCAGGGCCCGCTCCTGGAGGACCGACTCGATGCGGGTCTGCGGGCACTTCCACTGACCGGCGTACCGGTGGCCGGGGTCGGCGGCGGCCAGATCGAGCGGTAGGCCGCCGAAGTGGCCGCGGCCGCCGTCCGGCAGCTCACCGAGCCGGTCGAGGATGCCGCGCTCCTCGAACACCGTCATGGTGCGGGCGTGCAGCGTGGACGCCCGTGACTCGGTCATCGGCTCGCCGAGCTGCTCCAGGACGGTGGTGCGCACACCGTGCGTTCGCAGGTCCCCGGCGAGCAGCAGACCAACGGGCCCCGCCCCGACGATCACGACATCGGTGTCCGTGGGGGGAGCCGAGTCGGTGTCCGTGGGGGGAGTCGAGGTGGGCGGCATGGGTCAGCGCCGCGCTTCCGCGTACCGCTTGGCGTGCTCCAGGGTGGCCCGGCTGTTGGTGCCGAGCGCGTCGCGCAGGAACTTCCTGGCCTGCTCGACGTCCGCGTCCGGGCCCAGGATCCCGGTGATGTTCTCCGCGTTGACGACGACGGTGTGCTGCGAGGAGGCCGTGACGACCCCGTCGTCGCCCTCCTCGAACTGCCAGGTCCCGGTGTGCAGCGCCATGAGCGCGGGCAGCGTGGTCTGCTTGTACGCGATCAGCCGCTGCGGGAAGCACACCCGCACCGATTCGGTGGTGTGCGTGGAGCCGTCCTTGGCGACGGTGTCCATCCGCAGGACCTGCAGGCCGGGGGTGTCCTCGGTGAGCTTGACGGAACCGACGTGCGGCAGGCGCTCGACCCAGCGGTCGGCCTCGTTGACGAAGTCGTACAGGTCCTTCGCGGACCCCTCGACCCGCACCGAGTCCGTGAACGACAGCGTCAACTCCGCGGTCCGCGCGGCCTCTTCGAGCCCGGCCTTGAGCGAGGGCAGCTCGGCGCGGCTGTTGCTGCAGACCGCCTCGTCGATCCAGGCGAGCGAATCGGGGTCGTCGTCGATGGCCCGGTAGGAGTGCAGCAGCCGCAGCCGGGTCTCCCCCGCGCCCAGCGGCTCGATGATCCAGGTGCCGCTCATCTCGGCGATCGGCGGCGACGACACCTCCTGCCGGAAGGCGATGCGCAGCCCCTCCGGGTCGAGGTGGCGGCGCGAGGTCCAGTTCTTGGCCTCGCCGTTGGCGGTGGCCCAGATCCGGATCCGCTCCTGGTCGCCCTCCCGCTCCAGGTACTCGACGTACACGTTCGGCGGGAAGAGGCGCGGCCAGTTCTCCACCTCGGCGAGCAGGCGGTAGACCTCCTTCGCCGTCGCCGAGACGGTGATCTCGTGCTCGACCTCACGGGTCGTCATGATGCGTGCTCCTCAGTCGGGTCGGGCGGGATCAGAAGTTGCCGAGGCCGCCGCACACGTTCAGGGCCTGGGCGGTGATGGAGCCCGCCAGGTCGGAGGCGAGGTAGCCGACCAGGCCCGCGACCTCCTCGGGCGTCGAGTACCTGCCGAGCGGGATCTTCGACCGGAACTTCTCCAGGATCGCGTCCTCGGTGGTGCCATACGCGTCCGCGTAGCCCTGGCGGACCCGCTGCGCCATGGGGGTCTCCACGTAGCCGGGGCACACCGCGTTCACCGTGACGCCGGTCGGCGCGAGCTCGTTGCCGAGGGCCTTGGTGAAGCCGACCACGCCGTGCTTGGACGCCGAGTAGGGGGCGCCGAGCACCACGCCCTGCTTGCCGGCGGTGGAGGCGATGTTGATGATGCGGCCGCGCGCCTTGGCGCGCATCCCGCCGGCGTTCAGGACCTCGCGGGTCACCAGGAACACGCTGGTGAGGTTGGTCGCGATGACGTCGTCCCACAGCTCGTCGGCCAGGTCGGCGGTCACCCCGCCGCCCGAGCGGCCCGCGTTGTTCACCAGGACGTCGATGGGCCCGAAGCGGGCGACCGCGGCCCGCACCACATCGGCCACCTGCTCCTTGGAGCGCACGTCGCCGGTGGTGCCGTCCACGTCGAGGCCCTCGTCCTGCAGGGTCTTGACGGTCTCCGCGACGGCCTTCTCGTCGCGGGCGCACAGGAAGACCCGGTGCCCCTGCTCGGCGAGCAGCCGGACCGAGGCCAGGCCTATTCCGCTGGTCGCGCCGGTCACCAGGGCGACCCTGCGTGCGGTGGTGTCGGTCATCTTCGGCTCCCGGTCAGGCGGCGTGGGCGGCGGACAGGTGGGCGGTGACGAGGTCGATCAGGGCGCGCGGGGTGCGGGCCTCGCCGAAGGCGTCCTCGTCGAGGCTGATCCCGTACTCGCGCTCGATGCGCCCGGCCGTCTCCAGGAGGGCGAGCGACTCGTAGCCGAGGTCGGCGAACTCGGCGTCGAGGATGTCCCCGTCCAGGTCGGCCTCCGCGTCGGCGCCGGCGGCCTCCAGGAGGATCCGCTTGAGCTCGGAGAGGGTGAAATCGGTGGTGGACACGGGGTTCCTTCCGTCAGTGGTGGGCGGCCCGCACGACCATCGCGGAGTTGAATCCGCCCTGGCCGCGGGCGAGGACGAGGGCGGCGCGCACCGCGTGGGGGCGGGGGCCGCCGGTGACCAGGTCGATGTCGTAGTCCGGGGACAGGGTGGAGCCGGTGGTCGGCGGGATCACGCCGTCGCGCATCGACAGGAACGCGGCCGCCAGGTCCAGCGGTGCCGCGCCCGAGTACAGGCGGCCCGTCATCGTCTTCGGCGCGGTCACGGGCACCGCGCGCACCCCGAACACCTTGGTGATCGCCTCCGCCTCGGCCCGGTCCAGGTCGGGCACGGCCGCCGCGTCGGCGAACACCACGTCGATGTCGTCCGGCGCCAGACCGGCGTCGGCGAGAGCGAGTTCCATGGCGCGCTGCAGCGTCGGCGCGCGGTCGCTGCCAGGCCGCGGGTCGACCGTGGAGGCGTGCCCGGCGATCTCCCCGTACACCTGCGGGGCGCCGCGCTCCCGGGCGTGCTCCGCGTTCTCCAGGACGAGCAGCGCTCCGCCCTCGCCCGGCACGTGGCCCGTGGCCCGGTCGTCGAAGGGCAGGTAGGCACTCTCCGGGTCGTCGCTGGTGGTCAGGCGCCCACTGGTCAGCTGGGCCACCCAGCCCCACGGGCAGATGGAGGCGTCGACGGCCCCGGAGATCACCATGCGGGTGCCCTTGCGGATCTGCCGGCGGGCTTGCGCCACCGCGTCGAGGCCGCCGGCCTGGTCGCTGACCACCACGCTGCTCGGGCCGCGCAGTCCGCCGCGGATGGAGATCTGGCCGCTGTTGACCGCGTAGAACCAGGCGAACGACTGGTAGGCGCTAACGTACTGACCGCCCTTGCTCCACAGGGCGCGCAGCTCGTTCTGCCCGAACTCGAAGCCGCCGGAGTGGCTCGCCGTGATGACGCCGACGTCGTAGTCGGGCAGTTCGGACGGGACGACGCCGGCGTCCGCGAACGCCCAGTCGGCGCCGACCAGGGCGAGGCGCGTCATCCGGTCCGTCTGCGGGAGCAGCCTGCCGGGAAGGTGTTCGCCGGCGTCGAAGCCGTGGATCTCGCCCGCGAGCCGGGAGGCGTACGGCGACGGGTCGAACCGGGTGACCCGGCCGATCGCGCCCCGTCCGGCGAGCGTCGCCGCCCAGTAGTCCGCCAGGCCGAGGCCGGTGGGCGCGACGACGCCGAGTCCCGTGACCACCGTGCGCGAGCTCATCGGGCACCCGCCCGGTCGGGGGCGGCGAGCACGATCGCGCTCTGGAAGCCGCCGAACCCACTGCCCACGGAGAGCACCGCGTCGGTCTTCCACTCCCGGGCCGTCAGCGGTACGTAGTCCAAGTCGCACTCCGGGTCGGGATGGTGGAGGTTCGCGGTCGGGGGTACGACGTCGTGGGCCATGGCGAGGACCGAGGCGGCCACCTCGATCGAGCCGATCGCGCCGAGCGAGTGCCCCACCATCGACTTGATGGAGCTGACCGGCGTGCGGTAGGCGTGGTCGCCGAGGCTGCGCTTGAACGCGGCCGTCTCGTGCCGGTCGTTCTGCTTGGTGCCGGAGCCGTGCGCGTTGATGTAGTCGATGTCCTGCGGGGCCAGCCGCGCCTCGTCGAGGGCGACCCGGATCGCCTCGGCCATCTCCTTGCCGTCGGGCCGCAGCCCCGTCATGTGGAAGGCGTTCGACCGGGTCGCGAAGCCGGCGACCTCGGCGTAGATCCGCGCTCCGCGCCTGCGGGCGCTCTCCAGCTCCTCCAGGACGAAGACCGCCGAGCCCTCACCCAGGACGAAGCCGTTGCGGCTGTTGTCGAAGGGGCGCGAGGCGTGCTGCGGATCGTCGTTGCGCGGCGTGGTCGCCTTGATCGCGTCGAAGCAGGCCACCGTGATGGGCGAGATGGGCGCGTCGGCGGCGCCCGCGATCATCACGTCCGCGGAGCCCTCCCGGATGACGTCGGCGGCGTATCCCACCGCGTCCAGACCGGAGGTGCAACCGGTGGAGACCACCGTGCTCGGGCCCTCGGCGCCCACCGCCCAGGCGACTTCCGTCGCGAAGGAGCTGGGCACCATGTAGTTGTAGAGGTGCGGCACGGCGTAGGCGGGGTCGACCAGTTCGAGGCGGCCGCCGTCGCTGACGGTCCGGTACTCCTGGTCGAGGCCCATCGTGGCGCCGACCGCGCTGCCGATCGTCACTCCCGTGCGGTGCGGGGCGAGCGTCTCGAACTCCAGGCCGCTGTCGGCGACCGCCTCGCGCGCCGTGACCACCGCGAACTGCGCGGCCCGGTCCATGCGCCGGATCTCCTGGGGGGTGAGTCCGGACAGCTCCGCGTCGAAGTCGACCTCGGCGGCCACCTGCGAACGGAACGGCGACGGGTCGAAGAACGAGATGCGGCGCGTTGCCGTGCGGCCGTCCGTGAGCAGCTTCCAGAAGCCCTTGGTCCCCTGCCCGCCCGGCGCGGTCACCCCGACACCGGTGATCACGACCCGCCGGCCGTGGGTGTCGCCCATCACGCGCTCCATTCGTAGAAGCGGCGGGCCATGGCGTCCGCGGGGGAACGCCAGGTCGCCGGGTCGTACGCCTCGATGTACGGCTTGAGGTCCTCGCTGATCGCGGTGAACAGCGGATCGGTCTTGGCCTCCTCGATGCGGCTCGCGCCGTTGTCGTCGTCGAAGTCCTGGAGGTGGAAGTACAGGCCCCGGTAGGCGAAGAGCTGCCGGCGGCGCGTGCCCATGCGGCCGGGCATGTCGGTGCGGTCGAAGGCGCCGAAGAGCCCGGCGACGTCCTGGGCCGAGGAGGGGGCCATCCTGGCCACGATCAGAGTGCTGTGCACGGTTTTCCTACTCCCTTGCTTGTCGAGCGGGCCCGAACCAGCGGTCCAGGGCCATCGGTAGGTCGTGGTGGCTGCCGGGAGCGGCCCAGGCGACGTGTCCGTCCGGGCGCACGAGCACCGCCGAGGTCCCCTTCAGGTCACTGCCGTCGGGTACGCCGACCGGGGTCGCCGTCACGATGTCGATCCGGTCCCGCCAGGCGTCGGCGCGCCCGCGCAGCGTCGCGTTGCCGTCGAGGTCGAGCAGCACGCCGCGTCCGGTGCGCAGGAGCGCGGTGCTCGTGGTGCGCCCTCGCTCCCCGGCCAGGTCGAGGTGCGGAAAACGCGCACCGAGCAGCGGACTGCGTCCGCTCCCGACGTCGTACCGGATGTCGAGGCCGCTGACCCGCGCCGCGAGATGGCGGACCACTTCGGGGTGGACGAGGAGTTCGCCGAGCGTCTCCCGTAGGGGGGAGACCTCCTCGCCGCCGAGGATCAGCAGGCTCTGCGCCCGCGTGTTGGCCAGGAGCCTGCGGCCGACCTCGTACCGCTCCCCGTGGTAGGTGTCGAGCAGGGCCTCGTGCGCCGTACCCCGCACCACCGCGGCGAGCTTCCAGCCCAGGTTGACCGAGTCCTGGACGGAGGTGTTCATGCCCTGGCCGCCCGCGGGGAGGTGGACGTGCGCGGCGTCCCCGGCGAGCAGCACCCGGCCTCGCCGGTACTCGGTGGCCTGCCGGGCGGCGTCGCTGAACGAGCTCACCCAGACCGGCTCGGCGCCGGTGAGGTCGATGCCCGTGAGTCGCTTCCACACGTCCGCGACCTCGCCGAACTCCGGCGGCCCCGAACGGCGTTGTGGAGGGGTTCCGCGCTCGCCGACGATGATCCGGTGGATGCCGCCGGGCAGCTTGGCCACCATCACCAGGCCGCCGTCGGTGGGCTGCCCGGTCATCCGGGGCTCCAGGTCCACGCCCTTGAGGTCGGCGAGGAACAGCTCGGTGGTCGCGGGCGTGCCGGGGAAGTCGAATCCGGCGAGCTTGCGGACGGTGCTGCGACCGCCGTCGCAGCCCACCACGTAGCGGGCCCGCAGCGCGCGGGCCGAGTCCCGGACGATCACGGTCACGCCTTCGCCGTCCTCGGCGAGGCCGGTGACCTCCACGCCGCGCCGGATGTCGGCGCCCAACTCCCGTGCCCAGGACTCCAGTACGGACTCTGTGGTGGACTGGGGAACGGCGCGCGCCGAGGCGTGGGCGGCGTTCAGGGCCGCCAGGTCGAGCGGGAGGCCGCCGAAGTGCCCCTCCTCGCTCGTCCGGATCTCGCCGAACCGGGGCAGCAGGCCGCGCTGGTCGAACACCTCCATCGTGCGGATGGTGAAGCCGATCCCGCGCGACTCGCCGGTCCGTTCCGGCAGCCGGTCGAGCACGATCGTGTCGACGCCCGCCAGACGCAGTTCTCCGGCCAGCATGAGCCCGGCCGGCCCGGCGCCGACGACAATGACTGAAGCGTCCATGTGAATCTCCAGAGCGTCCGGGGAGCCGATCCCCGCTGGTGGCGGGTGTCGGAAATCCCTACTCGGTCTCGATGTTGGCGGCTATGCGGGCCAGTACGTCATTGGCCGCGAGGAATTCGGCTTCGGATATTCCGGCGAGCGACCTGGCCGCATGCGCGTTCACCAGGACCTCGGCCCGCACGTGCGCCGCACTGCCGGATTCCGTGAGCGTCACCGCGCCCCCCTGAATCAACACCCAGCCACGGTCGACGAATCCATCGACCACCGACCGGTAGGAGTCGGCACGGTCCGCGGCCAGGAACGGGGAGAATGCCGCGTCGATGTCCTCGACGGTCCGCACACCGATACTGATGGCGTGCAGGACCTGCCACTGCCGCCGGTTCAGATTCTCTCCGGCAAGGGCCTTCGCAGTTGCCTCGTCGAAGAGCCCGTGCAGATGCAGAAGCCAGTATCCGATGCGCTTGGTGGTGTTCTGCTGGAGCATGGAGCGCCTACTTCCTCGCATACGGGGGAGAGATTCTCGACCCTCGTGTCCGGACTCGCGGCTGAATTCCCGACCACTAGACACTCGCATGATCGGCTGTCGCGCTACAAGGCTCCACGGGCAAGCCTACGGGCGACCCGCAGGGTCCCTTGCGGGTCACCCGTAGGGCCCTTTGGAGGAAACCCCGAAAATGCGGTTCCGCTGGGGCGGCCACGGGTGTGACGACGCGGATCGGCGACGCGGACGGAACGGAAGAGCCTGGAACGCGAGACGCCGCCCACCCGACGGGGGTGAGCGGCGTGTGGACGCGGGGGCCGGCCGGGGCTAGACGGCGGAGGACAAGTGGTCGACCCCGAGGGGGGAAAGGCGCTCGGTGTGGAGTGCGGCGTGCAGCTCGTTCCGGCCGGAGATGGCGAGCTTGCGGTACACGCTCGACAGGTGGAACTCCACGGTGCGGGTCGCCAGGAAGAGGGTCTCGGCGATCTGCCGGTTGCTGTAGCCGGCGCTCGCCAGCTGGCCGATGTGCAGCTCCTGACTGGTGAGGCTGGGGACGTCCAGGCGCTTCAGCGCGGATTCCAGGCTGTGCTGCCAGAGCCGGTTGCCGCTCTCCCGGGCCACCATGAGGGCGACCTCCAGGTGGCGACGGCCCGCGGACAGGTTCCTGCGGTCGATCTGCAGGGTTCCCAGGTCGTGCAGGACCCGGATCAACTCGCCTCGGGCGTAGGCGAGATGGAGCAGTGCCACGGCCTCTTCCAGGAGCGCCACCGAGGTGTCGTCCCGGCGGGCGACCGCGACCGCGTGCAGCGCCAGGCCGATACAGCGTGGCGAGCCCCAGGTGCGTGCCACGGCCAGTTCCTCCTCGGCCAGGGCGAGCGCGAGGTCGCCCTGCTGGGTCGCGAGCGCGGCCGACGAGGCCCGTGAACGCCACGGAATGACAGCGGGGTTGGCGACCTGTCGCTCCGCGAGCAACCGTCCGCACGCCATGAAGTCCTTCAGGCTGTGCTGGAACTGGCCGGCCGCCTGCTGCAGTGCGCCGCGCGCGGCCAGGATGTGGACAAGGTCCGGAGGGTTGGTGTCGAGCCGGCCCGCCAGGCCGTGCGCCCGCAGTACCTGGTGTGCCTGCCCCAGTTCACCGGACAGGACATGGGCCTCGATGAGCCATGCGACGGCGAGCCCGGCGAGGTGCGGCGAGAGCCCACGGGTCAGCTGTGCGCCGAGCAGCCCGGACGCCTCGGCGCCGTGGCCCCCGAGCAGACTGATCCGCGCGCGCAGCAGGGTCAGTACTTCCTGGTGCCGCGGTGATCCCGACCAGCGGGCGTCCTTGGCCAGTCGGCGGCACTCGGCGTGCGCGGTGACGAGGTCGCCGGTGTAGAGGAGCGTCAGGATCGTCGGCCACATGCCGTGCGGATCGCCGCGGCCGTCCTCCACCGCGAGGACCGCCTCGACCTGCTGGTGGACGAGGGCACGCCTGATCCCCAGGTTGGCCAGTTCGATGCTCTGTAAGGAGACGCTCGCCCCGGGCGGCGATATGTGTTCGTTCTCGACGGAGTCGAAGCGTCCCGGTATGTAAATGTCCTGGTCTTCCCGGAGGACCCCGGCCCTCGCCCCGGCCGCCTGAGCTGCGGCGAAGTGTCTCTGCCGAGGCTTGTTCCTGCGGTCGTGCTCGATCATCTTCTTTTCCCCCTCGCTGTTCATCCGGTCGCTGGCTTCGATCTGCTGCCGGGTGGTCCTCGGGACGGAATTCCGCGTCATGGAGGCCTCATCCGCTTCCACGCTACAGGGCATCTATTGCATACGCATCAACAGTCCCAGCCACCGGAAATCTCCCCCATTGGCGCGCACCGGCACGCCGAGGCAACGCCCGGCGCGCTGACCTGGTGATTGCCGGACGGGCTCGGCGCGGCGCCGAGTGCACTCCTTGCGACTTCCTGACGCGGGCGAGATGCCCAAACGTGACCGTTGCCACAATTCGTCGACCGCGCACCGACAGCGCCTTCGACAGAAGCGCGCGGCACGCCGTCAGGAAATTGGAACAATCGATTCCACCCGGGCCGGACGGTCATTCACGGACGCGGCATCGCCCCATTGGGGCCGTGCCCGCCGGGTCACCGTTCATGTCGACACGGTGGCCCCCAGGTGAAGAATTCGGAATCGCACGGACGAAACTCCCGCCGCATCTCAGTCCTTGAAACGGGAGTTGACATTCCCGGGATCGACTCGGCATCATGCGCCGGCATTGGAGTCCGGAAGAGCGGGGGGATCCGCACCCTCCCCGGCCGCGCCGGTTCGGGCCGCGCCGGTTCGGGCCGCCGGCGACCACTCCATCCGGCCTAAGCCGACAGGGCGGCGGCACGCATCGCGACGATCCTTCTGTGTGAGGTGCCAGCTCACAGCCGCTCGCGGCGGAGGAGGATCCGATGAGCAGTGCGGACGTGCCGGCGGACGATGCCGAACGGTCGAGCAGCGCCCGGGCGGCGGAGGCCGCGCGGGCGGCGGCCGGATCGCAGAAGATCACCTGGCTCACGCTGGCGCTGATGACGACGAGCTCCGTCGCGAGCCTGCGCGCCTCGCCCACCATGGCCGTCTACGGACTCGCGTGCGTGTTCCTCTACCTGCTGCCGGCCGTCGTGTTCCTCATCCCCACGGCCCTGGTGTCGGCGGAGCTGGCGTCCGGGTGGAGCGGCGGGGTCTACAACTGGGTGGCGCAGGGGCTGTCCAAGCCACTGGGGTTCCTGGCCGTGTGGTGCCAGTTCGCGATGACGATCTTCTACTACCCGAGCCTGCTCGCCTACGTCGCCAGCACCATCGCCTACGTCGTCAACCCCGCCCTGGCCAGCAACGGCGCCTACACGGCGATCGTGATCGTGGTGGTCTACTGGACCGGCGTGTGGGTCTCCTCCCGCGGCACCAACGCGGTCGCGGGGCTCGCCTCCTGGGGGCTGATCATCGGCACGCTGATCCCCGGTGCGCTGCTGGTCGTCCTGGGCTTCGTCTTCCTCGGGCAGGGCAACCCGTCCGCCGCGCCGATGGACGCCTCGCACTTCTTCCCCCAGTGGACCGGCGTCGCCAGCCTGGTCCTGATCGTCAACAACTTCCTCAGCTACTCCGGCATGGAGATGAACGCCGTCCACGTCAACAAACTGCGCGACCCGGCCCGGGAGTTCCCCAGGTCGATGTTCCTGGCCATGGGCATGGTGCTGCTGATCTTCATCCTGCCCGCGCTCGCCATCAGCTGGGTCATCCCCGCCGACCAGCTCAGCCTCACCGCCGGCGTCATGCAGGCCTTCGACGCCTTCTTCCAGTACTTCCACATCGGCTGGCTGGTGCCGATCATCGCGGTCGGACTGTGCGCGGCCTCCGTCGGCGGCATGCTCACCTGGCTCGCCGGCCCCTCCAAGGGCCTGCTGCTGATCTCCCGCCAGGAGGGCTACCTGCCGCCCTTCCTGCAGAGGCTCAACGCCCGCGGTATCCAGCAGAACATCCTCGTCACCCAGGGCCTCGTCACCACCCTGATCGCCCTGCTGTACGCGCTGATCCCCGACGTCTCCAGCGTCTACTGGATCTTCTCGGTGATCACCACCCAGGTCTACCTGATCGTGTACCTCCTGATGTTCGTCGCCGCGATCCGGCTGCGCCGCAAGCAGCCCGACCACCCCCGCGGCTACCGCGCACCGCTGCTCACCACGCTCTGCGTCACCGGGTTCATCGCCTCGGCGCTGGCCATGGCGATCGGCTTCGTGCCCTCCTCGCAGTTCGGCGGCAGCAGCGCCTGGTCCTACGTCGCCATCGTCGCCGGCGGTCTGCTGCTGCTCGGCCTGGTCATCCCGGTCGCCTTCCTCAAGGCCCGCAAGCCGGGGTGGCGCCTGCCCGACACCGCCGACGCCCAGGCGGAAGGAGGCGAGGCATGAGCCGCACCCGAATGGCATCGCAGCACCGGTGGATCTACATCGGGGCGATCGTGGTGCTGGTCGGCCTGGTGGTCACCGCACTGCTCACCTACACCCAGCAGAAGGCCACCAACGAGGCCCACCGGAAGGCGAACCAGCTGAACGAGGCCCTCGTCGCCCAAGGATTCGCCTCCCGCGACACCGGCAACATCGCCGACACCCTCGGCACCGACGGCGGCGCGGTCTGCAAGGACCCCGTCTCGGCGCTGAAGCAGGGACTGTGGCTCGTCCAGCTGGCCAACGGGGCCGGCGGACCGGGCATGCGCCCGGTCATCGTCGACAAGAAGGTCCTGGAGGCGGGCGCCGAGGTGGTCAAGGTGTACTGCCCGGAGAAGCTGGACGAGTACCAGCGCAAGATCAACGACCTCAAGACCTCGGATGTGATCAATGACTGAGGCCCCGCCCGGGAGCGGCCCGACCGACGACCTCGCCGCCCGGGTGGCCGCACTGATGCCCCGGGCGAAGGCCGACCTCGCCGAACTGGTCGCCATCCCCTCGGTCGCCGACCCCCGCCAGTTCCCGCCCGAGCACTGCCGGCGCGCCGCCGAGTGGGTCGCCGCGGCCTTCGCCGAGGTGGGCCTGCGGGACGTCCGGCTCGTGAAGACCCCGGACGGCAGCCACGCGGTGCTCGGCCACCGGCCGGCCCCGCCCGGCGCCCCCACCGTCCTGCTCTACAGCCACTACGACGTGCAGCCGCCCCTCGACGACGCCGCCTGGCAGTCGCCGCCGTTCGAACTCACCGAGCGCGACGGCCGCTGGTACGGGCGCGGCGCCGCCGACTGCAAGGGCAACATCGTCATGCACCTCACCGCGCTGCGCGCACTGGGCGGCGACCTCCCGGTGGGCCTCAAGCTGGTCGTGGAGGGCTCCGAGGAACAGGGCACCGGCGGGCTGGAGGCCTACGTCCCCGACCACGCCGACGAGTTGCGGGCGGACGCGCTGCTCATCTGCGACACCGGCAACGCGGCGGTGGGCGTCCCCACCGCGACGACCGCGCTGCGCGGCCTGGCCAACGTCGTCGTGACCGTCTCCACACTCACCGGGGACGTGCACTCGGGCATGTTCGGCGGCCCCGCCCCCGACGCCCTGGCCGCGCTGATCCGGATCCTGGACTCGCTGCGCGACACCGACGGCAGCACCCGCGTCAACGGCCTGGACGGCACCGGGACCTGGCCGGGGATCGGCTACGACGAGCAGCGGTTCCGTACCGACGCGGGCGTGCTGGACGGGGTCGAGCTGCTCGGATCCGGCAGCGTCGCGGACCGGCTGTGGGCGCGCCCGGCCGTCACCGTGCTCGGCATCAACTGCCCGCCGGTGGTGGGCTCCGCGGCCGCCGTCCCCGCCCGGGCGAGGGCCCGGGTCAGCCTGCGCGTGCCGCCCGGCACCGACGCCGCCACCGCGGCCGACGCCCTGACCGCCCACCTCAGGGCCGCGGCGCCGTGGGGCGCCAGGGTCGAGGTGGAACGCGAGAGCACCGGCTCGCCGTTCCGCGCCGCCACCGACGGCCCCGCGTACGCCGCGCTCGACCGGGCGATGCGGGAGGCCTACGGCGAACCGGTCTCCTTCCTCGGCCAGGGCGGCTCGATCCCGCTGTGCAACGTCCTCGCCGGCACCTTCCCCGACGCGGAAGTGATCCTGATGGGCGTCGAGGAACCCCGGTGCCTGATCCACGCGCCGAACGAGAGCGTCGAGCCGTCGGAGATCGAGCGGATGGCCCGGGTCGAGGCGCTCTTCCTGCGCCACTACGGCGCCGGCCGGGGCTAGCCCCGGCCCGTCCGGCGGGGGCCCGCGCCGCCTGAATCCACCGGCCGCGCGGTGACGACCGTGTTCCACCGGTCCGGCGCGGGCTGTTCGAGGACTGCGCCGGCCGCGCGACGACGTGCGCCGGAACCTCGACCCCACCTCGGCCCCGCCCCGGCACCGGGCGCTCACAGGGCAGGCGCATCGACAGCACATCGAGCGAACAACTCGGCTCGGAAGAATCGCCGTGCAGGCGTCGCGAGCGCCCGGCGGAGCCTCTTCGCGGGCCGTACGCACCGTTGCCTGTTCGCACGAGCGGACCCGCGCTCGGCGTACGAGCCATCGGCATGAGGTGGAGACAACGTGCTGACCACACCGCCAGACCTTGATTCGACGATCGCGCGATATGCCACGGCAGACTTCGACGACTCCACGCTGATCCAGGAGGCCGGCCTCGAGTCGCTGTCGCTCCTGCGCCTCGCCGTCGAGGTCGCCGACGAGGACGTGGAGATCGACGCCGAGGGCCTGGTCCGGGTACGGACCGTCGGGGATCTCAAGGTCTGGCTCACCAGCCTGCTCCCGTCCGGCGCGGACCAGCCCGGTGCCGCATGCTGAGGAACGACTCGGCCTCCGGCACGGCGGACCCCGCCCTGCTGCCCATCACAGACCCCCAGAAGGGCCTGCTCGTCGTCGACAGCAGGGTGTCGGCCCGCGAGATCTACAACCAGATCATGCGGTTCGACCTCGATCCGGGGCTCTCGGACGACGCCGTCGGCCATGCCCTCACGGTACTGGTCACGGTTCAGCCGGCGCTGCGCCAGGTCTTCGGCCACCTGCCGAGGATGCACGCCCGGTTCACCCCCGCGCCGGAGCCGGGGCAGGTGCCGTGCGAGCGGTCGGACGTGGCGCCGGACGAGTTCGCCGAAGCCGTCGAGGCCCTGGCCCTGCGGCTCGGACGGATCCCGTTCGACCTCGCGACGGGGCCGGCGTGCCGGTTCGCGCTCGTCCGCGCCACCGACGGCTCCGCGGCCGCCCTGCTGATGATCGGCCACCACCTCATCGGGGACGGCGTCTCCGCGGAGCCGCTCGTCCGTGACCTGGAGTCCGCGCTGACCTCGCAGCGCACCGCCGAGGCCGCCGAGGCCGTCGAAGCACTGCGCGTGGCACGCGAATCCGCCTTCGTCCGGGAACTGGAGGCGCAGAACCGGGCCTCCGGCTCGCCGGAGACCGCCGAGCACGTCAGGGTCTGGGCCGAGCGCCTGCGTGACGTCCCGCCGCTCGTGCTGGATCCCCGGCCGGGGCGGCCGGAGGAGACGGACTTCACCGGTGCGCGCCTCTCGTGGCTGCTCGACGAGGGGGAGGCGGCCGCTTTCCAGGAGACCTGCAAGCGGCTCTCCGTCACGCCCTTCGTCCTGCTGAGCGCGGTGTACGGGGCCGTCCTCGCCCGGCACGGCGGTGTGCCCACCGTCCTGATCGGCAGTCCCCTGTCGGCCAGGCGCACCGTCCGCTCGTACGACCTCTGCGGCTTCTTCGTCAACACCCTGCCCGTCACGGTCGACGTGGACTGGTCGCGCCCGGTGGACGAGCACATCACCGGGACCGTCCGGGAAGCCGTCGACTACTGCCGCGCCAGGGTCGCCGTCACCCTCAACCAGCTCGTGGCGAGTGTCGGACAGGACCGCACCAGCAACCGCAACCCCCTGTTCTCCTGCATGCTCGCGATGCAGGACACCTTCGCCGGCACGACGGACGGTGCCGTCCGCGGGGTGCGGGAACCGGGCAACGGAACGGCGAAGTTCGACCTGTGGCTCGGTGCCACCCAGGTGGACGGCCGCTGGCTGCTGGAGCTGGAGTACGACCGGCAGCTGATGGCCGAGCCCGTCGCGGACGCGCTGCTCGCGTCGCTGCGCACGGCCCTGCGACGCACGCTGGAGGACGGCACCCGCTCGCTGGCCGACCTGTTCGTGGACGGTGACCTTCCGGGCACGGCCGTCGGGTCGGCGGACGCCGGCGTTCCGGCTCCGGCCCGCGGTCTGACCGAGTGGATCGAGCGGGCCGCCCGGCGGACGCCCGATGCGGTCGCCGTCGAGGAGCCCGGGCGCGAGCTGACGTACGGCGAGCTCCTGGCCGCCGCGGAACGGGCCGCCGACGGGCTGGCCCGGCAGGGCGTCACGCCGGGGCAGGTCGTCGGCCTGTCCCTGGGCGGGCTGTGCGAGGCCTCGATCGCGATCCTCGCGGTCCTGCGCTGCGGTGCCACCTATCTGCCGCTGGACCCGAGCCTGCCCGCCGAACGCCTCGCCCACATGGTGGAGCAGGCGGGCTGCCGCCTGATCGTCGGCCACGGCCTGGACCTCCCCGGGACGCGCACCACCGACCTGGCCGGACTCTCCGTGCCCGGCGACGGACCCCGGGCCCAGGGCGGCTCCGCCGACTCGCCGGTGTACCTGATGTTCACCTCCGGATCGAGCGGCACCCCCAAGGGGGTGGTGATGGGCCACCGACCGCTGCTGAACCTGGCCGCGTGGCAGATCTCCGCCCTGGAGCACGCCGCGACGACGCGCTTCCTCCAGTACGCGCCCCTCGGCTTCGACGTCTCCTTCCAGGAGATCGTTCCGACGCTCGCCTCGGGCGGCACCGTCGTCTCCCGCGAGCCCGCCGACCGGCGGGACTTCCCGGCGCTGGTCCGGCGCGTCGAGGAGACCCGGGTCAGCCACGTCTTCCTGCCGGTGGCGGCCCTGCGCCCGTTCGTCCAGGCCGCCCAGCGCGCCTCGGCCCGCTTCCCCGACCTGCGGCGCGTCTGCGTCTCCGGTGAGCAGCTGCTCGTCGACGACGAGATCCGCCGGTTCTTCGTCGACCACCCGGCGTGTGTGCTCGTCAACCTCTACGGCCCCACCGAGACGAACGCCGCCACGGTGCACGAGCTGCGGGGCGAGGACGCGCACTGGCCCGCCCACGCGCCGATCGGCCGCCCCCTGCCGGGTGTGGCGGCGTACGTGGTCGACACGACGGGCCACCTCGCGCCCGTCGGCGTGCCCGGCGAGCTCCACCTCGGCGGCGTCAGCCCGGCGGACGGCTACCTCGACGCGGAGCGGACCGCGGCGAGCTTCCTGCCCGACCGGTTCTCCGGTGACGGCACCTCGCGGATGTACCGCACAGGTGACCAGGTGGTGCGCGATGCCGAGGGGACGCTGGTCTTCCTCGGCCGTCAGGACAGCCAGACGAAGATCCGCGGTTACCGGGTGGAACTCGGCGAGATCGAGGCCGTCGCCAACGCCGCGGCCGGCGTCCGGCAGTCCGTCGCGGTGGCGCGGGGGCTCGGAGCCGACCGCGAACTGGTCCTGTTCCTCCTCGCGGAGCCCGGCGCCGACCCCGACCACGCGGAGGTCCGGGCCCGGATCACCGCGGCACTGCCCTCGTACATGGCGCCGTCCTGGATCCTCGACACGGACCGGATCCCGACATCGCGCACCGGCAAGACCGACCGGGACGCCCTGGTCGCCCTGGCGGACCGGCTCGTCGCCGAGCAGCGGACGACCGCGGCCACGACCACGGTCGCCTACGCCTCCGAGCTGGAGCGCGGACTGGCCGTCATCTGGTCGTCGATCCTGGAGACCGACGGCATCGCCCGCGACCGGTCCCTGATCGACTACGGCGCCCACTCCCTGAACATCTTCTCGGCCCTCGCCGAGATCGAGGAGGAGTACGGCACGGCGGTCCCGGTTCCCGAGTTCTTCCGGTCGCCCACCATCGCGACGCTCGCCGGACTCGTCCGAGCGGCCCTGGCCGAGGACGCGCGGGACGCCGAGGAGGCCGGCGAGGCCGGCGAGGCCGCGGACGGGACCGCGGCGTGACGGCCGCGGCGGCGCCCGGCCGGCTGATCAGGATGGCCCGGGGCAAGGACCGCCCCCGCTGCCTGATCCTGCCCGGAGCCGGCGGCGGCCTCACCCCGTACCTCCAGCTGTCCTCGGCGCTCGGCGGGACCCATTCCGTGGACTTCGTGCGGCCCCTGGGCCTCATGCCGGACGAGGAGCCCGAGACCACGGTCGCGCAGATGGCCGCGTCGGTGCTCGGCATCGTCGAAGGAGCCGCCGCCGTACCGCAGTTGGTGGTCGGCTGGTCGCTCGGCGGCGTCGTGGCGTGGGAGCTCTGCGTCAGGCTCGCCGAGGACGGCCACCGGCCCGACCTCGTGATCGTCGACAGTTCTCCGCTGCCCCGGGTCCCCGGGCCGGGCGAGGACGAGGAGATCCGGGACAGGATGACGGCCGATCTCGGCCCGAAGGCGGATCCGCGGACCGTCGGCCGGGTGCTGGGCACCCTCGCGGCGCAGGCCGCCGCCCTCGCCGGCTACGCGGCCGGGACGGCCTACCCGGGCAGGGTGCTGCTCCTCGTCTGCTCCCCGTACGACGGGGACGGCCGGGAGGCCGCCGTACGGCGCTGGCGGGAGCTCGCGCCGGACCTGGAGGTCGTCCGCCTCGACGCCGGCCACTACGACGTCTTCGAACCCGCGCACCTCCCCCAGGTGGCCGCGGCCATTCACGAGTTCCAGAACCAGGACGGGCGATGACAGAGGAAACAGGGACGACGGCGACGGCACGGCCTCCGGTGGCCGTCGTCAGCGGCGGCACCCGCGGCATCGGGCTCGCGTTCAGCCGCCGGCTGGTGAAGCTGGGCTTCCGGGTGAGCGCGCTGTACCGCTCCGACGAGGAGGGCGCGCGCGCGGCGGAGCGGGAGTTGGGCCCCCGGCTGAACACCGTGCGGGTGGACCTGTCCGACGGTACCGCGGTGGCCGGGGCCGCCGAGGCGCTCCTGGCGGAGTACGGGCCGCCGACGGTCCTGGTCAACAACGCCGGGATGAACATCGACCGCCCGTTCCTGGAGATGAGCCACGACGACTGGCGGCGGGTCATCGACACCAACCTCTCCGGCGTCTTCTACCTGACCCGCGCGCTCGCGCCGGCGATGGTGGCCTCGGGTGCCGACGCGACGATCGTCAACGTCGGCGCCACCACCGGCATCCGCCCCCGCCTCAACGGCGCCAACTACTGTGCGAGCAAGGCGGGTCTGCTGCACCTGACCAAGTGCCTCGCGCTGGAACTGGCACCCCGTGTCCGGGTCAACTGCCTGATCCCCGGCAACACCGAGACCGAGGAACTGGTCGAACGGTTCAACCTGAACGACCCGGACGCCCGGAGCCGGATGCTCGCCGAGGTTCCGCAGCGACGGATCGCCGACCCGGAGGAGATCGCGAACGCCCTCGAATTCCTCGTCGGCCCGAACAGCGCGTACATGACGGGACAGAAGCTCGTCGTGGACGGCGGGCAGTTCATGTGGTGACGGGCACCACGACACCGTTCCCAGGTCAGCGCGACCTCCCGCCCAGCGTCTCCTCCGAAAGGGAAGCAGCATGACGACCCGTTCCCTCTACGACTGGTTCCGCGCCTCGGCCGAGGCGACTCCGGACGCCTCGGCCCTCGAGGTGCTCGACGTCACCCTCAGCTACGCCGAACTGCGGGCCGCCGCCGAATGGATGTCGGCCCGGATGGTCGAGGCGGCGGGGGGCCGGCCCGACCGGGTGGGCCTGCTCACCTCGCGGACCGTGGTCAGCTACGTCGCCTACCTGGCGGCGCAGCGGCTCGGCGCGACCGTGGTGCCGCTGAACCCCGCCGCACCGGCGTCGCGCAACCTGGACATCACCCAGGAGGGCGGGCTCGGTCTCGTGGTGCTCGACGACACCGCGGGTGACGGCGCGGCGGACTACCGGCGCGACGCCGGGGTACCGCTGCTCGACATGACGGGCGACACGTGGCGCCCCCTGCTCGCCCCCGGGCCTTCGGAGGACCTCCCGGACCAGGGCCGCCCGGCGGAGACCGGCACGGCGTACATCATCTTCACCAGCGGGACCACCGGCAGGCCCAAGGGCGTGCCCACCACGTACGCCAGCATGAACGCGTTCCTCACGGACACCATCGCCCGCTACGAACTCGGCCCCGGCTCCCGGGTCTCGCAGAGCTTCGAGATGTCCTTCGACGGCTCGGTGTCCGAGATGTTCAGCACCTGGGGTTCCGGCGCGACCCTCTGCGTGGCGCAGCACGGCGACGTGTTCACCCCGGTGCGGTTCATCAACGCCAAGCGGATCACCCACTGGATGTCGGTGCCGTCCGTCATCTCCTTCGCCAAGCGCCTGCGCGCGCTCGCCCCCGGGAGCATGCCGACGCTGCGGCGTGCCATGTTCGGCGGGGAGCGGCTCGCCTTCGACCAGGCCGAGGCCTGGACCGCCGCGGCGCCGAACGCGATCATGAGCAACTGCTACGGCCCGACCGAGACCACGATCGTCATCACCGGGTACGAGGTGCCGCGGGAGCGGGCCGACTGGCCGGAGAGCACCGAGCGGTCCCTGCCGATCGGCATCCCGAACCCGCACATGGACTGGCTCCTGCTGGACGAGGACCTCAGGCCCACCGACGACGGAGAGCTGTGCGTACGGGGACCCCAGCGGTTCCCCGGCTATCTGGACCCGAGTGACAACACCGGGCGCTTCGTCCTCATGGCTCCGGGTGCGGACGGCGCTCCGGAGCGGGGCCGCCTCCTCGACGGAGCGGAGCCGCTCACGCCGGAGCACTACTACCGCACCGGCGACCGGTGCCGACTGGAGCACGGCGAACTGTTCCACCTCGGGCGGATCGACGGGCAGGTCAAGATCCGCGGCAACCGGATCGAACTCGGTGAGATCGAGACGGTGCTGCGGCGCCACCTCTCGATCGACGAGGCCGTCGTCCTCGTCGTGCCCGCCGCGGACGGCGAGAACGATCTGCGCACCGTGTACACGGGCAAGGAGGTCCCGGCGGAGGAGTTCACCGAGCTGGTCTCCGTCCTGCCCCGCTACATGCGTCCGCGCAGCTACCACCACCGCGACGCGCTCCCGCTGACCACCGTCGGGAAGGTGGACCGCAAGCGGCTCACCGACGAGTTGGCGGTCTGATGTCCGTCCGACGCCCGACCCGACGGGTCATCCCAGTCGACCCAGTCATCCAGGTCGTCCGAGCCGGCCGGGTCGCACAGGTTGTACAGGTCGTTCAGTGACCGAGGAGACGAGCATGACCACCAGCTCTCTGGCCATCCCGGCGACAGCCCAGCAGGCTGCCCGGTGGCACACCCTGCGGACCACCAGGGACCGGTCCGTGTACCACATCACCTGGCGCCTGGGATGCGCCGGTCACGTCGACTTCGACGCGCTCGCCGCCGCCTGGCAGACGGTGACGGACCGCCATGAATGCCTGCGGTCCCGGTTCGAGGTGCGCGACGGCGAGCTGACGATGATCACCGAGCCGACGGTGGACGCCGCCGCGCTGCTGATCGAGCCGGACGTGCGGGAGGCCGGTGAGGCCGCCGACGAGTTCGCGCGCGTCGCCGCGGAACTGCACCTGCGGGAGTTCCGGCTCGACGAGGGCCCCATGGGCCGGCTGGCCCTGGTCAGGATCGGCGCACAGGAAGAGATCGTCCTGATCATCCATCACATCGCGGTGGACGGCTGGGGAATGAACGTCCTGTTCGACGAGCTCTCCGCCGCGTACGCGAGCCTGGCCCGGGGCGAGGAGCCGTCCTTCCCCCACGACGCCGTCAGTTTCCACGCCTACGCCGAGAAGCTGCGCGCCCAGGAGGCGAAGGGCACCTGGCGGCGGACCATCGACCACTGGCGCACGGCGCTCGACGGGGTCACCCTCACCACGGTCGCCCACGACCGCGAGCTGGGCCGGCCCACGGCGGTCGGGGACCCCGGCGCGACCGTGGACTACCGGTTCACCGAGCGGGCCGACGCCGCACGTGCGGCACTGGCCCAGGAACTCGGCGCCACGCCGTTCTCCGTGATGCTGGCCGCCTGGCAGATCGTCCTGGCGCGGGGTGGGGAACAGGAGTCGACCATCGGGGTCCGCAGCATGAACCGGACCACCCGGAACGAGCTGGCCCTGGTCGGACTCATCAGCAACGCCTGCCTGGTCCGTGCCACGGTCGGCGACGGTGCGTCGTTCCGTGAGGTGATCGGGGAGGCGCGGGACGCGACCTGGAACCTGCTGGGCCACCAGGGCGTGCCGTACCCGGTCGTGCACGCGAGCCTCCCGGAGGAGACCCGGGCACGTCTGACCAACGTCAAGCTGACCCTCAACTACCTCGGGCCGATCGCCCGGGACCTCAGCCTCGGCGACATCCGCCTGACCATGCTGGAGGCGCCGAACCGCGCCGCCCGCGCCGACATGGTCGTCAGCTACTGGGACGGCGAGGACGGGATCCTCACCGTGACCGAGTACAACACCGAGGCGTACGACGAGGAGACCGTGCTGGGGATGATGCGCGACCTGGACGAGGTCCTGGTCGCGGCCGCGGCGGACCCGGACCGGCCGGTGGGCGATCTGCGGGTGCGGACCCGGTCCGCTCCCGCCGCGCGGTAGCCCCCGCCCCGGTCCGTCCCGCAACGGAAGAGGCCCGAACGGGAAGGGCCCGAACGGCTGTCACCCCGTTCGGGCCCTTCCCCGCCGGCCGCTCCCCCGGCGGGAGTCCGCCGGCCGGGCCCTACGACGGCATGAGTGCCGAGCGGGATCCGCTCACGCGCAGCACGTACCGCGTTCCGCCGAGGGACTCCGCCAGGGCCCCGGTCCGGTCGCGCGGGACCAGCGCCCTGAGCGTCTCCCGCTCCGCCCGGTCCCAGGCTCCGTGAGCCGGTCCCGGCTGGTCCTGAGCGGCGCCGGCGTAGTGGTCGACGACGCGCCGTACGGCCTCGGCGTCCTCGCGGTCCGAGCCCGCGAGCTCCCGCGCCAGGGCCCGGACGCTCTGCGGAACCCGGTAGCGGTCGATCGCCAGGGATTCGAGGAGACCGACATCGACGAGCCGTTCGGCGATCCGATGGGCCTCGCCCTCCGACGAACCGAGGAGCACGGCCAGCGCCTCGACGGTGACGACGGTCCGATCGAGGAAGCCCAGGCGCCGCAGTGCCGTCACCGCCGCCGCGTCCCTCCCGCCGGACCGGCCGTCCGTGTCGCTCTCGCCGGTCCCGCCGGCCAGCAGGCGGACGCTCGCCATCAGCGAGTCCCGCAGGCTGACGTCGCCGTCGGCCAGGAAGTCGAGCCGCTGGTGCGGCTCGGCCACGTACCGGGCGAAGTCCGCGACCGTCCAGTCGGGCCGGGTCGCGAGCCGGTCCGCGGCGAGCCGCAGGGCGAAGGGCGAGTAGTCGCAGGACCTCACCAGTTCGGCGGCGGCGGCGGGTTCCGCGTCGACGCGCGGTGCGCCGACGCTCCGCCTGAGCAGGTCGATCGAGGCGGACTCGGTCAGCCCTCCCAGGCGCAGGTGGGTGAGGCCGTCCGTGCCCGCGATGGGCGACCGGCTCGTGACGAGGAAGGAGATCCCGGGCGTCGCGGGCAGGAGCTCCCGGATCTGCGCGGAGTCCCGGACGTTGTCGAGCACGACCAGGGCCCGGCGGCCGGCCGGACCGGCGCCCGTGCGCAGCGCCGCCGCCTCCCCGCTCCCCGGTTCGATCCCGAACGAAGCCAGGATCACCTCCATCGCCTGCTCGGGCCGCAGCGCGGAGCCGCCCGCCGTGCCCCTCATGTCCACGTGGACCTGCCCACCGGGGAACTCCCCCGCCGCGGCGTGCGCGGCCGCGACGGCCAGGACGCTCTTGCCCGACCCGGCCGGCCCGTGGATCGCGACCGCCGGGCGGCCTTCGGACAGCAGCCGGACGAGCCCGTCGAGTTCGGACGTCCGGCCGACGAACGGCGCGCGCTGACGCGGGAGCAGCCGCGGTGCCGCCCCCGCGGGCACCGCCGCCGCGCCGGAGGCGGACACCACCGGCTCGCCGGGAGCGGACACCGTCACCGCCTGGTGGACGGCCCCGTCGTCGTTGAGGCGCGGGTCCTCCTCCAGGATGCGCTGCTGGAGCTCGCGCAGCGGCCGGCTCGGGTCGATGCCCAACTCGTCCGCGAGCAGGTGGTGCAGGTCCCGGTACACCCCCAGCGCCTCGGCCTGCTGCCCGGTCCGGTACAGCGCCGTCATCAGGTACTCGTGGAGCCGTTCCCGCAACGGGTGCTGGGCGACCAGGAGTTTGAGCTCGGGCAGGATGTCCTCGTGTGCTCCCAGGGCGATCTGGACGCCGAGCTTCGCCTCCATCACCGCCAGCCGGGACTCCTCCAGCCGCGCGGACTCGGCCATGATCGAGGAGGTGAGGGCGACGTCGGCGAGGGGGGCGCCCCGCCAGAGGTCGAGCGCGGCGCTGAAGGACCTCAGGGCCTCGACCGGGTTCCCCGAGGCGCGCTGGGTGCGTCCGGAGGCGACGAGCGACTCGTACGCGTGAAGGTCGAGTCCGCCGGACGGCACGGCCAGTTGGTACCCGGTGGGCCGGGTGAGGAGGGACTTCCCCTCGGAGTCGCCGATGGCGGCGCGCAGCCGCCACACACAGCCGGCGAGCAGGCTGCCCACGTGGCTCGACGATCCGTCGCTCCACAGTTCCGAGTGCAGCTGCTGTGCGGGTACCAGGTGGTTGGCGTTCAGGAGCAGGACGGCCAGGAGCGCCCGCTGCTTGGCGGCCTTGACGGCGACCCAGTTCTCCCCGTCGTGGTACTCGACCGGTCCCAGGACGCGGTACTTCACAGGTGGTTGACGCATCGTTCGCCTCACGCCTCTCAGGCCGGGACGGTGACCGAGGCCCGGCGGCGGGCGACCAGCGAGGCTCGGATCTCACCGGCCCGGACGGCGACCATGGACAGCAGGTTTCCGGTGATGCCGTGGGTGTGTTCCGTACCGCCCTGCAGGTAGATGCCCGTCTCGACCGTCTCGTCGGTGTGGATCCGGTAGTCGCGGTGGACCAGCGGGCGGCCGCTCTCGTCGCGTCGGCAGGTCCCGGCCAGGTCGCCGAGCAGCACGGAGGGGTCGGGCTCGGTGTAGCCGGTGGCGTACACGATGGCGTCCGCGGTCAGCTGCTCCACGGATCCGTCCGCCAGGTTCCGCACGTGGACGGTCACCGCGTCGGTCCCGTCCTCGATGTGCGTGACCCGGGCGGTGCCCATGATGCGCAGCCGGTTCTCGCCCCGGACCTTCTCCTGGTAGGCACGCCGGTACAGCTCGTCGATGAGGTCGATGTCGACCACGCCGTAGTTGGTGTTGCGGTGGTAGTCCATGAGCCGGCTGCGGACGGAGGGGTCCGCGCCGTGGTAGAGGTCCACCGCCTCGGGGTCGAAGATGCGGTTGGCGTACGGGCTGTCGTCCGCCGGGCTGTAGCCGTAGCGGGAGAGCACGGCGCAGACCTGGGCCCCGTCGAAGGTGCGGTGGAGGTGGTCGGCGACCTCGGCGGCGCTCTGCCCGGCGCCGACCACGACGAAGCGGCGCGGCGCCTCGGCCGGGAACTCCGCGAGGCGGTGCAGGAACTCGCTGGAGTGCCAGACCCGCGGCGAGCGGACGGCGCCTTCGGGCATGCAGGGGACGAGCCCGGTCCCGAGAGCGAGGTTGCGGGCCCGGTAGGTGACCCGCTCGGTGCCGTCGACGCCGTGTGCGGTCACCTGGACCTCGCGGACCGGGCCGTGCTCCGCGCTGTCCTCGACCGGCTCGACGACGGTGACCTCCAGGCCGTAACGCACCATGTGGTCCACGCCGGCGGCGCTCCAGCGCAGGTAGTCGTGGAACTCCTCACGGCTCGGGTAGAGCACCTTGTGGTTGATGAAGTCCACCAGGCGGCCCTGGTCGTGCAGGTACGACACGAAGCTGAAC
This sequence comes from Kitasatospora sp. NPDC058444, assembly GCF_042721415.1. Lineage (NCBI taxonomy): Bacteria > Bacillati > Actinomycetota > Actinomycetes > Kitasatosporales > Streptomycetaceae > Kitasatospora > Kitasatospora sp. NPDC058444. The sequence continues at coordinate 81,181 of NZ_JBHXLL010000024.1, read as the reverse complement.
CGGCTGTTCGGGTTGCGCATCGTCGCGAGGTCCTTGAGGAAGGACACCTGCATGGTGGCGCCCTCGAGGAGCATGCCGCGGTGCCAGCCGAAGGTCGGCTGCTTCTCCAGGAAGGCGGCGGTCAGCCGCTGGTCCGGGGCCACGGTCTCGTTGTGTTCCTCGATGGCGATGGCCAGGGCGAGGTTGGCCGGGCCGAAGCCCACGCCCACGATGTCGTAGACGGTGTCCGGCTGGTCGAGTTCGGGCAGCGGGTTCAGGTAGGTCATCGTTGAGCGTCTCTCGATCGTGAAGCCCCGGCGGAGGGCTTCTGGTGTGCGGTACCGGAAGGGCGGAGGCGGGTCACCTCACCCGAGTGCCTCGACGACGTGGGCGGCTGCCGACTCCGCCACGGCGGGAGCGGTCTTGAAGCCCGCGCCGGAGCCGCCCGTGGCGAACACGAGGCGCGGCTCGGAGGGGTCCCGGCCGATCAGCGGGCGGCCGTCGGCCGTGAACAGGTCGACGCCGTGGCGCCCGCCGAGGAACTCGGCCCGCTCGATCCCGGGCCAGCGCCGGACGGCGGCCTCGCGGATGTGCTCGGCCTGGGCGGCGGTGACGGCGTCCGCGCCGCCGGGCGGGACGTCCCACTCGTCCACCGGGCGGCCCACCAGCCAGCCGCCCGCGCCGAGCCCGGTGTGCTGCGGGCGGGCCCACAGCCCCGTGACGAGGTCCGTCACGGTCGGCGTGGCCGGGTTCCCGGGGAGCCGGAAGAAGGCGTAGCGGATGCGCTTGGTGCGGGGCGTCGCGACGGGCGCCTCCGCGGTCGCCGAGAGGCCGTGTCCGCGGATCCACGGGGTTCCGGCGCCGGCCGCGAGGACCACGGCGCGTGCCCCGGCCTCGCCCTGTTCCAGGGTGACCTGGACGTGGTCCGGCCGCCGGTCCAGCCGCCGGACCCGGCCGGGCAGGACGAAGGCCCCGTGCGTGGCGGCCTCCTGGCGGTACCCGAGGCAGGCGGCGGCCGGGTCGGCGTAGCCTCCGCCCGGTTCCCACACCGCGCCGGCCACGTCCTGGGTGCGGAGTCCCGGGAAGCGGTCGTCGAGTTCGCGCGGGGCGAGGAGGGCGGCCTCGATCCCGGCGCCGGTGAGCTCGGCCACGCCCTTCGCGGCCTCGTCCAGGTCCGCCTCGCCGAGCAGGACCAGGGAGCCGGTCCGCCGGAAGCCGCTCGGGCCGCGCCGGGCGGCGCCTTCGCGCCAGGCCAGCCGGTGGCTGCGCAGCGCGAGCTCGCGCAGGGCCGGGTCCGCCTCGTAGGCCCGGACGAGCCCGCCGGAGTACCGGGTCGCCGCCGGGTCCTCGGCCGACGGGGCCGTCATGGCGACGCGCAGGCCCTGGCGGGCCAGGAGGTCGGCGGTGGCGGAGCCGAGGACGCCGGCCCCGATCACCAGCACGTCGTAGGTCTTGCCGTGGTGCCCGGCGCCGTCGTGCCCGGAGCCGTCGTGCCCGGCGCCGTGCTGGGCCGCCGCGGGCCGGGAGGGCGGCGGGTCCAGCGGGACCACCTCCCAGCCGGGGCCGGTCGCGCTCGGTTCCGGGTCCCCCTCGGGGGTGAAGCGGCGGTCCGCGTGGGCGCGCAGGGCTTCCAGCAGCGCCGTCCCGGTGAGCTCCGGGCGCGCGGTGAGGACGGCGGCGGCGGTGGCGAGGGTCGACTCGACGTAGGCGGGGGCGCCGCCGCGCAGCCGGACCACGCTCGCGGTGCCGCCCGCGTCCCCGAGGAGTCCGGGGAACTCGTCGACCGCGCAGTCGTCGGTGAAGTACAGCGTCCCCGGGAAGCCCGCCGCCCGCCGGGCCCGGGCTTCCCGCGCGGCACCCACGTGGGTGCCGCAGACGACGAGCGCGTCGGCCTCGGCCACGTCCACGAGCCGCAGACCGTCGGCGGGCAGGCCGCGCAGGAGCTGGGCGAGGACGGCGCCGTAGGTGCCGCCGTCGTCCACCACCGCGAGGCGGGTGTGCCCCGCCTCGCGGACCGCGGAGCGCAGTTCGACGAGCTGGGCCAGGTCGTCCGGGCACCAGCGCAGTGCGGCGCCGGCCGGCCCGTCCAGCAGGCGCGGCGCGGTCGCCAGCGGGAGCAGCAGCGGCAGGCCCGCGGAGCGGTAGACCGGGAGGGCGAGCCGGGCGCCGGCACTGTTGAAGTGGCCGACGACCAGGGCGTGGCCGCCGTCGGCGGCGATCGTCTCGGCGACCTCGCGGGCGACGATGGCGTCACCCCGGTCGTCGTGGAACTCCCACCGCACGCCGTCGTGCGCCGCGGCGGCGTGTTCGAGGAGTTCGCCCCAGGCGGCGCGCGGACCGGAGAAGGGGCCGACGACCGCGACGCGCGCCGGGCGCGCCGGGCGGTCGTCGGCCGCGGTGCCCGCCTCAGCCACCGAACACCGCCGTGTCGGGAACGGCGAGCGGGGTGCCGGCCGGCGGGGCGGCCATCGCCGCCGCGTCCACCCGGCGGCCCGCCGGGACGCCGAGGAGCTCCGCGAGGCGGGCCGAGGCCGCGGGCAGGACCGGGGCGGCCCAGGCGGCGAGGCCGACGGCGACCGCAAGCTGGGCGACGACGGCCGAGCGGTGTGCGGCCGCCCCCTCGGGGCGGTCCCGCTCGTGGCTGTGGACGTGCCCGAAGTCCGTGGCCAGGGCGACGACTTCGTCGAGCAGGGCGACGGCGCGGCGGGTGTCGTAGCCGGCCACTCCGTAGGCGTCCCGCAGCTCGTCGGCCAGTCGGGCCAGCCGGCCCTGGAGCCGGTTCCAGGCCGCTCCCCGCGGGCGCTCCTGCGGCACGACGCCGCCGAACTCCTCGGCCACCGTGGTCAGCAGGCCGTGCAGCCAGCCGTCCCAGGCCTCGGCGAGGTGCTGTCGGCTGCGTTCGAGCGCCGCCGGGGTGAAGTTGGTCTGACGGCCGTTGGGGCGGTCCGACAGGACGTGGTAGCGCAGCACGTCCGCGCTGGTGCGGGCGAGCTCGTCCCGGGCCCAGACGGCGTGGCCGCGGCTGGTGGAGAACTTCAGCCCTTCCAGGCGGTAGAACTCATTGACGACGAAGGCGCGGGGCAGCGCCGCGTCCGCGGAGCGGGCCAGGAAGGCGGCCGGGTTCAGCACGGCGTGGAAGTAGCCGTTGTCGAAGCCGAAGAACTGCACGGGCCCGGGCGCCGGGTGGCCGGTGCCGCACTGCTCCCACTCGATGAGGTATCCCGGGGCCATCTCGAACCAGACGTACACCCGCTGGTCGCGGAAGCCGTCGACGGGGACCGGCACGCCCCAGTCGGAGGGGTGGCTGACGGCGATCTCGGGCAGGCCGTCGTGCAGCATCCGCTCGCACAGGGCGCGCAGGTGCGGCGGCATGTCGACGCGCTGCCAGAAGTCCTGGAGCTGTTCGGCGAAGGGGGCGAGCGGGAAGTAGAGCCGCTCGCAGTCGCGCGGTTCGGCGGGGGCGCCGCAGCCGGTGCAGACGGGGTCGCGCAGGTCGCCGCAGTCGTTGGGGCGGCCGCACGGCTCGCAGGCGTTGCCGTTGGAGGCGGAGCCGCAGTGCGGGCAGTCCCCCTTGACGTAGGCCTCGTACAGCCAGCGCTCGCAGCCGGTGCAGTACGGCAGCGGGCGGGTGCGCGCGACGATGTGGCCGGCGTCGTGGAGCTCCCGGAAGAAGTCCTGGACGTGGGCCTGGTAGCCGGCGGTGCGGCGCGGGCGGACGATCGTGTCGAAGTCCGCGTGCGCCCGGCGCCACACGTCCTCGATGGAGTCGCCGTAGTGGTCGGCGACCTCCTCGCCCTTGAGGCCGCCGTCCTTCAGGCCGCGCACCGGCACGTAGCTCTGGTGGTCGTCGAGGCCGGTGGTGTAGCGGACGTCCACGCCGTCGGCGGCGAGGAAGCGGCGCAGCACGTCTCCCGCGAGGTACGGGCCCGCCATGTGCCCCAGGTGCAGGGGGCCGTTGGGGGTGGGCGGCGTGGCGGTGATCCACTCGGCGGTGCTCATGCGGAGACCTCCCCGTCCTTGGCGGGCTCGTGCAGCGGCCAGTAGAAGGAGACCCACTGGAGCTCCGAGTCGCCGGTGCTGTGCACCACGTGCTCCTGGTTGCGGGGCAGTACCACCACGTCGCCGGCGCCGCAGGACGTGTCCTCGCCGTCGAGGGTGATCCGGCCGGTCCCGGACATGACGATCATGACCTCGTCCTGGTCATGACAGTCAGGAGCGGAGCTGCTGCCGGCCGGCAGGAAGCAGGCCATGGCGCCGACCGGCGGCTCCTCCCCGGCGCCTGCCCAGGGGATGATCCGCTGGCAGCGCATGCCGAACTCCTCGGCGGCGGAGTTCCGGTCGATGCGGATCTTCGTGATCAACGGTCGAGTCCTCTCACTACGTACGGGCGGTGAATCGGTGTGCGGGTCTTCTCAGGCGCCGGGGATCACGTCAGCCGCGCAGTTCCAAGGTGCAGCACTTGGCGCCGCCGCCGGCCTTGAGCAGCTCGGGCAGGTCGATCCCGATGGGCTCGAAGCCCCGCTTGCGGAGCTCCCCGGCGAGGTGCGTCGCGGCGCTCGGCAGCAGGACGTGCCGGCCGTCGCTGAAGGCGTTCAGCCCGAACACCTCGGCGTCCGCCTCGGTCGCGAGGATCGCGTCCGGGAAGAGCTCGCGCAGCACGGCCTGGCTGCCGGCGGAGAACGCCTCGGGGAAGTACATGACCTCCTCCTCGGACAGCACCGCGAGCGCGGTGTCGAGGTGGTAGAAGCGGGGGTCCACCAGGGTCAGTCCGGTGACGGGGACGCCGAAGAACTCCTGCGCCTCGAGGTGCGAGCGGGGGTCGCTGCGGAACCCGGTGCCGGCCAGCAGGCGGCGTCCGGCCAGCAGGTAGTCGCCCTCGCCCTCGTTGATGAACTCCGGCCAGTGGACGTCGGTGTAGCCCTGCTCGCGGAACCACTCCAGGTAGGCGGGGCCTTCCGCGGTGCGCTCCATGTGGCGGAAGCGCGCCCCGAGGACCTTGCCGTCCACCACGGTGGCGCCGTTGGCCGCGAAGACCATGTCGGGCAGTCCGGGGATCGGTTCGACGAGTTCGACGGTGTGGCCGAGTTCCCGGTAGAGGTCGCGCAGCCGCTCCCACTGGACGAGCGCGCTGCCGGCGTCCGACGGCTTCTCCGGGTGCATCCACGGGTTGATGGAGTAGGTGACGTCGAAGTACCGGGGAGCGCACATCAGGATCCGCTTGGGCGTCGCGGTCCGCTTCGGCCGCTTGGCGAGCGATCCGGGTCGGTCGGTGGGGGCGATGGGATCTGAGTACGGCATGGTTGTTTCCCTTTGCGTAGACGAGAACCGGCCCACCGGAGGCCCGGGAGGGTGGACCGGGCGATGGGCGCGAGACAGCCCGCCTCGGCGGTGCGATCGGCACCGGGGCGTCTGTGCGGGGTGAGGCGTCTGTGGAAGGTGGAGAGGGGGCGGACGTCGGCCGGATCAGTCGACGACGAACACCCCGGAGCGGTTGAGCTCCTGGAGGAACGCGATGTCGCGCAGGAGCACGCTCTCGTCAGCGTGCCTGAGCAGGACGATGGCGCCGGCGCCCTCGTCCACGGTGCGCTCGACGGGACCGCCGAGCGCCGGCATGAAGAGGTCCTCGCGGTACGAGGCGAGGCGGCGCACCTCGTCCAGACGGGTGATCTCCCTCAGGGTGCCGCCGCGCCGCACCTTGAAGGCGTAGTCGGCCACGAACCCGTCCGGGGCCTGGGCGTCCTGCCCGGACTGGCCGGCGATGCCCACGTGTGCGCAGAGGTCCGGCAGCGGCGCCCCGGCGACCCGGTGCGCGAACTTCACCACCTTGACCTGGTCGCCGCCGAGCACGACCTCGAAGCAGACGGGCCCGTCGCCGTCCGTCGTCGCCGCGGCCAGCGGCTGCAGCCGGTCCCGCAGCAGCCTGACCTCCGCCGAGTCGGGCAGGACGTTCACCACGGAGGTGAGGAGCGAGCGCGGCCCCACGTCCATGGTGTAGCAGCGCCAGGTGTCGGTGAGGCACAGCCGCCCGTCCACCATGACGCCGTTGGCGAAGTAGGGCGTGCCCGGGACGTGGTCGTGGACGACGACCCGGCCGCCTTCGCGCCACAGCCCGTCGAGCTCGTCGTCCGGCAGCGGCCGGTCCGGGCCGGTGAAGAGCGCGGACCCGGTGTCGGCCGAGAACTCGGGCCGGAGCACCTTCAGGCTGCCCGCGGCGTCCGCCAGGTACCGGTCGAGCGCCTGCCGGTCGCTGAAACAGGTTGTCTCGAAGGCGAGTTGGGGATCGATGTTCCGTACGGTCTCGTGTTGGACCACTTTGCTGTTCGTCATGACGTGATGAGCTCCCCCGATTGAGCATTGGAAAGGTGTCCGGTGGACGCGCCGGACCGCCGCCGGTCACGGCGGTCCGGCGCGTCCATCCTCGAAGTGCACGTCGGCGACCCGGGTCACCCCGTCGTCGCGGGGTCCTCGCGGACGACGTCCTCCACGTACGGGAACCCGTCCGCGATCTTGTTCCCGGTGAACTCGCCGTCGAATCCCTCCGACGTGAGGTACAGACGGATGGCGCGGTAGTCGGGGCGCAGCCCCATGTCGAACCAGTGACGGGTGCCGGCGGGCAGCGACAGCAGGTTGCCGTCGGAGGCCACCAGGATGTGGACCCTGCCCTGCGCCCGGATGTAGAAGCAGGCTCCGCCGTCGGCGAAGAACCAGATCTCGTCCTCGGAGTGGGTGTGCTCGTTGAAGTACTTCCGGCGCGAGGCCAGGACGTCCTCGACCCACTCCTGGTTGGTCTCGTCGAGGCGCACCGTGATGGTCTCGGCCTTGCGGGCCCGGCCGTCGGAGTCGAAGGACTCGATCTCCGGGCGGTAGGCGTCGATCAGTGCCGCGTCGGGGGCGTCCCGGTCGACCCGGCCGGTCTCCCAGTTCTCGAACCGCACGCCCAGCGGGGCCAGGACCTCGGCGATCCGCCGGTCGTCCCGGGTGCGCAGCAGCGTCCGGCCGGCGTCCGTCTCGGGCGTGACGTGGAGCAGTGCCATGGGTGTCCCCTTCTCTGTTTCCCTGTGGGGCGGACCGCCCGGGGTCAGGCGGGTTGCAGCGTGGGGCGGTGGATGTCCAGCCAGGTCGCCATGTCGAGCCAGCGTTCCAGCCCCGTCCGCAACCCGGGGGACACCTCCTCCGGGCGCCGGCCCAGGGCCTCCTTCAGCACCCGCCGGTCGGTGAGCTCCTGGACCGGGTGGCTGCCGTCGGCCAGGACGTCGGAGGCCTGCCGCAGCAGCTCGCCCGTGTACGCCGGGTCCTGCGTCGAGGGGTAGGGGGCCTTCCTGCGCTCGATCACCGACCGGGGCAGCTCGTCCCTGGCGGCGGCGCGCAGCAGGCTCTTCTCCGCGCCGTCGAAGGTCTTCATGGACCACGGCGTGTTGAAGACGTACGACACCAGGCGGTGGTCGCAGAACGGGACGCGGACCTCCAGCCCGGCCGCCATGCTGAGCCGGTCCTTGCGGTCGAGGAGGATGCGCATGTACCGGGTGAGGTGCAGGTGCATCTGCGTCCGCATCCGGGCGTCGAGTCCGCTCTCCCCCGCCAGGCGCGGGGCCCGCGCCACGGCGTCCGCGTAGCCCTGCCGGATGTACTCCGGCAGGTCCAGGGCGGCGCGCAGTTCGGGGGTGAACACCTCGATCCCGGTGTGCGGACTGGTGACATGGGTGTGGTTCACCCAGGGGAAGTCGTCCGCGTGCTGGGCCGACGGGTCGTGCATCCACTTGTAGCCGCCGAAGACCTCGTCCGCCGACTCCCCCGAGAGGGCCACGGTGGAGCCCTTCCTGATCTCCTGGAAGAGCAGGTAGAGGGAGTTGTCGGCGTCTCCGAAGCCGGTCGGCAGGTCGCGCGCGCCCACGACCGCGCGGCGCACCTCCGGGGCGGCCATCCGCTGCGCGTCGAGGACGACGTTCGTGTGGAGCGTGCCGGCCCGTTCGGCGACCTCACGGGCGAAGGGGGCGTCCGGCGAGTCCCGGAACCGGTCCGCCGTGAAGCGCTCGCCGTGCTGGGCGAAGTCCACGGAGAAGCTGCGGATCCGCTCGGCCTCGCCCAGCTCACGCTGGGCGAAGGCGGTGATGACACTGGAGTCCAGGCCGCCCGAGAGCAGGGTGCAGCGCGGCACGTCGGTCACCAGCTGGCGTCGGATGATGTCCGACAGCAGCTCGTGGACGCGCTCCACCGTGGTGTCCGTGTCGTCCTCGTGGGCGGTGGCCTCCAGTTCCCAGTAGGTGTGCTCGCGCAGCCCGTCGCGGTCCACCGTGACCAGGGTGCCGGGCCGCACCTCGGACATCCCCCGCCACACCGCGTGGCCCGGGGTGCGGATCCAGGAGAACGCCTCGCGCAGGCCCGCCAGGTCGACGGCGCGCGGGACGGCGGGGTTGGCGAGGATCGCCTTGGGCTCGGAGCCGAACAGGACGTCGTCGCCCAGGCGGTAGTGGTAGAGCGGCTTGACGCCGAGCCGGTCACGGATCAGCAGCAGCCGCTCCGTGCGCCCGTCCCAGATCGCGAACGCGTAGATCCCGTTGAGGCGTTCGACGAAGGCCTCGCCCCACTCCAGGTAGGAGCGCAGCACCACCTCGGTGTCACTGGCGGTGCCGAAGCGGTGGCCGCGCCGGCGCAACTCGTCGCGCAGCTCACGGAAGTTGTAGAGCTCGCCGCTGTAGGTGAGCGCCACCTCTCCCCCGGCCGCGTCGACGACCATGGGCTGCGCCCCGCCCTCGATGTCGATGACGGCGAGCCTGCGGTGCCCGAGCGCCACCCGGGGGCGCAACCACACGCCCCCGGCGTCGGGCCCCCGCAGGGCCATCGTGTCGGTCATGGCCTCGACCGTCGCGCGCTCGTGGACGAGGTCGCGGACGGGCGAGTACCAACCGGCTATTCCACACATGTCGGCTATTCCTTGGTGGCCTTGGACACCGGCTCGAAGTTGAAGGAGCGGATGAAGCAGTCCCTGGGCTGGTTCACGGCGAACAGCACGCAGTCGATCAGCGACTGCGCGGTGAGCGGCGCTCCGGCCCGGCGGTCGGTGGTCTCCCAGTCCTCGCCCAGCGGGTCCACGTTCTCGAAGTCCGGCGGGTACAGCGAGATGACGCGCACGCCCTCCGGGCGCAGCCGCTGGGACAGGATCTCGGCGGCGTTCGCCTGGGCGCCCTTGGCGGCGTAGAAGGCCGGGCTGCCCGTGCACGAGTCGGAGCGCTGGGTGCCCGCCACCGAGACCATGTTGACGATGTCGGGGCGCTCCGAGGCGCGCAGCAGCGGCAGGAAGTGCTTGACCATCAGGACGGTGCCGGCGCCGCCGGAGGTGACGGTCGCCATGATCTGCTCGTCGGTGGCGGTGCCGAGGTCGTAACCCTCCAGCCACATGGCGCCGTTGTTGAGGAGGATGTCCACCCGGTCGGTGAGCTTGCCGACCTGCTCGGCGAACTCCCGCACCGAGGCCGGGTCGGTCAGGTCGCAGGAGAAGGCGTGGACCTTGTCGTGGCCGAGCGCGAGTATCTCGTCGCGGGTCGCCTGCGCCGCCTCCAGGCTGCGGGCGGACAGGTAGACCTCGGCGCCCAGCTGGGCGAACCGGATGGCCAGGGTCCGGCCGAAGTCACGGGCGGCGCCGGTGACGACAACGCGTGTGTTGTTCATGAGTGCGGTGTTCCTCAGTCGATGGTGAGGCCGGTCGCATCGCTGTGCGCCGGCAGGCGGTGGAGTAGGTAGTCGACGGCGTTCTCGGCCCACTGGTCGGCGGTCGGGTAGGTGTGGTGCTCCTCGGGCAGGCAGGTCGCCAGCATCGCGGTGTCCACGCCGCCGCCCGGGTCGACGGCCACCACCCGGACGCCCGGGCGCAGTTGGGCCGCCTCCTGGGCCACGGCCCGGGTGAACCCCTCGACCGCGAACTTGCTCGCCGTGTACGCGGCGAGCATGCCCCGGGGGTTGCGCCCCCAGCCCGACGAGATGGTGACGAGGGCGCCGCCGTCCGCGATGCGCGGCAGGAACGCCCGCGTCATCGCGTAGACGCCGCCCACGTTCACCCGCATCACCGTGTCGAAGTCCTCCGGCGGGACCTCCCAGACCGGGGCCTGGCCGGTGATGGCGCCGGCGTTGGCGATGACCAGACCAGGTGCCCCGAGGTCGCGGTGTACCCGCTCGGCCCAGGCGTCGACCCACTCGGCGTCGGTGACGTCGACCCGTTCGAAGCGGTGGCCGTCACCCAGCTCGGACGTCAGCTCGCTCAGCGCGTCGGCGCTGCGGCCGCACCCCGCCACCGGATGGCCCAGTGCGGCGAAGCGTCGGGCCAGGGCCCGTCCGAGCCCTTTGGTCACCCCGGAGATGACCACCGGCTGCCTGCTGTCCGTCACTGTGTTCCTCCTGTGTGGCTCGGTGCTCTGTTCCGCCGACGCCCGGACCGTCCTGGGTCAGTCGTCCTGCCCGGCCAGGAGCCTGACCGGAGCGTTCGGACCCAGTTCGGTGACGATCCGGGCCGGGCGCCCGACACGGTCCTGGAGGACCTGATCGGGTGGGAAGAATCCGTACCGGGTCACCAACACGAAGTCAATTCCCGTCTCGTCCGCGGCCAGGACGTCCTGCCGCGAGTCCCCGACCAGCACCACGTCCCGCGCGTCGACCCCGGCGTCCCGCAGGATCTCCGCGAGCCGGCGGGACTTCGGCTCCTCCCCGCCGAGCACGGCGCGGAAGGCGCCGAGCAGTCCGCCGGCGGCGAGCACCTTGTCCGCCTCGCCGCGGGGCGTGCCCGTGGCGACGTAGAGCGGGACGTCCCGGTCGGCCAGGTGCCGGACCGTCTCCGCGGCTCCCGCGCACAGCGGCGCCGCGGGGTAGAGGTGGGCCAGCCGGTCCGCGTACGCGCCCGCGTACCGGTCGTAGAACTCCTCGAAGTCCGGGCCCGCCAGGCCGTGTTCCACGCTCACGCGGTGGAACTCGACGAAGTGCTCCCGCCGGGACCGGCCGAACGTGCGCCGGAACTCGTCCGTGAACCGCTCGACCAGCTCGGCCGGGAAGCCGTCGAACGCGGCGCGGACGCACTCGACCTTGAGCTCGTTGGAGTCGACGAGCACACCGTCGAGGTCGAAGACGACCACCCGGTAGCGCGCCAGGACGTCCGCCAGGCGCTCTCCGGCCGCGTGGGCGAGGGCCTCGTCCAGGAGGGCCGCGGAGAACCCGGCGGACGGGACCCCGGCGAGGAAGCCGATGGCCTTCAGCTTCTCCTCCGCGCCCAACGAGGCGTTCTCCTCGACGCGTTGGACGTAGGTGGGGTGGATGTCGCGCATCCCGGCGATCGCGTAGAGGCCGCTGGGGCCCCACCGGTACCGGTCCATCAGCGGGTGGAAGTGCCGCACGATGAGTTCCAGCAGCGGCCGCATCCGGTCCGCGCCCTCGCCCAGGACGGCGAGCAGCTGCTCGATGCGCGTGTTGCCGGCGCCGCGGCCCATGCCGTACGCGGTGCCGTCCAGCCACAGGGCGCCGTGCTCCGCCGCGACGACCGTGTTGTGCAGGGCGAAGCCCTGGTTGTCGTGGGCGTGGATGCCGACCGGGGCGTCCTGTCCGGTGCGGAACAGCTCGACCAGTTCGGCGGTGCGCTCCGGCCGCAGGGACCCCAGCGAGTCGGCGATGTAGACCGCTTCGAGCGGGCCCATCGCGACCACGGCGTCCACGCAGGCGGAGAGTTCGTCCGCGGTGGCCAGGTCGATCTGCATGAGGTTGACGCAGACCCCGTACCCGGCCTCGCGGAGCGAGTGGACCGCGTCCGCGGCGCCGGCCGCCTTGTCGTAGCGCACCGCGACCCGCACCAGGTCCACCGGAAGCGAGCCGGGGGCCAGCTTCTCCCTGAGCAGGCCGCCCACGTCCGCCTGGGGCAGAGCCACCATGTCGGTGGCGTCCACCATCACGGCGAAGCGCAGCGCGTGGTCCGCGGGAAGAGCCTCGCGCAGGTTGGGGGTCAGCCCCTCGGGAAGCTGTCCGTACGGCCCGAACCCGTCCTTGGCGAAACGGACGTAGCCCAGCTCCACCACGTCGATGCCGAGCCCCGGACAGGCGGCCAGGTACTCCTCGACGAGCGCGGTGTCGAAGTTCCAGTTGGTGTAGTAACCACCGTCACGCAGCGTGCAGTCGAGAACGGTCAGCCCGACGCGGTCCATGGGGGCTCACTTCCCGTCGAGGTCGGGCAGCGTGTTGGTGAAGTCCACGTGGTGAATGCGCTGCATCTCGGCCCAGTTCAGCTTGTTGCCGTGGTTCTCGTGCCGGACGAGGAGGCCGCCGTCGGCGTGCATCATGTCGTCCCACTCCTGCACGGCCGGGTGCAGGTCGTTCGCGCGCAGGAAGTCACGGGTGGGGTCGAAGTGGTCCTCGGCCTCGACGTACATGAACAGCATCAGCGGCTCGATGAAGAAGATCTGCAGCTTGCGGACGCCGATGGTGTCGAGCGCGCCGCCCGGGGCGACGATCTCCGGGATGACGTCACGGTGCAGCCCGATGTACTTCTCGGCGGCGGCGGCGTCCTTGAGGCGGATGGTGAAGGCGTGGTTCTTCATCGGTTGAGCTCCTTCGCGAGAGAAACGAGGTTCTGGTAGGTGTGGTGGACTTCGGTCCAGGTCTCGTCGTCGAGCACGTGCCGGCTCGGGCCGCGCACGTGCGTGCTCTTGACGATTCCGCGCTCCTTGAGGAAGCGCTTGGCGATGGACACGTAGTAGTCGGTGCTGTTCATCATGTGGCACATGAGGTAGGACAGCGGGTGCCCGATCCGCTCCGCCTCGGCGCGCTTGCCCTGCTCGAGCAGGTTCCAGAGCGCCACGACGATCTCGGCGATCTCGGTGGCGGGGATGGTGCCCGTCAGGCCGCGTCGGTGGCAGTCGAGCAGCATCATCCCGCCGTCGCCCTCGAAGATGCGGGCCCGGCCCCCGGTCGCGTCGCGCAGCAGGCTGACGCGCGGCGGCGTCGGCTGCGCCTCCGGCTTGAAGAGCACGCGGTCCTCGCCGTACTCCTCCAGCAGCCGCACCTGGGCGGCGATGCTCAGCGGCTGCTTCGCCAGGCTCTTGGCGTGATGGATGATCACGGGGATGTCGACGGCCTCGATGACCTCGCTGTAGTAGGCGACCATGCCGTCGTCGTCGAGCGGGATCGTCGCCGGGTGCATCACGAGAAGGGCGTCGACGCCGGCTTCCTGCGCGTGGCGGGAGTACTGCACCGCCGCCTGGGGCGTCTCGGCGCCGGTGCTCATGATGGAGACGCCCCGGCCCTGGGCCGCCTTGGCCGACAGCTCGGCGACCCGCAGCCGCTCCTCGTGGGTCAGCCGCAGCACCTCGGACACCTGGCCCACGACGAAACCGTTGCAGCCGGCCTGGAACATGAACTCCGTCTGCGAGAGGAAGTCGTCCTCGTCGACCCTCGATCCGTCTTCGGTGTACGGCATGAGGACGACGGGGAGAACTCCCTTGATGTCCTGGGACATCGATCCACCTTTCATGTGGGCATGGCGGAGGCACGGCAGTCGGAGATGGACTGCCGTGGAACTGAAGTGGGGACTGCGGCGGTCGGGTGCTCAGCCGGCCAGCAGCCGGGCTGCTTCCCCGGCGGCCCACGGGGCCAGCTTGAACGCGCCTCCGTTGAAGCCGGTGGCGAGCATCAGGCCGGGCTCCTCCGGAACCCACCCGACGCGGCCCCGCCCGTCCGGGGCGTAGCACTCCGCCGCTCTGAAGCCCCCGAGTGGCACGCTCGCGTCGACCCAGGTGAAGCGCCGCCGCCCGGCCGTCACGGCCAGCCGGGACTGCTGCGGGTCGACGGCGGTGCGTTCGATCGCACCGTCGATGCGGTGCCCGGTGGGGTGGCCGAGCAGCATCCCGTTGGAGTCCGGGTCCGGTCTGCCGTTGACGGACAGGACGTCGTCCATGTACGCGGGGTGGTCCTTCGGCGCCGCGTCGACGCCGCGCAGCTCGACCTGGATGGCCTGTGCCCAGAGGTCGTGCGGGATGCCCCAGGAGTCGAGGAGCCGCGGCGTGTGGGCGCCGGCGGCGAGGACCACCGCGTCGGCCGCCAGCACGCCCGTGCTCCCCCGCACTCCGCGGACTCGCCCCTCCACCCGGTTCAGGCCGTCGACCCGGACGCCTTCCAGCAACCGGCCGCCCTTGCGGACCGCGGACCGGACGAGCGCCCGCGTCACCTGCGTGGCGTCGAGATAGCCGGCCTGCGGTTCCCACACCGCGAATTCGGCGGATTCGCCGAGGATATGACCGAACTTGCGGTCCAGGTCGGCGGCGGAGAGCAACTGCGCGGGGAAGGACTGTGAGATGCGGTCCGTCAGGATCCGGGCCTGCTCATACCTGTTCGGGTGCGGTATGTAGAGGAATCCGGTCTCGGTGAAGTCCGCGTGGATCCCGGTTCGCTCCGCAAAGCTTCGGAAGAAGGAGAGCCCCTGTATCCCGCGCTCCACGAGGACCGGATCGTCATGGTAGCAGCGCACGATGCCGCCGCTCCATGCCGTGGTTCCGAGCCCCGTCCGATCCTGCTCGACCAGGCACACGCGGGCGCCGCGATCTGCGAGTTCATGGAACACGGCGGCACCCACGATGCCGCCGCCGACGATGACGGCGTCCAGCGTTTCAGACCTACCGACAAGCAAAGCTTTCCCCTCTCCCCCCCCAGAGACCGGCTTTTAACCTACCGTCAGACGAACCAGCTGGCCTGCTGTTTTCCTGACCCTCACTCAATTCTCATGAAACCGGAGCGAGTTGGTGAGTTGACGAACTGGCGTCAAGACGGCAAGCCGAAGTAGATCATGACACCCCGGCCTCTGCAAGAGATCTAGGTCACATTGTCGCCCTCCATTGAACCCTGATGGATCGTCAGCGATCTGGATGGTGCGCGGACGACGAGTGCGCGCAGCGGCGTACCGCCCCGATGAGCGGAGCGGCACGCCGCCGGCTTGTCCGCACACACGGGTTTGAAGACGGCTCCTACGGGAGAGTTCTCATTCGCCGGAGCGGTGAGAAGACGTAGGGGAGCCAGGCGACCGCCAGCCCGACCGCCCCGACGTAGAGCGACGCGCGGACGCCGAAGAACTGTCCGACGAGCCCCGAGGCCCCCGCACCCAGCGCGGTGGCTCCGGTCAGGGCGAACCGCATGGTCGCGTTCATGCGGCCCAGCAGCTCGTTCGGGGTGACGCGCTGCCGGAAGCTCACCAGGACCACGCTGTTCATCCCCATGCGGTACGTGACCACCAGCCAGCAGACGGCGGACACCCAGTACATCGCTCCATCACCGATCAGCGGCACCAGGCCGGCGAACGGCGCGGTGACCAGACCGGCGAGCCACAGCACACGGCCCTGTCCCACCCGCTCCGCCAGCCGCGGCCCGGTGTACGCGCCGATCAGCGAGCCGATGCCCCCCACGGCCAGGTACAGGCCCAACCTCCACGCGGAGAGGTGCAGGACCTGCTCGAAGAGGAGGGGCAGCATGATCGTGACCATCTGGAGGGAGAAGTTGGTGATCGCCCCGGCCGTCGCGATCGGGCGGAGCAGGGGGTGGGAGAAGACGAACCTCACCCCGTCCCAGATCCCCCGGTACAGCGCCTTCTTCTCGGCGACCGTGTGGGACTCGTCCACCCGGTCGATCCGGGAGATCAGTAATCCCGACAGGAGGAAGCCGAACGCGTCCACGACGACCGCGACCGGGGCCGCCATCAGCTGGAGCAGCAGACCGCCCAGACTGGGCCCGGCGACTCCGGAACTCTCCCTGACGCTGCCGATGTACCCGTTGGCCTGGAGCAGGCGCTCCCGCTGCACGATGGAGGGCAGGAAGCTCTGCGCGGAGATGTCGGAGAAGACCGTCAAGGTCCCGCTCACGAACACGACCACGTACAGCTGCGTCAGGGTCAGGGCCCCGAGGAGCCACGCCACGGGTATCGACCCCAGCAGCAGTGCCCGCCCGAAGTCGGCGGTGAACATGATCGGGCGCCGGGGCATGCGGTCGACCCAGACGCCGGCCGGGAGGCCCACCAGGAGGAAGGAGACCGTACTCAGCACCCCGAGCAGTCCGACCTGCGCCGGACTCGCGTCGAGCACGGTGACCGCGGTGAGCGGCACGGCCAGGTAACTGACCTGCGAACCGTACAGACTGACGGTGTTGGCGGTGAAGAGCCGTCTGAAGTTCCGGTTCCCGAAGATCGACGGTTCGCCGGCGGCGCCGCTCTCCCGCTCCGCTCCGCCCGCGATCGGGGTTTCCGTTCCCACCGCCTGGGGAGGCTCGCCTCCGCCGGTCCGGGATCGAGTCATTCGTGGAGTCCTCCGCTGTCTCAGGAATCGCAGTCTCAGGAAGCGTGACGGAACACGGGGCCCACCTTGACACGCCGGTCGGCGCCCAGGTTGATGACCGCTTGACCACCCGACGGGGTGGCCCTCACCTGAGCCCCTCCGTATCCCTCCGGAGTGACGAAGACACCCCAGACGGAGTCGTAGTCCTCGACCGTCCCGCTCTCCGGATCGACGATCGGTTCCGGATCCGGGACGACCCTCTCCTGGACGATGTACCCGCTGCCCAGGGCCCCGTCCAGGAGCTCCCGCCACTCCCGGTCGGACTTCTCCCAGCCGGCGTGGCTGCCGATCCCCGAATACCCGTTGACCGGCTTGATGATGAGCTTCTCGCGGTGCTCCCCGCAGTAGTCGAGCAGATCCACCGTGGTTCCCCCGGCCTCGACGGTCCCGGAGTCCAGCACACGGGTCCAGGGCAGGATCCGGTCGATCAGCGCCTTCTCCTCGGCCGAGAAGGCGTCACGCCACCGCTGGTCGGACAGCATCGCCAGGCAGCCCTTGTTGTGCACCAGTCCGGTGCGCATCGTGGTCCACAGGACCACGCGTCCCTCCTCGTGCGCCCGGAAGATCGGCTCCAGCGTCCTCTCGCCGTCAGGACTCGCCACCACCTCCTCCACCGTGAAGTAGCGCGCGATGACGTCCAGCGGCCGGCCGTGCAGGTACAGCCTCCCGCCCTTCTCCCGCACCTCGCTCAGCTCGCCGAGGACCATCTCGATGCCGAAGCCGCGCATCATCTCCTGGAGGCTCAGGTACATGCTCCGGTACTTGGCCATGGCGCCGTCGCAGTCGACCGCGCCGACGACGGGTGCCGCACCGCCGGTGACGGGCTTCGCCGCTTCGCGCAGGGACCGGACCAGACGCTCGCCCGTGTGGACGTAGTCGAGGCCGTGCTCGTCGGCGAACTCCCGGAACTCCGGCACCTCCAGCATGTACTTGGCGATGTCCGACCAGGAGACCCCGCCGACGGTGCTGTTGACGTTGAATTCGAGGAGCTTGAAGGAGTCCTCGACCCGGTAGAGGTCGGCGCGCCCGTACAGGGTGATGTCTCCGCCGAGCCGCTGGATCAGCGCCGCCCGCCTGGGGTCGATGCCCAGTTCCCGGGCGTACCCGTCGACGTCCCCGCCGAAGAGCCGGTCCGGCAGCGAGGTCAGCACCCGGAACAGCGCTGCCAGGTCGTCGGCGCACCTGGCGATGGACCGGTCCGGCACGAAGACCGGCCGGGGCAGGATGATGCTCCGGTAGTCGGCCTCGGCTTCCTTGGGGAACGGCACACGGCTCGCGAGGTCCCGCAAGGCGCTGCCCTCTTCCAGGCACCGCTCGACGTAGCTGCGTGTGACGGAGTCCCTCGTCATGGGCCTTCCCCTCGGGTTGCTGTCGGATGAACGAGTCCTCTCCGGCCTCGCGGTCGGGTTCGCGAGGCCGGAAAGGACTCAGGACTGCTGCTTGCTCCTCGGCCGGGCACGACCGGCACGACGCGGAACGGGGAGGGGCGCGCTCGGGGCGGCCGCACCCGGCTCCGTCCGGGTCACACCCCGGACTCGACCCTCGGACGCAGGCCGGCGGTCAGGTGCTCGGGAGTGGTGCTCTCGATCAGGTCCCGGATCGCGGCCACGGCACGGGCGATGCGCTCCTCGGACTCGCTGCCCACGGAGACCCGGATGTAGCGGTCGCACGAGTCCCCGTACCCGATGCCGGGCACCACACTGATCGCGCTCTCCCTCAGCAGCCGGTCGGCGAACCCGGTGGAGTCCAGGGCGGAGGCGCCCAGGTGGACGAAGAGGTAGAACGTCGACGTGCCGGGCATGGTGTCGATGCCCGCGTCCGCGAACCAGCCGGCGACCCGGTTGCGCAGCTGGACGGTGCGCTGGATCTGCGGCCGGGTGACGTCCAGGAGGTCGTCGAAGCGCTCGGACAGGTACGCCGCCAGGATGGTGGGCGCACAGGTGACCAGATGCTGGTTGATCTTCAGGATCTGCTCGGTGAGCCGCTCGTTGGCGATGAGGTAGCCGATCCGCCAGCCCGAGACGCCGTAGTTCTTCGACATCGAGTTGACCGTGACCGTGTGCTTCTTCTCCGGGTCGAGCGACCCGGCCGCGAGGAACTCGGGGCCCGGCGGCACGAACTCGTTGTACGCCTCGTCGACGATCAGCAGGAGACCGTGGCGGTCGGCCAGTTCGTGCAGGTGCTCCAGCTCGGCACGGGTGTAGACGTGCCCGCTCGGGTTGTTCGGGTTGTTGATGATGACCGCGCGGGTGCGCTCGGTGACGAACCGCTCGAAGTCGAAGACCGGCACGTCGTGGGCGACCATCACCGGCTCGCCCTTGCACAGGCGGATCTGCGCCGGGTAGCTCAGCCAGTACGGCTCCGGCACGATCACCTCGTCCCCGGGGTCGAGGATCGCCATCAGCGCCATGTAGATGGCGGCCTTCGATCCCGCGGTGACGATCACCTCGGTGTCCGGGTCCACCGGGAGCGCGAACTTGGACTCGTAGTACTTGCCGAGCAGCCGCCGCAGCTCCGGCAGCCCCCGGGAGTGCGAGTAGTGGTGCAGGCCGGGCGTGGTGAGCCCGCCGAACTCCGGGAGCGGCAGGTCGAAGAAGGCCTCACCGAGGGACAGCGTGATGACGTCCTGTCCGGCGGCCTTCATGTCGTAGACGACGTTGTTGTGCTGGACCGACAGCGCCTGGGTGATGCCCTCCATCAGCCGGGAGGCGCGCAGCGGCTCCTTCGTCGCGGTGCGCGGCTGTCCGGCCATCAGACGATCCTCGTCTGGCCACTGCCCCAGACCACGTTCTTCACCGTGGTCAGCGACTCCAGACCCATCGGTCCGCGCACGTGCAGCTTCTGGGTGGAGACGCCGATCTCCACGCCGTAGCCGAACTCGCCGCCGTCGGAGTACCGGGTGGAGGTGTTGACGAAGACGCTGCCGGAGTCGACCTCCCGGGCGAAGCGCCGCGCCACGTCGATGTCCTTCGCCACGATGCCCTCGGCGTTGGACGTGCCCCACCGGCGGATGTGCGCGAAGGCGGCGTCGGCGTCGGGAACGACCTTGACCGCGAGGACGAGCCGCAGGTACTCGGTGCCCCAGTCCTCCTCGGTCGCGGCGACCGCCTTCGGCCAGACCCGCTGGACGGTCTCGTCGCCACGGATCTCCACCCCCGCCTCGGCCAGCTCGTCGAGGATTCCGGGCAGCCAGGACTCCGCCAGGTCCGCGTGGACCAGCAGGGTCTCCATCGCGTTGCACACGCTCGGCCGGGAGGTCTTCGCGTTGATCGTGACCGCGGTCGCGATGGCGAGGTCGGCGGAGCCGTCGATGTAGGTGTGGCAGTTGCCGGCGCCGTCGATCACCGTGGGCACGGTGGCGTTCTTCTCGACGGAGGCGATCAGCTCGGGGCCGCCTCGCGGGACGAGCAGGTCGACGTACCCCTTGGCGCGCATGAGCTCCAGGGCGGCGTCACGGGACGGGTCCGAGATCAGCTGGACGGCCGCGGCGGGCACGTCGTCGTGCTCGGCGATGGCCTCCGCCAGCGCCGCCATGATCGCGGCGTTGGTGGCCGCGGCCATGGACGAGCCACGCAGCACCGCGCAGTTGCCGGTCTTCAGGCAGAGGGCGGCGACCTCGGCGGTGACGTTGGGCCGGGCCTCGTAGATCACCGCGATGACGCCCAG
Source organism: Kitasatospora sp. NPDC058444 (assembly GCF_042721415.1). Taxonomy (NCBI): domain Bacteria; kingdom Bacillati; phylum Actinomycetota; class Actinomycetes; order Kitasatosporales; family Streptomycetaceae; genus Kitasatospora; species Kitasatospora sp. NPDC058444. The sequence continues at coordinate 61,196 of NZ_JBHXLL010000024.1, read as the reverse complement.
CGGCTCCCGCACCTGCTCGATCAGCAGCCCGTTGGGCCGCGTCCAGCCCTTGACGACCTCGCCGACCGGATCCGCCAGCGACGCCACCGTGTGGATGGCGTTCACCAGACCGGCCATCCGGCTGTCGGTCAGGGTCAGGCGGTCGATGAGGGTCGGGGTGATGCCGGCCGCACGGGCGGCCTCGATGTCCTGCTCGTTCGCCTTGATGATCGAGTCGCGGTTGCGCTCGACGGCGGCCGCCATGTCCAGGAGCACCTGGTTCTTCTTCGCCGTGGTGAGCCTCTTGACGGCGGCGGTCGCCTCCGCGGCAGCACGGCAGATGTCGATTACCGACACAACTAGCCTCCAAAGATCCGTACGTAGTCACAGTCGTCGATGAGTTCCGAGGCGGACCGGTCACCGGCCCGGGCCTGCGCCGCGCCGAGACGGACGGTGCCGCGGGCGATCACCCGGGCGTCCGGGCCGACGACGTCCACGACGTCGCCGCTGTCGAACGACCCCGTGATCGCGTCGACGCTCCCGGCGAGCAGGGCCCGGTCCGACTCGATGGCCTGCCGCCCCGCGGCGTCGCAGACCACGGTCCCGCTCGGCGGGTACCGGAAGGCCCGCCAGAGGCGCCCGAGACCGGGGGCGGCGGAGTGGGTGGTGCGGGGCGGGAAGACGGTCCCCTCCACCTCGTCGCCCCGGGCGGCGGCGATCAGCACGGTGGAGTCCATGGCATCGGCCACCACGGTGCGGACCCCGGCGTGCGCGGCGATCCAGCAGGCGCTCAGCTTCACGAGCATGCCGCCGGTCCCGCCGTCCCCGGTGGACCCCCCGGCCATCGCCTCGACCTCGGAGATCGGCCCCGTCACCTCGGCGATGCGCACGGCGCCCTCGCCGAGCATCGGGTTGCCGTCGTAGAGGCCGGCCACGTTGGTGAGCAGCAGCAGGAGTCGCGCCTCGAGGAATCCGGCGAGCAGCGCGGCCAGCACGTCGTTGTTGCGCACGCCCAGCGCGTCGTTCTCGTTGACGATGGGCACCATGCCCAGCGACAGCATCAGGTCGAACGTGCGGCGCACTCCCCCGCCGCGCTCCGGCGCGACGAGATCGTGCGGCGTCAGCAGGATCTGACCCGTCTCCAGACCGTTCGCGGCGAACCGGGCACGGAGCGCCGCGTACAGCATTCCCTGACCGAGCGCCGCCGCGGTCTGGGCGGCCTCCGCCGTGTCCCGGGTCAGATCGCCGTGCCTGGTGCGGCCCAGTGCGATCGCCCCCGAGGTGACGAGCACCGGCGCCAGACCGGCCTCGATGCCCTTCGCCACCGTGGTGCAGAGGGTGTCGAGCTTGACGGGGTCGACCTCGCCCTGAGTGATCAGGGACGACGTTCCCACCTTGATGACGACGCGGTTGCCCGTGCCGTCGCTGATTCCGTTCCGCATGGTCTCCTCGCCTGAACCTCGGCAGTCGCGTATGAGAGAGCGGAGGGGCGGCCGCTTCCGAGAACAGATGGTTGCCGGAGGCGGTGTTCTCCCAATGTGCTGGCGATTCGCCGCCGTTGTCGGGGCCTCGCGGAGCACGGGCGGGCGCGGAGAGGCGGCCGTCCGGCCGCCGCGGAACGCGGGTGGAGGTGGTGAAGACGGTGGAGGCCGTGTGGCGACGGCCGCCGCGGGACGGCGGCGGGCCCGGGTGCCGAGTGCCGGCGCCCGTCAGTTCGGAGCGTCGTCCGTCCCGGATGCCGCCGCCGCCCGGGCGAGGGAGTCCGCCACCGTCGCGCAGGCCAGCCGGGTCACGGACCGCAGCTCGTCCCCCGAGGCGCCGGCCCGGCTCAGCACGGCCAGCGACTGGTTGACGGCGACGACGAAGGTGGCGAGCTCGTCGAGCGTCCGGGCGTCGGCCGGGGAGTCCGCCAGGGCGGCGCGGACCCGCTGGTGTTGCAGGTCGAGCAGGCCGCGCACCCGGGTGCCGCTCTCCTCCGTCAGCGTCGGCGACTGCGCCGCGGACTGCGCGATGAGGCACCCCGCGGGAACCGACGGGTCGGCGATGCGCTCCAGGACGACGTCGAAGAACGCCTCGACGGCGCGCACCGGATCACCGGGGTGAGCGGCGAGCGCCCGCTCGTACCGGGCGCCGTAGACCGACGCGTAGCGGTCGAGGCACCGGTGGAACAGGGCCTCCTTGCCGCCGAAGGTGCCGTAGAGCGAGCCGCGGCCGAGGCCGGTGGCGGAGCCGAGGGCGTCCAGTGAGGCATCGGCGTATCCGCGCTGCCAGAACACCCGCATGGCCTGGTCCAGGGCCGCGTCGACGTCGAACTGCTTCCGGCCGGCCACCGCGCGCACCTCCCGTCTCACCTGTCGGGGGTCTGTCGGGGTGAGCCTACCCGCATCTTGGACCGGCCGGTCAAACAATCTTTGACCGATCGGTACAAGATGGCTACGGTGACGGCCAGTGGCCCGGCGTCAGCACCACGAGAGGAAAGACCATGAGCCTGTCGTCCACACCCCCGCCCACCCCTGAGGGCCCGGGTTCCGTCACCGGGGCGCCGGAGCTCCCGGCCGGATTCACGCGGACCTTCACCAGCCGGTACGTCGACACCGGGCGCCTGCGCCTGCACGCCGTCACCGGCGGCGAAGGCCCCCCGCTGCTGCTGCTCGCCGGCTGGCCGCAGAGCTGGTACGCCTGGCGCCTCCTGATGCCCGCGCTGGCACGGGACTTCCGGGTCGTCGCGGTCGATCCGCGCGGCGTCGGACTGTCCGACAAGCCGCTGGACGGGTACGACACCGGCACGCTCGCCCGCGACCTGGTGGAGCTGATGGACGCCCTCGGGCACCACCGCTTCGCCATGGTCGGCCACGACGTCGGCATGTGGACCGGCTACGCCCTGGCCGCGGACCACCCCGACCGGCTCGACCGCCTCGCCGTCGCCGAGGCCGCGATCCCCGGGCTCTCCCCCACCCCGCCGCTCTTCGGCAGCCAGGACGCCAACGACCGGCTCTGGCACTTCGCCTTCAACCGCCTCGACGGCCTCAACGAACAACTGGTCAGCGGACGGGAGCACCTCTACTTCGGCCACCAGTTCGCCACGAAGTCCGCGAAGCCGCTGCCCGACCACGCCGTCCGGTACTACGCCGAGCTCCTCGCCGCCGACGCGCAGGCCCTGCGCTGCAGCTTCGAGTTCTACCGCGCACTCGACACGACCATCGCCCAGAACCAGCGGCGCGCGACTCGGCGGCTCTCCCTCCCCGTCCTGGCGATCGGTGGGGCGCGGAACCTGGGCGCCTCGGTCGGCGCGACGATGAAGCTCGCCGCCGACGACGTGGAGAGCCTGGTCCTCCCCGACTGCGGCCACTACCCGCCCGAGGAAGCCCCGGAGGCGATGCTGGCAGCCCTCACCGCCTTCCTCGCGCCGTACCGCGGCGAACGAACCGGGTAGGTGGGCGGCTGCCGCGCGGGCCGAACGCGGAGGTCAGGACCAGGCGATCAGCTCGCCGGCCATGGTGAACCCCAGGAAGAGGGAGAGGGTGATCCGGCGGCCGCCCGCGAAGCCCTGGACCTGGTGGAAGTTGCGGCAGTCGAAGAACACGCCTTCGCCGGGCTCGGCCAGCGCCGTGGCCGAGGGCACGTCGGCGACGGCCTCGGGGGCCCAGCCGTAGCCGTCCCTGAAGCCGTCGTCGGCGGGGATCCAGCGGTGCCGCCAGACCGTCAGCGCACCGCCGTGTTCGGCGACGGTGAGGTGGAGGTTGAAGGCGAGCTGCACGATGGGCTGGTCGTCGAGGCGGCCCGGGAACTCCCGTGCCACCTCGTCGTAGTGGATCTTCGAGCCGGTGGGGAACTCCCGGAGGATGCCCACGTGCAGCGGGCGCCCACCGATGGTCGCGGGGCGCACCGGGATACCGAGTTCGGTGTTCAGCCGGCGCATGACGGCCGGCGCCGGATCGTTCCCGCCGTAGATGTCGAGCCCGGCCTCGCGGGCCCGTTCCGCCTTCTCCCAGTAGGCGTCCCGGAGTTGGCCCTCGGTGTAGTAGTCGTAGACCGCGGGGCCGAACTTCAGGATCGGCGGGTCGAGCCGCTCTTCGTCGTAGGGCTCGAAGTCGGCCCGCTCGATGCGGGCGACGAGGCGGGCCAGGTCGCCCTGGAGCAGGTCCGGCACCCGCACGATGGCGCAGGTGCCGGCGGCCAACCGCTGCAGGGCCTCCCGCAACTCCCCCTGCCGGGCCGTCTCCACGGCGAACATCGCCTCGTCGTGGAGCCGGTCCGGCGTCATGTCAGCCATGGGTTCCCCTTGCTGAGAGGTCGGGCGGAGGGGCGGGAGGCCGCCGCACCCTCCGCGACGCGATGCGCTACGCAAGGGAAGCATTCCCTCAGCACAGGTGACGCAGGGGCTCGCCGGACGAGGGGGAACCTCAGCCGATCTTGCTGTTGGTCCAGTTCCAGCTCTTGACGGCGTCGGTGGCGCTGTCCCAGGCCTTCTTGGGGCCGGCGAAGCTGCTGCCGGTGCTGGTGAGGGTCCAGAGCCCGGTACGACTGAGGTCGCCGCTCTGGCCGTAGTCGTAGAGGACGCCGAGGTCGGTCCTGCCGTCGCCGCTGAAGTCACCGGCGACGGGCTTACTGGCGGCCCAGCTCCAGCTCTTGACCAGGTCGGTGGCACTGTCCCAAGCCCTGTTGGGGCCGGCGAACCCGGTGCCGGTGCTGGTGAAGGTCCAGACGGCGGTGCGGTTGACGCTGTCGGTCCGGCCGTAGTCGTAGAAGACACCGACGTCGGTCCTGCCGTCGCCGCTGAAGTCACCGGCGACGGGCTTGCTCGTGGTCCAGTTCCAGCTGTCCGAACCGCTGTCCCACACCTGCCGCGGGGAGTTGAACCCAGTGCCGGTGCTGGTGAGAGTCCACAGACCGGACCGGTTGCGGTCGCCCTCCTTGCCGTAGTCGTAGAGGACACCGATGTCCGTCTTGCCGTCGCCGTCGAAGTCCCCGGCGACGGGCTTGCTCGCCGCCCAGCTCCAGCTCTTGACCGGGTCGGTGCTGCTGTCCCAGGCCTTCCTGGGGCTCGCGAACCCGGTGCCGGTACTGGCGAAGGCCCAGACGGCGGTGCGGTTGACGTCGCCGTTCTTGCCGTAGTCGTAGGCGATGGCGAGGTCGGTCCTGCCGTCGCCGTCGAAGTCCCCGGAGACCGGCTTGCTCGCGGCCCAGTTCCAGCTCTTCACCGGGTCCGTGGCACTGTCCCACACCAGCTTGGGGCTCGTGAACCCCGCGCCGGTGCTGGTGAAGGTGTAGAGCTTGGTGCGGTTGCGGTCACCGTCCTTGCCGTCGTCGTACAGCACGCCGATGTCGGCCTTGCCGTCCCCGTTGAAGTCACCGACCGCCACCTTGCTGGCCGCCCAGTTCCAACTGTCCGAACCGCTGTCCCACACCTGGCGCGGGGAGTTGAACCCGGCCCCGTTGCTGGTGAAGGTCCACAAGCCGCTTCGGTTGCGCTCGCCGTCCTTGCCATAGTCGTACAGCACCGCGAGGTCGTCCCGGCCGTCACCGTCGAAATCACCCCTGGTCCGGTCGGCGCCCTCGTTCTGCTCCGGGGCGGCGGGAACATCGGGAAAGGGCTGTTCGCCGTCGGTGGTCAGGCCTGCCTGCTGCCAGCAGTTCGGCCAGGCGACCACACCCTGAACAGCGAGCACCTTCTCCCCGATCCTGATCTGCTGCTCCTTGGTGGCCTGGTAGGGGAACGGCGCGTACTCCGTCCCGCCGAATTCCTCCCAGGTACTCGGCATGAACTGCAGACCCCCGCCCAGGTTCGTTCCCTGGTGGTAGCTCCAGTCGCCCTCGCTCTCGCACCGCGCGAGCTTCTCCCAGGTGGCGACCGAGGCGGCACCGGCTGGGACGGAAGGCGCGAGGGAGAGTCCGGCTGCGGTCAGCGCCACGGCCGCGGTGCCGATGAGCGTGCGCTTCCTGTTTGTCGTGGAACGCATTGTCCTGAAGACCTCGATCGGTCGATGGGTGGTCAGCTGACGGTGCTGTTGGTCCAGTTCCAGCTCTTGACGGCATCGGTGGCGCTGTCCCAGGCCTTCCTGGGGCTGCTGAAGCCGCTGCCGGTGCTGGCGAAGGTCCAGACGGCGGTGCGGTTGACGGTGTCGGTCCGGCCGTAGTCGTAGAGGACGCCCACGTCGGTCTTGCCGTCACCGTTGAAGTCACCGGCCACGGGCTTGCTCGCCGCCCAGTTCCAGCTCTTGACGGCATCGGTGGCGCTGTCCCAGGCCTTGCTGGGGCCGGTGAACCCCGTGCCGGTGCTGGTGAACGTCCAGACGGCCGTGCGGTAGACGGTGTCGGTCCGGCCGTAGTCGTAGAGGACACCCACATCGGTCTTGCCGTCACCGTTGAAGTCACCGGCCGTCACCTTGCTGCCGGCCCAGTTCCAGCTGTCCGAACCGCTGTCCCACACCTGCTGCGGGGAGTTCAGCCCGGCGCCGGTGCTGGTGAAGGTCCACAGGCCGGTGCGGCTGCGCTCGCCGTCCCTGCCGTAGTCGTAGAGGACGCCCATGTCCGCCTTGCCGTCGCCGTTGAAGTCGCCGGCGACGACCTTGCTGTTGTTCCACTTCCAGCTCTTGACGGCATCGGTGGCGCTGTCCCACACCTGCTTGGGGCCGGTGAACCCGGTGCCGGTGCTGGTGAGGGTCCAGAGCCCGGTACGGCTGACGTCCCCGCTCTGGCCGTAGTCGTAGGCGATGGCGATGTCCGTCCTGCCGTCGCCGTCGAAGTCCCCGGAGACCGGCTTGCTGGCCGCCCAGTTCCAGCTCTTCACCGGGTCCGTGGCACTGTCCCACACCAGCTTCGGGCCCGTGAACCCCGTACCGGTGCTGGTGAAGGTCCACAGCCCGGTGCGGTTGCGCTCCCCGTCCCTGCCGTAGTCGTACAGCACGCCGATGTCGGCCTTGCCGTCACCGTTGAAGTCGCCGACCGTCACCTTGCTGCCGGCCCAGTTCCAGCTGTCCGAACCGCTGTCCCACACCTGCCGCGGGGAGTTGAACCCGGACCCGTTACTGGTGAAGGTCCACAGCCCGCTGTGATTCCGCTCGCCGTCCCTGCCGTAGTCGTACAGCACCGCGAGGTCCTCCCGGCCGTCACCGTCGAAGTCACCCTTGATCCTGCTGGTGTCGTCGGTGGAAGCGGGCGTCACCTCGTCGTCCACGATGGAGTTGAGCCGGATCGGCTGGTACTGCTCCGAAAGGGAGAAGTAGGCGTACGGGATCACCCGGTGGTGAACGCCGGTGCTGCTGAACTCGTAGCCCCAGTAGGACGTCCTGGCGGAGTCGGCCCACTTCTCGAAGAGGACGATGTGCCCGTACCTGCCCGGGTTGTCGTTGTTGAGGGCGTCGCCGGGCTTGAGCTCGTCCTTGGTGATGGCGTGGGCGACGCCGGCGGGGATGAAGGTGGGAGTGGCCTCGCCGGGACCGGGCAGGCCCCATGCCATCGAGACGTAGCCGGAGCAGTCGGTGCGCCAGCCCTGGTACGTCGCCTCCATGCTGTAGTCGAGGCCCTGGTCCACCCAGGTGGCGGCGCGCTTGAGGACCTCGCTGCGGGTGATGGGCCGGGCGTCTTCGTCGGCGGCGAGCGGTGCGGCCAGGCTCTTGGCGCGGAGTTGGGAGGTGGGGGTGCCCTGGCCCGCGTTGGGGTGGTCGTCCGCTGACGGACGCGCCGGATCGGCGGCAGCGGCGCGGGGCTCGGCGGCGACCGCGGGGCCGGCGGCGACCGCGCCGAAGGCGAGGGCGGTCGTCACCAGGGCGGCGACGGACGACGTACGGGCTATGAGGGAGAGTTTCATGGCGGCTTTCTGTTTTCGGGCAGCCTTCGGCGTCCCGAGGTGGGTGGTGAGTTCGGAGGAGTCGTTCGGAGCGATGGCACCGGACGGGCCCGCGTCGGGCGGATGTCCGTCGGACCGGTGTCCGGGGCCCGGAAGCCCGGTTGGCCTCGGCGTCGCGCCCGGTCTCAGCGGACGCGGCCGTCCCAGCTCCAGCCGTCGGCCGGGCGGCGCGGGTGTCCGGGGAGCGCGGTCCGGCCGGTGCACCAGAGCAGGGTGTCGGTGGGGCGGTGGCCGTGCGGCGCGTCCGGGAACAGCCGGGCCAGGGCGGGGGCCGCGAGGTGGTCCGGCGGCTGCCAGGGAAGGTCGTAGGCCTCCGCCAAGTCCCGGCCGTGGACAAGGAGTTCGACGATTCCCATGGCGGCGAAGCCGGGGCCGTCCGAGTGGCCCCAGGGGTGCCAGGCCCGGGCGTCCGCCGGGGTGTCGCGCACGGTGGTGGCGAGCAGGCCGGCGGCGATGCGCAGGCCCTCCAGGCAGTGCGGGATCGGGGCGGCCGGGTCGAGCGAGCCGAAGAGGGTGATGTAGCGGTCGGTGGGGCGGGCGGTGAGCAGGCCCGCGTAGCCGAGCAGGCCGAGGGCGAGGTGGTCCAGGGTGGCGCGGGCGGTCCAGTCGCTACCCGCGGGGACACGGGACCAGTCGGCGGACGCCGCCTGCTCCAGGGCGCCGGTGGTCTCCGCGGCGGCCTCGACGACCAGCTCGGGCCAGTCGGTGGCCGCGGCGGTTTCGGGAGCGGCTGCGGCGATCGAGGCGGAGACGGTCCTGGTGGCCGGGTACAGCGTGGTCACTTGGCGATGACCTCGATCAGCCGCGCGTAGCTGTCGCCGCCGTGCCCGTCGGTGACGGCCCGGCGGACCTGGGCGGCGAGCAGCTCCGGCAGGGCGGTGTCGACGCCCCGCGCCTCGCTCGCGTGCAGCAGGTGGTCCATCGCGGCCAGGTGGACGTTCAGGCTGGCGTCGTCGCCCGGGTAGGTACGGGCGTCGAGCTGCGGGGCGTAGCGGCCGATGAAGCCGGCGACGGCTCCGGACAGCCAGCGGGTGGCCACGGCCGTGAACTCCTCGGCCCGGACGCCGTCCGCGCCGACCAGTGCGGCGCCGTGCAGCCAGCCGCTCAGCGCGGACCACATCAGGCCGAGCAGCGCCGTGTCGTACAGTCCGGCGACGCCGGCGTCCGGGCCGAGGTCGACGGGCTCGCCGAGCGCGGCGAGGGTCGGGCGGTGGCGGGCCAGGACGTCCGAAGCGCCGCTGTAGAGCAGCGTCGCGTCCGGGCCGCCGATCCCGGGCGGGGTGATCATGATCGCGCCGTCCAGGTAGTCCAGGCCGAGCCCGGCGGCCCAGGCGGCCGTCTCCCGGGCCTGCTCGGGCGATCCGGAGGTCAGGTTCACCAGCGTCCGCCCGGCCAGCGCCGCCTCCTGGCCGGCGAGGACGGCGCGCACCGCGTCGTAGTCGAGCAGGCAGGCGACGATGAGCCGGTTCGCCGTGACGGCCGCCCCGGGGAGGTCGGCCGCGACGGCTCCGCGGGCGACCAGTGGCTCGGCCCGGCCCGGCGTACGGTTCCAGACGGTGGTCGGGTGGCCGGCGGTGCGGAAGGCGTGCGCCAGCGCGGTGCCCATCGCGCCCAGGCCGAGGACGGTGACGGATTCGGGCAGGTCGTGGGTCATGGAGGTCTCTCCCGTTGGTGTGCTTCTCCGCCCCGGTGAGTCCCGGGGCTTGATCGACATCACTCACCCTCGCAGCAGTCGGAGACCCCTGACAGTGGCAAGATTGACTGCTCCCGAACGATTCCTGCCAGAAGGGTTTCGCCGCCTTGTCAGCTCCCGTCAGCACCCCCGGCACCGTCGCCGTCGCCGTCATGGACCACACCGAGCTGGCGCTCTGGGACATGTACGAACTCGGCATGGCCTGCGCCGTGTTCGGCATCCCGCAGCCCGAGATCGCCGACCGCTGGTACGAGCTCCGCCTGTGCGCCGAGACGCCGGACGACCCGGCACCGCCGCGCGCGCCCGGAGGCTTCGGCTTCAACCTGCGCGCCGAGTACGGCTGGGAGGCCCTCGCCGAGGCCGACACCGTGATCGTCACCTCCGTCCCGGACGCCTGCGTGACCGGCGAACGCGAGGTGCCGCCCGCCCTGGTGGCCGAGCTGCGGCGGGCCGCCCGGGCCGGGGCGCGGATGGTGTCGCTGTGCACCGGCGCCTTCGCGCTCGCCGCCGCCGGCCTGCTGGACGGGCGCCGGGCCACCGCCCACTGGGCGCACACCGCCGACCTGGCCCGCCGGTACCCCACCGTCGCCGTGGACGACGGCGTGCTCTACGTCGACGACGGCGACGTCCTCACCAGCGCGGGCGTCGCCGCCGGACTGGACCTGTGCCTGCACATCGTCCGCCGCGACCTCGGCGCCCACGTGGCCAACCAGCTGGCCCGCAAGCTCGTCGTCCCCGCCCACCGCCCGGGCGGACAGGCGCAGTTCGTCGACCTCGCGGTGCCCGCCGCCGACGACGACAGCCTCGCCCCGGTCCTCGCCTGGGCCACGGAGAACCTCGAACGCCCGCTCACCACCGACGAGTTGGCCAGTCGCGCCCGGATGAGCCCGCGCACCTTCTTCCGCCGCCTCCAGGCCGCCACCGGCACCACCCCGCTCCAGTGGCTCCTCGCCCAGCGCCTCGCCCGCGCCCAGTCCCTCCTGGAGAAGACCGACCTGCCCGTCGAGCAGATCGGCGAGCGCAGCGGCCTCGGCAGCGCCACCAACCTCCGCCGCCACTTCACCGCCCGCGTCGGCGTCACCCCCACCGACTACCGCCGGGCCTTCCGCTCACCCGCCGCGCCCGCCTGAAGCGGCCGACCACACCGGCCGGCCGATCCCGGCCCCGGCTCAGAGGCCCGTGTAGGTGAACTCGTCGGCCGGGCCGGTGGCGGAGGCGATGTCGCCGACCGTCACGGTGATGTCCACCGTCTGCCTGTCGTCGACCTGCAGGGGCGCGGTGGCCGTGAGCTCGGTGGCCGAGACCCAGGTGACCGTCTTCGACGCCTGGTCCTTGAACTTCACGCCGGCCCCCTTGGGGAAGCCCGTGCCGGTGATGGTGACCGTGGTCTTCGCCGCCGGACCGCTGGTCGGGCTGATGCCGGTGACCACCACGGGTGCCGGTCCGTCATAGGCGAACTGCCCCAGCGGCACGACGGGCGTCGTGCCGAGCACACTGGTGACGCGGACGTCCACGATGCCGACGCCGTCCGGCACCGTGGCGGTGATCGTGTCGCCGCCCGGGCTGACGACGGCGTCGGGGCACGGGATGGGACCGAAGTCGAGGACGCTGCCCGGGAGGAAGCCGCTGCCCTCGATGACGACCGTGGACCCGCTCGCGCCGAAGGCGGGACTGACGCCGGTCACCACCGGGCCGGGAGAGAGCATGGAGGTCCCGAGCAGGCTGAGGTAGACGTTGTTGGAGTGCTGGTAGGCGACCTGCCCCATGAAGTCCGCCACCGTGCTGTTGACCAGGGCCGGATCGTGCGTCGAGTAGTCCCCGTCCGGCGGCAGCTCCTGCTGCGCACCGGGCTGCACGTAGACCTTGCCCTTCGGGAGCCCGTTGAGTACGTCGAACAGGTGGTGCACGGTGAGGTTGCCCGCCGGGCCGGGTGACGGGTACCAGCTGTCCTTGTTCACCGTCTTCAGGTCGTTCCAGGCCAGCGGTACGGCGTCCCAGGCGTTGAAGTGGTGGTTGTTGCCGAGCCACGGCAGCCCGTTGAGATAGGTCGCGAAGCTCTGCAGCCCGGCGGTGGGGGCCGCGAAGGTCTCCAGCGCGAACTGCGGGACGTTGGTCCAGCTCCGCGCCTGGGTGTACAGGTAGGGGGCGAGCATGGTGGCGATGCAGCCGCCCAGGCTGTGACCGGTCACGTACACCGTCGGCCGCGGTGTGGAGGGCGCCGCCTGGACCAGGCCGGCCAGCGCCTCCGCCAGGGTGGCGCCCTGCCGGGCGAACGCGTCCTGCGGCACCGGCACCCCCAGGACGTCCCCCGGCGGCGGCAGGATCGAGACCATCGTGGCGACCTGGGTGAACGCCGTCATCGCTCCCTTGGAGACGGCGACCGGGGTCGGCGAACCGCTCGCGGTGAACGGGACCACGGTGCCGACGTCGAGGTCCTCCAGGATGTCGGTGATGTTGCCGACCGTGCCGCGCACGACCACGGCGAACCGGTTGGAGCCGTCGATACTCCTGGCGATGTACGCCATGTTGGCGTCGTCCGGGCTCAGCGCGAGCCAGGCCAGCCGCCAGCCGGCCTGGGTCGCCAGCCAGAGGTCGGTCAGCTGCTGCGAGATCCCGGCGGCCACGCGCCACGTCTGCTCGTCCCGGGTCTCCCCCGATGGTCGCGGGGTCGCCGCGGTGGCCGCGAGGGCGGACAGCGTCATGCAGACCTGGGACGGGGTTGCCGGCTTGGTCATGCTCACTCCTGGGATGCTCACCGAACCGAGGACGGACCGTCGACCGTATGCGCCGGGCCTGCCGGTCCGGGCACCCGACCGGTCACCGGGCACCCGGATGGCCAGGGGGATTCAGGCGCGCGGACCAGTGCCGGGCTCATCGGGTGCGAGCGGCGGGCGGGCCGGCCGGGTGGGCGTCAGATCCGCGGCCAGGAGCGCCAGCAGGTCCGCCGGCGCCTCGACGAAGCGGTAGTGGCCTCCCTCCAGGAGTTCAAAGGTCGCTTCGCCGCAGGCCGACCAGCCGGTCATCAGCGACGGCGCGATGCCCGTGTCCTCGGTCCAGCCGATGGCGGTGATCGGGCACGGCAGCCGGACGGGCTCGGCCACGTGGTAGCGCCTGTTCATGTCGACGTCGTTGCGCAGGACGCCGAGGTAGAGCGCCAGCAGGCTCGGTTCCAGGGTGCCGCCCAGTTCCGCGACGAGCCCGCGCAGTTCGGCGGCCAGCTCGTCGTCGCCCATGTCGAGGAAGCGGCCGTAGGGGCCGTCCTGCGGCGCGACCTCGGCGGAGACGAACAGCCGGGTCGGGGCGGGGCAGCCCCGCTCGACCAGCCGTACGGCGGTCTCGTACGCCGCCAGCGCGGAGCCGCAGTGCCCGAACAGCGCGTAGGGACGGTCCAGGTAGGGGCGCAGCGCCTCGCAGAGGTCGTCGGCCATCGCCTCGTAGGTGGAGTGGGCGGGCTCGCGCATCCGGTTCTCCCGGCCGGGCAGCTGCACGGGGCAGACCTCGGCGCCGTCGACCGAGGACGGCCACTGGCGGTACATGCTCGCTCCGCACCCGGAGTAGGGCAGGCAGAACAGCCGCGCCGGTGCCACCGGCGACGGCTCGCGAAGGAACCACTTGTTGCGGGTACGGGCCGTCGGAGCGTCCACTGATGTCCTTCCGGGTGGGGCTTCTTCTCGGGTTCGGCCGCGGTGACGTACGCGGCCCGTGGTGCCGGCGGGCGGCGGGGAGGCGGCGGTTCCTACCGAATGCGCGCGGTGATCGGCAGGTGGGTGAAGCCCGCGATGATGTTCGAGCGCATCCGCCGGGGCGCACCGGCGAGTTCGAAGCCGGTGTACCGGCCGAGCAGTTCGGCGAACAGGATCCGCAGGGCCACCCGTGCGACGGTGTGTCCGATGCAGTAGTGCGCGCCGACGCCGAACGCGATGTGCTTGTTGGGCCGCCGCCGGATGTCGAAGGTGTCCGGGTCGGCGAACACGGTCTCGTCGCGGTTGGCCGACCCCAGCCACACGACGACCGCGTCCCCCGCGGGGATCGGCACGCCCCGGATCTCGACGTCGCGGGTGGCGTGGCGCATGAAGTGCTGGGTGGGCGAGGCCCAGCGCAGGGCCTCCTCGACGCCGCTGCCGAGCAGCTCCGGGTGTGCCGCCCAGTCGTCCAGGGCCGTGGTCCCGGCGAGTTCGGCCATCGCCGCGACCGGTGGCTGGGCGGTGGTGACGGTCGCGCCGAGCAGCAGGCTGTAGCAGTTGGACACGATCTCGCCCGGCGACAGTCGGCGTCCGTCCAGTTCCATCGTGAGCAGCACGCTGACCAGGTCGTCGCCCGGTGCGCGCCGACGGGCGGTGACGAGGTCCTGGAAGTAGGCGAACAGTTCCCGGTGGGCGGTCACGAGGGTGGCCTGTGGTCCGGCGGCGAGCTGGAACTCGGGGTCGTCCGCGGCGATGCAGGCGTGGGCGAGCCGGACCAGCCGCGGCCAGTCCTGTTCCGGGAGCGCCATCATGGTGCCGATCACCGCCATCGGCAGGGTGGCCATGGCGGCGGCGAAGTCGCACGGGCCGCCGTCGGCCAGCGGCCTGAGCAGCTCGACGACGACCCGGCGGATGGCCTCCCGGTCGTTCTCCACCGTCTTGATCGACAGCGCCTGCTGGAGCGGGCCGCGCAGGTGCGCGTGCCGGGGCGGGTCGGTCGCGGCCATCTGCCGGCCGCCGGCGGGGTCGCCCTGGCCGAGGAGGTTGAGCAGGGTGCCCTGTTCGGAGGTGAACGTGGCGTGGTCGCGGAGGACCCGGTTGGCCTCGGCGTAGCCGACGACCGACCAGTAGCCGAGGTCTCCGACCGACTGCCGGCTCACCGGGGCCTCGCGGCGCAGCCGTCGCCACACCGCGTGCGCCCCGCCCGAGTGGTAGAGGTCGGGGTCGATCAGGTCGACCGGCTGGGGAGCGAGGGCGGGGCATCGCGTGGTCGGGGGAACCTCCGTCATCGGGACCGCTCCTCCCGGGCCCCGTCGGCCGGGCCCTCCGTCGCGTCGTCCGGGCCTGCGATCGCGCCGTCCGGGCCTGCGATCGGGCCGTCCGGGCCTGCCGTCCGTATCCGCTCGGTGAGGGCCGTCGCCAGCTCGGCGACGGTCGGCGACAGGTACAGGGTCTGCGCGGGGAGGTCCACGTCGAACTCGCGCTGGGTGGCGACCAGGAGGTCGGTGGCCAGCAGGGAGTGTCCGCCGAGGTCGAAGAAGTCGTCGTCGATGCCGACCGGTTCGATGCCGAGGACGTCGCCCCACAGCTCGGTCAGTCGCGTCTGGACCTCGGTGAGCGGCGGGACGAACTCGTTGGCCACGTTGCGCGGCACCCGGGTGGCGGTGGGCAGGGCCCGGCGGTCGATCTTGCCGTTGCGGTTCACCGGCAGCTCGGGACGGACGAGGATCGCCCAGGGGATCAGGTAGCCCGGCAGCCTGTCCCGCAGTTCACGGCGCAGCCGCCGGCCGAGGTCGGCGGTGCCGGCCGGATCGGGTTCCACGGGCACGACGTAGGCCAGGAGCCGGGTGCCGCCCGCCGGATCGGGTTGCGGCAGCACGACCGCGTGCCGCACCTCGGCGAGCCGTTCCAGCTCGACCTCGACGGCGCGCGGTTCGGCGCGGTAACCCTGGACCTTGACCTGGTCGTCCGCCCGGCCGACGAACTCCAGCGTGCCGTCCGGCAGCCATCGCACGAGGTCGCCGGTGCGGTACATCCGGGCGCCCGGCTCCGTCCCGAACGGATCGGGCAGGAACCGTTCGGCCGTCGCGGCCGGGCGGCCCAGGTAGCCGCGGGCCAGGCCCGCGCCGGCCACGTACAGTTCCCCGCACTCGCCGACGGGCACCGGCCGGAGGTCGCCGTCCAGCACCGTGACCCTGGTGCCGCTGATCGGGCGGCCGATCGGCACGCTCCGCAGCTCCGGAAGGGTGCTGCTGGTCCAGCAGGTCGTGTAGGTGGTGTTCTCGGTCGGTCCGTAGCCGTTGGTGAAGAGCAGCTCCGGGTGGCGGGCCAGCAGGTGCTGGACGTGGCCCGGCGAGGCCACGTCGCCCCCGGTGAGGACGTGCCGCACGCCGGCGAACGCCTCCGGGTGGGAGCTCACCATCTGGTGGAGGAGCCCGGTGGTCAGCAGCAGGACCGTCACGCGCTCGGCCCGGACGACGCGCGCCACGTGCTCCAGCGTGATGGCGACCGGGGGGAAGAGGACCAGTCGGCAGCCGTTGACGAGGGGGGCCCAGATCTCGAACGTGGACGCGTCGAACGCGACCGGCGCGAGGTGGAAGAAGACGTCCTCGGCGCGGACGTCCATCCAGTCCGCGCCCCGGACGAGGCGGTCGATCGCCCGGTGGGGCACGCCGACGCCCTTGGGTTCGCCGGTGGAGCCCGAGGTGTAGCTGACGTAGGCGAGCCGGTCCGGGTCGCCGGGACGGACCGGGGCCGCCGGCCCGGCGGCCGGCTCCTGCGCTGGGCGGCCTTCCGTCACCGTGACGACGGTGCCGGGCAGCTGGTCGCGCAGGGCCTCCTCGGTGATCACCATGCCCGCGCCGGCGTCCTCGAGCAGCAGCGCGTGGCGGCCGGCCGGGTCGTCCGGTTCGAGTCCGAGGTACGCCCCGCCCGCGATGAGGACGGCGAGCAGGGCCACGATCAGCTCCGGCGACCGCGGCACCAGCACGCCCACGACGTCCTCCTGCGCCAGTCCGGCCGCTCGCAGCCGCCCGGCGAGCCGGTGGGCGCGGTCGTCGAGCTGCCGGTAGGTCAGGGTCCGTCCGTCGCAGGTGACGGCGGGCGCGTGCGGGGCCCGCCGCGCCTGTTCGGCGACCAGCTCGTGGATGGCCCGGGCGTCGAACGGCGGCCGGCCGCTGCCGACGAACGCCGGGTTGTCGAAGGTGTCGGAGGTGTCGGAGGTGTGGACCGTCGTGGTCAACTGCTTCCCGCTTTCCTGTGCTGGAGTGTCCCCGTCGGGGTTGAACGTGCGCGGCGTGCGGCGGGCGGTGTCGCCGGGGGCGTCCACCGCCTCAGGCGCCTCAGACCGCCGGCACGTGGAAGAAGGTGTCCCGCGCGGCGATGCGGCCCTGCGGTGTCATCCGGAAGAAGTCGGCGAACCGCAGCTCGACCTCGCCGCCGTCGTGCAGCACGCCGCGGAACAGGCCGTGCACCGCGACCTCGTCGCCGGTCGTGACCACGGTGGCCAGGGTGTGCACGCCGGTGCGGATCACCCGCTGGTCGCGGTAGAAGCGTTCCAGTTCGGCGTGCCCGACCATCGGCCGGTAGCCGGGGCGGTGGTAGCGGGCGTCCGGGGTGAACAGGGCGACCAGCGCGGGCACGTCCCCGGCGTCGACGAGCTGGTAGTAGCGGCGGACCTGGGACACCCCCAGGGCCGGGGCCGTCGGGGTCTCCGGTGCGGCCGGTGGAGCGGCCGGTGGTGCGGGTGGTGCGGGCGTTCCGTCGGGAGGGGGAAGGGTGTGGACCATGCCGAGGTGCTTCCTGTCATCGCTGTCAGACGATCGCTGTCAGGGTCGTGGACGGGGTGAGAGGTCCGGGACGGCCGCGGCGTCCGGGGCTTCGTCGAGCGCTTCGAGCAGGCGCGCCGGGGTGGGTGCCTGGAACAGGGCGCCGAGGGTGAGTTCGCGGCCGAACCTCACCCTCACCCGGTTGACCAGCCGGGTCGCGAGCAGGGAATTGCCGCCCAGCGCGAAGAATCCGTCCTCGACGCCCACCGCGGGCCGGCCGAGCACCTCGGCGAACAGGGCGCACATCGTCTGCTCCGCCGGGGTCCGCGGCCCCGGGCCGGACGCTGCCGGTGCCGGGTCCGGGTCCGGGACGGGCAGCGCGGCCCGGTCGATCTTCCCCCTGGGCGTCAGGGGGAAGGCGTCGAGCGTGACGATCACCGCAGGCACCATGTAGTCCGGCAGGACCGCGCGGGCGTGCTCCCGCACCGACGCCGGGTCGAGCCCCGGGTCCCCGGCCGGGACGACGTAGCCGATCAGACGCCGGTCGGACGGGGTGGTACCCGGGGCCGCGACGACGGTCGCCTGGGCGACCGCGGGATGCCCGGCCAGGACCGCCTCGATCTCGCCCGGTTCGATGCGGAAACCGTGGAGCTTGACCTGCTCGTCCGCGCGGCCGAGGAACTCGAGTTCCCCCTCGGCGTTCCAGCGGACCACGTCGCCCGTGCGGTACATCCGCTCCCCCGGTCCGCCGAACGGGCACGGCACGAACTGGCCGGCCGTCCGGCGGGGGTCGTTCAGGTACCCGCGCGCCACGCCCGCGCCGGCGACGTACAGCACGCCGGCCACCCCCGGCGGCACCGGCGACAGCGCCTCGTCCAGGACGTACACCCGCCTGTTGTCCACCGGTCGGCCGAGGGGGACGACGTCGGGCACGGCCTGACCGGGGCGCAGCACCCGGCGCGTGGTGAACGTCGTGGCCTCGGTGGGGCCGTACCCGGCGACCACCACGGAGTCCGGGCAACGCGCCAGGACGCGCCGCACCGCGTCGGCCGGCACGATGTCACCGCCGGTCCACACCTGGCCGACCCGGGCCAGCGTGCCGGGGGACTCCTCGGCGAACACCCGGAACAGCCCGGCCGTCAACCACAGCGAGCCGACCCGGTGATCGACGATGAGCCGGTGGAGGTCCGAGAGCGCCAGCTCTCCGGGCGGGGCCACGATCACCCGGCCGCCGTTGAGCAGCGGCACCCACCACTCGTAGGTCGAGGCGTCGAAGGCGTGCGGGGAGTGCGCGAGGACGCGCGGGCCGTCCTCCTCGCGCCAACAGCGCTGCGCGGTCAGGCTGACGACGTTGCGGTGGCTCAGGGCCACCCCCTTCGGCGTGCCCGTGGACCCGGAGGTGTACAGCACGCACGCCAGGTGGTCCGGGCGCAGCGGCACGACGGGGTCGGTGGCCGGCTCGTCGGCGAGGCCGGGGTCGGCGTCGACGACGACGGCCGGTGTGCGGTGGGACGGCGCGTGGTCCCGGGTGGCCCGGTGGGTGAGCAGCACCGCCGCCCCGGTGTCCGCCAGGACGCGGCGCAGGCGGGCCGTCGGGGCCCGGGTGTCCAGCGGCACGTAGGCGCCGCCGGCCTTGCTGATCGCCAGGACCGACACCACCACGTCGACGGAGCGTTCCATGAGCACGGCCACCGTGCTGTCGCAGCGGACGCCGAGGGCGATGAGCCGGTGCGCCAGCCGGTTGGCCCTCGCGTTCAACTCCGCGTAGGACAGGGTGGTTTCGCCGCACACCACGGCGGGCGCGTCGGGCGCGCGGCGGACCTCGGCGGCGAAGGCCAGCGGCACCGTCGGGTGCGGCAGCGGTTGCGCGGTGCGGTTGGCGGCCACGACGGTCCGGTGCCGTTCCTCGGGGGTGAGGAGGTCGGGCCGGCCGATCGGCCGGTCCGGGTCGGCGTGGGCCACCGCGTCCAGGAACCGCAGGAACCGCCGCTGGTGGGCGGTGAGTTCGGCCTCGGAGTAGAGCGCGGGGTTCGCGTCGACGTCGAGCCGGGGCTCGGTGCCGTCGGAGCGGTCGTAGACGGAGAACGAGAGGTCCTCGACCGGCCCGTTGGACAGGTTGTGCACGGTGGCCCGGACGCCCGCGAAGTCCAGGTGGTAGTAGAAGGACATGATGTTGACGACGGGCCCGAACAGGACCCGCTCCGAGCGTGCCGGATCCAGCTCCCTGCGCAGGTCCTCGCTGCGGTGGCGCTGGTGCGGGCGCAGGGCGGCGACCTCCTCGGCCACCTGTCGCGCGAGTGCGGACAGACCCTGTTCCGGGTGCACGCGCAGCCGCAGCGGCACCACGTTCGCCACCATGCCGGGGACGGCCGGCGCGCGGGTGCCGGTGCGCCCGGTCACCGGCGTGCTGAGCACGATGTCCCGTTCGCCGGTGAGGCGGTGGAGGTAGGCGGCGACCGTCGCGGTGAAGGCGGTGGGCCAGCTCGCCCGGGCGGGTCGCGCGGCCCGCCGCAGCGCGGCCACGGTGGGCGCGTCGAGGGTGGCGGTGCGGCGCAGGAAGGTGTCCGAGGCGGCCGCCGAGCGGCTGGCGAGGCTGACCGGATCCGGCCGGCCGGCCAGCCGGGCCGCCCAGAACTCCCGGTCCTGGGCGGGCTGTTGCGACGCGTGGTGGGCGGCGTCGTGGTCCAGCAGCCGGCGCAGCGACCCGAAGGCCGGTCCTGCCCCGCCCCTGCCCTCGACCAGCGCGGTGTACGTCTTGGCGACGCGGCGCGCGATGAGCGACATGCTGAAGCCGTCGACCACGATGTGGTGGACGCGCTGGTACCAGAGGAAGCGGTCCGGCGCGATGGTGAACAGGGCCTGGCGGAAGAGCGGGTCCCGGGTGAGCCCGACCGGTGTGGCCAGGTCGGCGCGCATCCACCGCTCGGCCGCCCGCAGCGGATCCGGTGCCGACGTCAGGTCGACGTGGTGCATCGTCCAGTCGGGCGAGGCGGTGACGACCTGCCGGGGGCCGTCGGCACCGTCGGTGAGGCGAACGCGCAGTGACTCCGTCTCGCCCACCACGCGCCGCACGGCCGCCTCGAACAGCTCCGGGTCGATCGGCCCGGGGATGTCCACGTACTCGCCGGTGTTGTAGGCGGGACTGCCGGGGCGCAGGTGGTGGGCGAACCAGATGCCGGACTGCGCCGACGACAGCGGAAGCTCGTGTCCGTCGTTCATCCGAGCTCCTCCAGGGCGGCCGACAGCGCGTCGGCGAACGGCGCGACGTGGGGCGGCGACAGCATGTCGTGGTGGTTGCCGGGCACCTCGACCACGGTCAGCGCCCCTCGGGTGCGTTCGCGCCACCGGGCGGGGACCACGACCGGGCCGGCGAGCTCGGGGTGGGCCTCGGCGCTCGTGAACAGGTGGATCGGTGTCCGCAGCTGTGCCGTCGACCGGTAGCGCCGGGCGGCGTCGCCGTTGGTGGTGAGGACCCGCACCATGCGGCGCAGTTGTTCGCTGCGCGCCCGCGGGGGAAGGTGCTCACGGGCGTGCGCGTCGTGGAGCAGCAGGGCGAGGGCGTCGTGCTCCTCGGACCCACCGGCGGGCCCCCGGTCGGCCCCCCGGTCGGGCCCCTGGTCGGGCCCGTCGGTGGATCCACCGGTGGACGCGGGCGCCCCGGCGTCGATGATCCCGAGGAATCCCGGCGGGCTCCCCTGCTCCTCCAGCAGGCGGGCCATCTCGAAGGTGACCAGCCCGCCGAAGGACCAGCCGGCCAGCAGGTACGGGCCGTCGGGCAGGACGGACCGCAGCTCCCGCAGGTAGCGCTGCGCCTGCTCCTCGACGGTGGCCAGTGGCGGCTCCTCGGTGGTGTAGCCGACGGCCTCCAGGCCGTAGACGGGCCGACCGCCGACGGGGCGTTCCGCGGGCCCTTCGGCGACCGGTTCGGCGAGCTGCTCGGTGAACGGCTCGGCGGGCCGTTCGGCAGCCGGTTCGGCGAGGCGGTCGGTGAGCTGTCCGGCCAGGTGGAGGAAGGAGCACACGTCGCCGCTCTGCGGGTGCACCAGGATCAGCGGCGCCCTGCGGCGGTCGCCTTCGGCCAGCGGAACCACGAGCCGGCGCAGGGCCCGCGACGCGTCGGGCAGCTCCGCGCACAGCGCCTCGACGGTGGGATGGCGGAACACCGTGTTCAGCGGCACGGTGATCCCCCACTCCCGCCGGATCGCCTCCACGAGCTCGACCGCCCTGAGGGAGTGCCCGCCCAGCGCGAAGAAGTCGTCCCGGACACCGACCCGCGGGGTGCCCAGCACGCGCTCCCAGATCCTGGTCATCAGGAGTTCCAGCCGGTCGCGCGGCGGCAGCGCGCCCGCCTCGTGCGCGTGGCGGGCGGGCGCGGGCAGGGCCGCGCGGTCCACCTTGCCGTTGGTGGTCAACGGGATCCGGTCGAGTGCGGTCAGCGTGGCGGGCACCATGAACTCGGGCAGCGTCTCGCGCAGGGAGCGCCGCAGGTCCGCCAGGTCACCGGGCCGGTCCTGCCACACCAGGTAGCCGGCCAGTTCGGCGTCCGTCCCACCGCCGCGCACCGTCACCGCGGCCCTGGCGACGCCGGGCTGCGCGCACAGCGCGGCCTCGATCTCGCCCAGCTCGATGCGGTACCCCCGGATCTTCACCTGCTCGTCGGTGCGGCCGAGGAAGACCAGGCTGCCGTCCGGCAGGTACCGGGCCAGGTCGCCGGTCCGGTACAGCCGTCCGCCGGCGGGACCGAACGGGTCGGGCACGAAGCGCTCGGCGGTCAGCCCCGGCCGGTTGGCGTACCCGCGGGTGACGCCGACCCCGCCGATGTGGATCTCACCCGGCACGCCGACGGGCACCGGGGCGCCGGCGGGGTCCAGCAGGTGGATCCGGAGGTTGCCGAGCGGCCGGCCAATCGGCACGGACCCGCCCGGCCGGGCCAGGTCCCGTTCGGCGTCCACGCGCCGGGTAACACAGCCGACGGACGCCTCGGTCGGGCCGTAGCCGTTCCACAGCGTGGTGACCCGGTCGAGGAGCCGCCGGGCCAGGGCGGGCTGGAGCGGTTCGCCCACGCAGATGGCCTGGAACCGGCCGCCCTGCCAGCCGCTGTCCAGCAGCAGGAGCCAGGTGGCCGGCGTGGCCATCAGCGTGGTGACGCCGAACTCGCGCATCATCTCCGTCAGGCGCGGGCCGTCGACCGCGACGTCCGACGGGGCGATCACCACGCCGGCGCCCCAGGCCAGGGGCATCAGCACCTGGGGGACGATGACGTCGAAGGAGATCGAGGCCACCGAGGCGACGACGTCGTCCTCGCCGAGGGCGAGCTGTCGGCCGCGGACCACCAGGTAGTTGACCACGCCCTCGTGCGGGACCAGCACGGCCTTGGGGCGGCCGGTCGAACCGGAGGTGTAGATCGAGTACGCCAGGTCGGCGGGTGTCGCGAGCGGGGGCAGCCGGTCGTCGGGCAGGGCCGCGATGAGCCGGGCCTCGGCGTCCGTCCACACCGTCGCGGCGTCGTGCCGCGGCAGCCGGTCGGCCAGGGAGCGCCGGGTGATCAGCAGCGGGACCTCGGCGTCGGCGAGCATGAACGACAGGCGCTGGGCCGGGAGGTCCGGGTCCAGCGGCAGGTAGGCGGCGCCCGACTTGAGGACGGCCAGCAGGGCCACGACCAGGTCCGCCGAGCGCGGCAGGCAGACGCCGACCAGGCGTTCCGGCCGTGCTCCCCGGGCTCGCAGGTGCCGGGCCAGGCGGTTGGCCCGGCGGTCGAGTTCGCGGTAGGTCAGCCGCTCGGTGCCGCAGCGGACCGCCACCGCGTCGGGGGTGCGCCGGGCCTGCTCCTCGACCAGCTCGTGGACGCAGAGGTCCGAAGGAAAGGGTTCGTCGGTGGCGTTGGCGGCCACCAGCAGCGCTTCGCGCTCGGGCTCGGTGAGCAGGTCCAGGCGCGAGACGGGACGGTCGGGATCGCCGGCCGCGGAATCCAGCAGCCGGAGGTAGTGGCCGACCAGCCGCTCCACGCTCGCGCGGTCGAACAGGTCGGTGTCGAAGGCCACGGTCCCGGTCGTGCCGCTCGACCGCTCGGCGATCACCAGGCTGAGGTCGACCTTGGCCGTGCCGTTGTCCACGTCGACCTGTTCCACCTCCGTCCCCGGCAGGCGGAGGGAGGCACTCGGGCCGGACAGACCGGCGACCATCACCTGGAACAGCGGGTTGCGGTCGAGGCCGCGGGCCGGCCGCAGTTCCTGCACCAGCCGCTCGAAGGGCAGGTCCTGGTGCGCGTAGGCGTCCACGGCGGTCCGGCGGACCCGATCGAGCAGTTCGGCGAAGCTCGGGTCGCCCGAGAGGTCGGTGCGGACGACCACGGTGTTGATGAACGAGCCCACCAGCGGGTCGAGTTCCGGACGGGTCCGGCCCGCGACCGGTGTGCCGACCGCCACGTCGGACTGCCCGCTGTAGCGGGCGAGCAGGGCCTGGAACGCGGCGAGCAGCGTCATGAACATCGTGGCGCCGTGCCGCCGGCCCAGCAGCCGCAGCCGCCCGGCCAGTGCCTCGGGCACCGTGAAGGTGATCCGCTCGCCGCGGCCCGTGCGGACCGGTCCGCGCGGACGGTCGGTGGGCAGGTCCAGGGGCGGCAGTCCGGCCAACTGCGCGGTCCAGTAGTCCAGTTGGCCCTGTAGGCGTTCGTCGGAGAGCCGAGTCCGCTGCCAGTGGGCGAAGTCCGCGTACTGGATCCGCAAGGGGGGCAGCTCGTGCGCGCGCCCCTCCAGCCGGCTCCGGTACAGCTCCGACAGGTCGTCCCACAGCAGCGGCATCGACCAGCCGTCGACGGCGATGTGGTGGACGACCACCACCAGGAGGTGTTCCTCCTCGTCGACCCGCAGCAGTGACGCGCGCAGCAGCGGGGCGGTGGCCAGGTCGAACGGGCGCAGGATCTCGGAGTGGACGAGATCGAGGGCCAGCCGCGTCCGGTGCCGCGCGGGCTCGGTCCGCAGGTCCGTGACGGGCAGGTCGAGCGGCCGGGCCGGTTCGACCGAGGGGCTGGGGCGCCCGTCCCGCTCGGGGAAGGCGGTGCGCAGGACTTCGTGGCGCCGCACCAGCTCGGTGAGGCCGTGGCCGAGGGCGGCCGCGTCCAGCGGGCCGCGCAACCGGAAGACCTCGTGGACGTTGTAGAGCGCGGGGCCGTCGGAGAGCCGCTCGACCAGCCACAGGCGCTCCTGGGTGAACGAGGCCACCTGTGCGCCCTCCGGGCGGGGCGGGACGGCCGCCTCCGGCTCGCTCCCGGCGGCCCTGCTGCGGGCCGCGCGGACGCGCTGGTCGAGCAGGGCCCGGGTGACGGCCGGCGTGGGGGCAGCCGGCGTGGGGGCGGCCGGTCGGCCGGGCTCGGGTCGGATGGGCTGTGCCTTCACGGGTGACGGGCCTCTCCGGCGGGCAGCGATTCCGCTTCGGCGGCACCGAGGTCCGCCAGCAGCGCCGCGTCGATGCCGTCGGCGAGTTCGGCGACGGTCGGGTGGTGGAACAGCAGGGCGACCGGCAGTTCGAGGTCGAGTGCCCGGCCGAGCCGGGACATGACCTTCGACACGAGGAGCGAGTGGCCGCCCAGTTCGAAGAAGTCGCTGTGCACGCCGTCCGGGGTGACACCGAGCACCTCGGCCCAGGTCTCCAGCACGAGGAGCTCGGTCTCGGTCTCGGTCCTGGTCTCGGTCCTGGTGACGGGACTGCCGGCCTGCTCGGCGTCGGGCCGCGGGGCCGCGGGCTGCCCGGTGGCGGTGCCGGGGACCGTCGGAGCGGAGCGGCCCACGGGCAGGCCGTCGGGGGTCTGCCACGCCGAGATCGGCTGTTCGGGGCTGCCGACGAGGTGGCCGAGCAGCGCCCCGAAGCCCTCGGAGAGGCGCCGCACCGTGTCCCGGTCGAAGAGGTCGGCGGCGTAGCGGACGACGCCGGTGAAGCGGTCACCGTGGTCCGTCATGGAGACCTCGATGTCGAACTTCGCCACGTCGTTCGGTATCCGGTGGCCACTCACCTCCAGCCCCGGAAGGCCGGACGGGAGCGCGGGCGGATCCTCCAGCTGGAACATGACGGTGACCAGCGGGTGCTGGCCGAGATCGCGTTCGGGCCGCAGCTCCTGCACCAGCCGTTCGAAGGGGACGTCCTGGTGGGCGTAGGCCTCCACCGCGCCCCGCCGTACCCGGGCGAGCACGTCGGTGAAGCCGGGGTCGCCCGACAGGTCGGTGCGCAGCACGAGGGTGTTGACGAAGAAGCCGACCAGCGGCTCCACCTCGATCCGGGTGCGCCCGGAGATCGGCGTGCCCACCGTCACCTCGGCCTGTCCCGTGCAGCGCGCGAGCAGGACCTGGAAGGCGGCCAGCAGCGCCATGAACGGCGTCACCTCGTGGGCGCGCCCCAGTTCCCGTACGCGGTCGGCGAGTTCCGCGGGGATCTCGATCTCCACCTGGTCGCCCCGGCCCGACCACACGGCGGGGCGGGGTCGGTCCGTCGGGAGCACCGACGGGCTCAAACCCGCCAAGCGTTCGCGCCAGTAGGCGAGTTGGTTCAGCAGGGCCGGTCCGTCCTGGTGGCTCCGCTGCCAGTCGGCGAAGTCGGCGTACTGGACGGGCAGGTCCGCCAGGGCGATCGGCCGGCCGGCGACGGCGGCGCCGTATCCGGCGGAGAACTCCTGCCAGAGCACCGACAGCGACCAGCCGTCGCAGGCGATGTGGTGGATCACCAGGAGCAGCAGGTGGTCGTCGGGGGCGACGCGGATCAGCCGGGCCCGCAGCATCGGAGCGGTCCCGAGGTCGAACGGGGTCGCCAGATCGGCGGCCACCAGCTCCCGGGCCCGCTGCCAGGCCCGCTCCGCCGAGGTGTGCGTCAGATCGGTGACCGTCGGCGCGAAGGTCCCGACCGGCTCCGTGACATGGCGCGGGCCGTCCTCGGAGTCGACGATCCTGCCGCGCAACACCTCGTGGCGCCGCACGACTTCGGTCAGCGCCCGGACGAGCGCCCCCTCGTCCAGTGGGCCGCGCAGGCGGACCGCGGTCGGGACGTTGTGGTCCGGCCGGCCCGGCCGCAGCCGATCGAGGAACCACAGCCGTTGCTGGGCGAAGGACAACAGGGTCGGAGCGTGCGCGCGCCGATCGGGAACAGACATGACGGATCCACCTTTCACGGCGATCGGGAACGCTTCAGCACCCCCGGAAATCCCCTCGCCGATTCGCTGGTTCGCGAACAGTACGGCGGATAGTAGGCAGCTCCCATCTCACTCCGCAAGACAAGGAAGAGGGTTGCGGGCATCAAGACAATCTTTACGCCAGCCGACGGGAATCCTTATGTAGATCGAACACACTCGATGGTTAGCATCGGCGCTTCGGCCCATGGAACCGTCACTGACGTGCCGTCATGAGGTGAATCGGACACGCCACTTCCCCGGACGGGCGGCACGTGATAATTCTTCTTTCGCCACGGGGAGGCCGCTTCGGCCCCCTTTCCTGTCGGGCCTTCATTGTTCCGAATGAGATCGGTGAACCCGTTGCGTGAACTCATCCGTTGTATATGAACTCACCCCCCGTTGCGTGAACTCGGAGAAGTCATGGTGCAACAGCAGAGCCTGGTGGGTTCATTCGTCTCGCACGCCACCGAACACCCCGGTGATCCGGCGTTGGTGTGGCGCGGAGAGGAGACGACCTACCGTGAACTCCACCTGCTGGCGGAGCGGGAGCGCGTCCGGATCGCCCGGCTCGCCCCTGGCGGGGACGAGCCGATCGGCATCCCGGCCGCCAAGTCGCCCGCCACGATCGCCCTGGTGCTCGCCTGCCTCCTGGAAGGACGGCGCTTCCTGCTGCTGCCGGCGCCCACGCCGGACGGGAGAACGTCCGACGCGCTGGTCGAGCAGGCCGGAATCCTGCACGTCCTCTCGCCGGAGGGCCCCCAGGCGCCCGGCCCCGTGCCGGGCACCTCGGAGCGGCAGCGTGCCTCGGACCGGCCGGGGGAACCGAAGGCACCGCGCCGTACGGAGCCCGCCGACGTCTCCTTCATGTTCACCACCTCCGGGTCCACCGGGAGGCCGAAGATCGTGCCCCTGAGCACGGGGGCGGTGGACCGCTTCACCACCTGGGCCGGCGAGCGGTTCGGCATCCGCCGGGGAACGACGGTCCTCAACTACGCCCCGCTCACCTTCGACCTGTGCCTGCTGGACATCTGGACCACGCTCAGGTTCGGCGGCCGGGTCGTCCTGGTCGACCCGGCCCTGGCCACCCACCCGGGCCACCTGCTGGACCTCGTGTCCCGCCACGCGGTCCGACTCGTCCAGGCGGTACCGATGTTCTACCGGCTGCTGCTCGACGCGGCCGCCGGGAGCGGCCGGCGGCTCGACACGGTCGAGCACGTCGTCTTCACCGGTGACAGCATGCCCGCCCACTGCCTGGCCGGACTTCCGCACCTGTTCCCCGGTGCGCGGCTCTACAACGTCTACGGCTGCACCGAGACCAACGACAGCTTCCTGCACGAGGTCGACGGCACCGAGCCGGCGGACGGCCCGGTGCCGATCGGGCGCCCGCTGCCCGGGGTCCACGCGGTGATCGTCGGTGCCGACGGCGGGGTCCTCACCGGGCCGGGAACCGGCGAGCTCCACGTCGCGACGCCGTTCCAGACCGACGGCTACCTGGACCGGGAACAGGACGCGGACCGGTTCGCGCCCCACCACCACGAAGGGCGGACGCGGCGCTACTTCCGCAGCGGCGACCTCGTCCGGCGTGACCGGGACGGCCGCATCACCCTGGAGGGCCGCAACGACCACCAGGTCAAGGTCCGCGGCGTACGGGTCAACACCCACGAGGTCGAGCAGGTGCTGCTCGGCCACCCCGACGTCGTCGAGGCGGCCGTGGTGGCCGTGCCCGACCCGGTGGCCGGCCGCCTGCTGCGGAGCGTGGTCCGCCGCGCCCCGGACAGCCGGCTGAACTCGCTGGCGCTGCGCCGGCACTGCGCCCGACGGCTTCCGCTCACCGCCGTCCCCTCGACCCTGCTGATCGTGGACGACCCGCTGCCCAGGACGTCCACCGGAAAGATCGACCGCACCCCCATCCAGCACGCCTGCTCCCCCGAGCACACCGAATCCCCGTCCCAGCCAACCGAAGGAACGGCCACGTGAAACACGCCGCGACAGTCACGCAGTTCATCATCGAGGAGTTCCTGCCGGACGTCGGCGCTAACGAGCTGGACGCCGACTACGACCTCGTGGACGGCGGGGTCATCGACAGCCTCGGCCTGCTCAAGACGATCGCCTGGCTCGAGGACCGCTTCGACCTGCGCGTCGAGGAGTTCGACCTCGACCCGGACAGCTTCCGCTCCGTCGCCTCGATCAGCGGGTTCATCGAGCGGGCCCGGCGGCAGCGGACGGACTCCCGGTAGTCATGCACGAGGTGCTGCGAGCGCTGATCGCCCGGGACCGCACCGTCGATCAGGAGTTGTGGGGGTCCTTCTGGGACCAGTTGCGGGACGGCGCACTCCGGTCCGGCGAGACGGTGGCACTGCTGTCCTCGCTGTCCACCCGGATGCCCGAGGGCGACACGCTGGTCGGGATGCTCCGTTCACTGGACGAGCGCCGGCCGGCCGTCGCCGCGTGGCCGGCCGGCACGGCCAACATCGTCGGCACCGGAGGCGGGCCGGCCACGTTCAACATCTCCACCGCGGCGGCGCTCCTCGCCGCGGCCCTGGGCGTGCGCGTCGTCAAGACGGGATCCCGCGCCTACACGAGCTCCTGCGGCTCCCACGATCTCCTCGAGCGCCTCGGCATCGCGACGACCACCTCGTACGAGCAGACCGACACCCTGCTGGAACGCTTCGGCATCGCCTTCCCCGGGAATTTCGTCTACCCGCGGGAGGTGGCGCTGCTGGCCCGGAGCATCGTGCCGATGGACCTGCGGACGATCGGCGGATTCGTCAACGCGGTCGGCCCCTTCCTGGCCGCGGTGCCGGTCTCCGCCCAGATCGTCGGTGTCTCGGACCACTCGCTGCTGCCGACTCTGGGCCGGGTCGCCGCCACGGTCGCCGACCGGAGGATCTGGCTCTGCTCCAACGAGCTGGGAATCGACGAGCTCGTCAGCTCCGTCGACAACCTCGTCCTGACCAACGACGGCACCGAGGGGGTCGGGCTGCCGGCCGAGGCACCCGGTCCCGGGCGCGGCACGATCGCCGACCTCCGGCCGGCCGCGGCGGGAGCGGACGTGGTCGGCCACTTCCTCGACGTGCTCTCCGGGGACGGCCCAGCTCTCGCGACGCGCACCGTCTGCC
Source organism: Kitasatospora sp. NPDC058444 (assembly GCF_042721415.1). Taxonomy (NCBI): domain Bacteria; kingdom Bacillati; phylum Actinomycetota; class Actinomycetes; order Kitasatosporales; family Streptomycetaceae; genus Kitasatospora; species Kitasatospora sp. NPDC058444. The sequence continues at coordinate 31,952 of NZ_JBHXLL010000024.1, read as the reverse complement.
TGAACGCCGCCGCCCTGGCCGTCGCGAGCGGGCTGATCGACGGCTGGCCGGAGGCGATCGGGGCGGCCGACGACGCCCTGCGCGGCGGCGCCGCACGCGAGCTCGTCGACCGCCTGCGGGCGCGGCCGGCGCGCCGCGTGGCGACCACGGCGCGTGCGCGGTGAGCGTGTTCTTCGCGCACCGGCCACCGGACCGGCCCGGCCTGGCGGTGTTCCTCAACGCCGGAGACCCCCCGCTGCCCGTCCTGGCCGACGTCATGCGGATGCTCGACGACTGCCGGGTGGACTGCCTGGAGCTGGCGGTGCCCTTTCCCCACTCGGTCACCGACGGGCCCGTCATCCGCCGATCGGCGCAGCGGGCCCTGGCCGAGGGTGTCGGACTCGACGAGGTGCTCGACTTCCTGGTCGGGATCCTGCCCCGGCTGCGCCACCTGCGGGTGGCACTGCTGGCCGACTGGAGCCACACGGTCAGAGGCCTGACCGTGCCCGGCTTCGTCCGGCGGGTCGCCGACTCGGGCGTCGACGGGCTGCTGGTCCACGGCCTGCCACCGCGGCTGCGGGCCGGCTACCTCGAAGCGGTGCGGGAGGCGGGGCTGCCCGTGGTGGCCACCTGCTACACCGCGTCGGCGGCCGAGGTGAAGGCCGCGGCCGCCGAGTGCGCCACCGCGTACCTGTACCTGGTGGCCCACTACGGCCGCAGCGGCGGCGAGTTGAAGGCCGACCACCGGGAGCTGGCCGCCGCGCTGGCCGCACTGCGCAGGACGGCCGCCGTACCGATCGCCGTCGGATTCGGCGTCCGTTCCAGGGCGGACATCGCCCTACTGCACCGCCTCGGCGCCGACGCCGCGGTCGTGGGCAGCGCCGGGGTCGCCCGGATCGAGCAGGCCCTCGCCGAAGGGGCCGATGTGGTCGAGGAGTTCCACACCTTCGTGCACACCGTTTCGCCGTGTTCAGCAAACCGCTAGGAGGCACACCCGATGATCGTCCGACGCCTTGACAAAGTGACCACCGTGGACTGGGGCAACGGGCTCAGCCGCAGGTTCCTTCTCGAATCCGACGGCCTGGGCTACACGATGACGGACACCACCGTCCGCGCCGGCACCAAGTCGCGGCTGGAGTACCGCCGCCACCTGGAGGCCTGCTACTGCATCGACGGATCGGGCGAGGTGGTGCTCGCCGACGGCACGGCCCACCCGATCGAGCCGGGCACGCTGTACGCGCTCGACCGCAACGAAGCCCACTTCCTGATCGCGGGCCAGGACGAGGACCTCCGCCTGGTGTGCGTGTTCGCCCCCGCGCTGCGCGGCGACGAACGCCACAACCTGGACTCGGCCGAATTCTCCGAGTACTGAGAAGGGCTGACGGATGATCAGGTGGAACGCCGAGCAGATCGCGCTGGGCGAAGGGATCGGCCGGTGGTGCGAGGAGCTCAGCTCGGGCCATCTCGAGCGGGACGCGGCAGGAGCCTTCCCGCGGGACAAGTGGGAGCTGATCCGGCGGTCCGGAATCCTCGGCCTGCCGTTCGACGAGCAGTGGGGCGGGCTGGGACAGGACCTGCTCACCACCATGCACGTGCTCGAACAGCTCGGTGCCGGGTGCCGTGACGGCGGACTGAACTTCTCGGTCGCCACCCACCTGGTCGGCGCCGGGGTCCCGTTGCAACGGTTCGGGTCGCCGGATCTCAAGGCGCGCCACCTGCCCGGGATCTGCTCGGGAGCGACGATCGGGGCGCACGCGATCAGTGAGCCCGGGAGCGGCTCCGACGCGCTGGCGATGCGGACCACGGCCACCCGCGAGGACGACGGCTTCGTGCTGCGGGGCTCCAAGTCCTTCGTCACCAACGGCCCGGTGGCCGACGTGTTCGTGGTCTACGCGCGCACCCACCCGGACGGCGGCCCGCTCGGCGTCACCGCCTTCGTCGTGGAGCGGGACACCCCGGGACTGGTCGTCGGGGCACCCGTCGCCACCATGGGGCTGCGGACCGCGCCGCTGGGCGAACTGCACTTCGACGACTGCAGGATCCCCGCGTCCGCCGTGATCGGCCGGGTCGGATCCGGGTTCCTGGTCCTGGACCACGTGATGAAGTGGGAGATCCTCTGCTCCTTCGTCATCAACGCCGGGCAGATGCGCTACCGGCTCGACCGCTGCGTCGAGTACGCCAGGGAACGCGTCCAGTTCGGCAAGCCGATCGGCTCCTACCAGTCGGTCTCCCACAAGATCGTGGACATGCGGATCGGCCTCGACACCGCGCGGAAGTGGCTCTACGACACGGCGGTCCGGCTGACGGAGGGCGAGAACGTCACGACGGACATCGCCGCCACCAAGCTCCTCGCCGGCGAGGGCAACCTCTCCTCCGCGCTGGCCGCCGTGCAGATCTTCGGCGGCAGCGGGTACCTGGCCGAGTACGGGCTGGAGAAGGACCTGCGCGACGCGGTCGCCGGCCCGATCTACTCGGGCACCTCGGAGATCCAACGCAACCGCATCGCCGCCATGTTGGGGCTGTGACACCTGATGCTGGTCAAGATCTGCGGAGCCGCCACGGCCGAGGACGTGGCGACGCTCGACCGCGCCGGAGTCGACCTCGTCGGCCTGTGGCACGGCGTTCCCGGGGGCCGAACGGACCTGATGTACAGTCAGTTCCTACTGCTCGCCGCCGAAGTGCACCGAACGGCGCGACTGCGTCCGGTCCTCGTGACCTTCCTCGACGACGCCGAGGCACTGCGCGCGGCGACGGCCGCGGCCCGGGTGCGGTGGGTCCAGCTGCACGGCTACCAGCCACCGGGCCTGGTCCGCGCGCTGAAGGCCGCCACGGACCTCACCGTGGTCAAGGTGCTGCACCTCGGTCCGGCCATCCGCGCGGAACGGTCCCTGATCCCGGCGTACGAGCGGGCGGGAACGGACGTCTTCCTGCTGGACGCGGTGGCCGGGGACGGCCGGATCGGCAGTACCGGGCAACCCGCGGCCCCCGGGGCCGTCACCGAGATCGCGGACCGCCTCTCGCGCCCCTTCCTGCTGGCCGGCGGCATCTCGGCCGACAACCGGGAGGACTACCGGGCGGTGCTGGACCACCCCCTGTACCTGGGCATCGACGTGGACACCGCGGCCAGGGACCCCGGCGGACGGCTGAACAGCGACCGGGTCACGGCCCTGCGGCGCGGTTGGCGGGCGACGGACGGCACCGGAGCGCCCGGATGACGGCCGCGTTCATCGAGGCGCTGCTGGACGCCCGCCGACCGGTGATCATGGAGCTCAAGCGGCAGGACGCCGCAGGCCACGACCTGTTCGGTGACAGATCGGCCGCCCGCCTGGTGGCCGACTACCAGGACGTCGGCGCCCCCTGCCTGTCCGTGGTGACCGGGCGGTGGTTCGGCGGCACCCGGGAGCTGCTGCGCGAGGTCGTGGCGGCGACGGACCTGCCCGTGCTGCAGAAGGACTTCATCACCCGCCGGAGCCACCTGCACCAGGCCCGCGAGGACGGCGCGTCCGCGGTCCTGCTCACCGCCGCGCTGCTGCCGCGCGCCACCCTGGGCCGTCTGGTCGACCTCGGCCTGCGCCTGGGCCTGACGCCGTTCGTCGAGGTCACCACCGAGGAGGAGATCAGCCGCGTGCCACGCGCCGAGGAGTGCGTGGTCGCGGTGAACAACAAGGACATCGCCACCCGCGAACGCGGCGCGGGCGACCTCGGGCGGAGCTCGGCACTGCTGCCCGCGGTGCTGCGCGGCGGCACCCGGTGCCCGGTGAGCGCCGGGGCCGTCCGCCGCCCCGACGACGCCGCCCGCCTGCTCGGGGAGGGCTTCGCCGGCGTGCTCGTCGGCACGGGCCTCCTGCGCGCCGCGAGCCTGCCGCAATGGCTGGACGGCCTCGACGCCCGCCTCGGCACCGGCCCCGGCACCCCTCGTCACACCGGCCCCGACGCCGGCCACGAACCGACTCCACCCGTCCGCCGCCCGGCGGACCCCCCGACCACGGACACCCGGAGGTAACGGCATGACCAGCGAAGCACCCGAGCAGTGGAAGGTCGTCGTCAACGACGAGGAGCAGTACTCGATCTGGTCCGCCGACCGCGAGTCCCCGGCGGGCTGGCACGAGGTCGGCGTACGGGGCGCGAAGGACGAATGCCTCGCGCACATCGAACGCGTGTGGACCGACATGCGCCCCCGCAGCCTGCGCCTGCGCTCCGTCCCGGAGGACGGTGCGCAATGAGCCTGACGCACGCACCGCACGGTGCGCCCCCGGCGAGCGGGCCCGTGCTCACCACCGCCCTGAACCTCGCGAGCTGCCAGGCCCGGGGCTGGGTCGTCGTCGACTCCGTGGTCGACGGCCTGGCCATGGGCGGCACCAGGATGACCGGGACGGTCACCGAGCAGGAACTGGCCGGGCTCGCCAGGGCGATGACCCACAAGCTGGCACTGGTCGGGCTGCCCATCGGTGGCGCCAAGGCCGGCATCGCACCCGATCCGGGCGCCACCGTCGAGCGGCAGGAGGTGATGCGCGGGTTCGGCCGCGCCGCGGCCCCGCTGCTGCACGGCGGGGTGTACCTGGGGTGCGACCAGGGCACCACCTACGCCGACCGGCAGCTGGCCTTCGAGGCCGCCGGGTACGACGTCACCCGCCGCCCCGGCACCACCCGCCTCACCGTCGACTGGGCCGAACTGTGGGACCACATGGGCGACATCACCGGGTTCGGCGTGGCCGTCGCGGTGCTCGGCGCCCTGCGGGCCTCCGGTGCGCGGACCCCGCAGCGCATCGCGGTCCAGGGCTTCGGCACGGTCGGGCGCGCGGTGGCCGGTCACCTGGCCGCCCACGGCCACCGGGTGGTGGCCGTGGCCGACGTCAACGGCACCGTCGAGGACCAGCGCGGACTGCCCGTCGCCGAACTCGCCGCGCTCACCGGCAGCGACGGCGCGATCGACCGGAGCCGGCTGCCCGCCCGGGTCACCGTCCACGGGCCCGGGCAGGCATGGCTGCACGTCGACGCCGACGTGCTGGTGCTGGCGGCATCCGCCTCCGCGGTCGACGAGCAGGCGGTGCCGGCCGTCCGGGCCCGCCTGGTGGTCGAGGGCGGGAACCTGAGCTGCACCGCACCGGCCCGCCGGCTGCTGCGCGAGGCCGGCCACACCGTCCTGCCGGACGTGGTCGTCAACGTCGGCGGCGCGGCGGCGACGGGCTGTGTGCTCGCCGGGCTGGCCCCGTCCGACCTGCCGCTCCCGCACCTGTCCGCGTGGCTGCGCGAGTGGGTCGCCGGCAGGATCACCGGGAACTGCGAGCTGGTGCAGGAGCTGAGCGCCTCCGGCAGCGCCGATCCGGTCGCGCAGCTCCTCGGTTCGCGCTGATTTCCACCCGGTGGCGGATCGGGGTGCGCCTCGCGCCGCCCCGATCCGCTCGACGGCGCCCGAAGGCGCGGGTCCGCTACTTGAGCGGGTTGGCGTACGAGGCCAGGTCGGCGACGGCCTGCGTGAAGCGGGTCACCGCCGAGCCCGGGTCGAGGACGTCGCGGGCGGCGGTCAGCAGCGCGTTCCGCAGCCGGGCGTTCGGGGCGAGGTAGCCGAGCTGGGTGAGCGCCTTGGACTGGAGGGCGCGGGCCTGCTTCTCGGTGGCGGCCGGGACGGCCAGCGGGATCGAGGCGGCGGAGATGACCGGGTCGAGCAGCAGCACCGCCTTCGCGTAGTCCGGCACCGCGTCGTCGTAGGCGCGCTGCGCGGCGTCCACCTGCTTGCCCGCGCTGCCCGGCAGCAGCAGCCCCGCCTTGGCGGTCGCGGCCAGCTGCGGGGCGCCCAGGGCGGTGCCGTACAGCTTGGACCACACCTCGCGCACGGTGCGGGCGGGGGTGTCCAGGTAGCCGGGGGTGGCGAGCAGCGGGGCGACGGCGCCCGCGTCGGGTACGGCGGTGGCGGCGGTACGCCGGCCGGCCAGCCACGTGGAGACCTGCTCCTTGCCCCAGACCGGCCACCCGTACGCGCCGAAGCCGATCTCGGCCGTGGTGCCGAAGGCGGCGGTGGTGGCGTTCAGCAGGTCGGCGCGGCCCTTGCCCGGGGCGCCCAGCAGGCCGGCACCGGCGAGGTGGACGGCCTTGAACTCGGGCAGGTAGAGGTTCAGTTCGGCGGGCGAGGCGTGTCCGGTCGCGGGCTGAAGGACCAGCTTCACCCCGGCCACCTCGACCGCGTACAGGCCGTCCCGCCAGGCGACACCGGCCCAGGACGGCCACGTGTCCTTCGGGGTCGAGGGCGACAGCACGCCGCCGACGGTGTCGGTGGGGACGAGGAAGGTCGCCTCGCCGAGGGAGACCGTGCGGCCGAGGTCGGAGTCGACCAGGCCGTGCGGGTTCGGGTGGCCGAGCCGGGTGCCGTAGGCGTAGTCGACCAGCTTGGCATTGCGCGCGCCCTCGGTGACCTGGCGCAGCACCGCGTCGGCGAGGAACCCGTCGGGGGCGTAGACCTTCAGGTCGCCGGGCACGACGTCGCGGACCTCGGCGAACAGTCCGCGCACGCCGCCGAAGTGGTCCACCCCGCTCTGGGTGTGGACGACGGCGCGTACCGGCTTGCTGTTCTCGGTGCCCCTGCGGAACAGTGCCAGCGCGTCGCGGGCCGTCTCGTACGAGCCGAGCGGGTCGATCACCACCAGGCCGTCGCCACCGACGACGATGGTCATGTCGGCGAGGTCGTAGCCGCGCACCTGGTAGAGGCCGTCGGCCACGTAGTACAGCCCGGCGGAGACGGAGTCCAGTTGCCCCTTCCGCCACACCGACGGTGCCACCGCCCCCGGCGCCTCCTCCTGGAGGAAGTCGAAGGCGTCGAACCTCCAGACCACGTCCTCGCCCTTGCGCGAGAAGACGACGCCGGAGTCCGCGGCGGCGACCAGACCGCGCTGGGCGAACTCGAAGTCCCTCCCGGCGTCGGGCAGTTGCTTGGCGCCGGCCTGGTTCTGCTGGGCGACGTAGGCGGTCGGCTCCACGGGCACGAAGGTGTCGGCCACGGGCATGCTCCTCAAGGCAGGGTCGGAGCCGTGCGCTTCCCCACGCACGGCGAGCCCCGACACTAAGTGTGATGTGTCGTACACACAACGGCACGAGTGTTCGGGCTGACCGGAACCCGCGCCACCGGTCCGCCCGGCGCACTGATCACCAGGGACCGGCCGCTTCGGCGGCGGGGCGGAGTTGTCCGAAAACACGTCAAGGCGATTGACGGAGTGTCAGGTCGGCCCGACCGACGTCCACTCCCCCGCCCTGTCGGCCCCAACCCGAAACCCGCGCGACACAACCCGTCCCGGCCTGGCACCATGGCGCCCATGACCACCCGCCGAAAGGCCGATGCCGCGTAACCGCCCGCGCGCCCTGCGCGCCGGAGGAGTGCAAGGAGCTCACGGAGCCCGCGCCCGGGCCTGCGCCCCGCCGCCGCGCATCCACGGGCTCTCCGCCCGCGCCAGCCTCGCCGTCCACCGCATCGAGGCCCGCAGCGACAGCTGGTACCTCACCTCCGGCGCCACCGACCGGGCGCTGCGCCGCTTCCGGGCCTTCCTGCACCCACCGGGCCGGCGCCCGCTCTACCCGCAGGAGTCGATGGTCACCTCCTGTCCCGGTTGCGCCTTCGACGACGTCCGGCACGCCCGCGACGTGCTGCAGGAAGTCCTGGACCGGCTGCCGCCCCGCGCCCGCGCCGAACTCGCCCGCCTCGTCCGGCCCCTGGACACGGCACTGCGCGACCGCACCCTGCCCGACCCCTTCGCCCACCGCCGCCAGTGGCGCACCGAGTTCTGGTGGTACCGCCGCCTGGCCGACCCCTCCTGGGAATGACGGCCCGCGCAAGCCCACCGCGGGTACGGCGGCCCGCGGAGTCGCGTGCGCTCGCGCCCGTGCCGGCACGGCGAGACGACGCGCGACCGCTCAGGCGACCGGAGTGGCCGCGCGGTCCGGTCGGCCGTCGGCGGGCTCGCCACCCTCGGAGGCGCCGGTCGGCAGCTCCGCCGCGCCCAGCCCGGACTTACCCGATCCGCGCACAGCCGCCGACCGGGGCCGCTTCCGCCGCGGGAGTCGCGCCTCACTGACGAGGACGCCGAGGATGATCAGCACCGCGCCGAGGATCGCCGGCCCGGGGAGGCGATCGCCGGCCAGGCGGCCGACGATGCCGCCCCAGACGGGCTCGCCGGAGTAGATCAGCGTCGCCCGTACGGCGGGCACGGACTGCTGCGCCCAGTTCATCGTCAGCTGGATCACGGCGCTCGCGGCGCCCAGCCCCACGGCCGCGGCGAGCCAGACCCAGGAGAACGCGGGGAGCGGCTCGCCGGCCGCGGGCATGGCGAGGAAGGACAGTGCGCTCGCCGTGAGCAGCTGGACGACGGTGATGCGGCGCAGGTCGACCCGTCCGGCGAACCGGCTGATCAGGACGATCTCGCCGGCGCTGGCCACCGCCGAGCCCAGGGTGGCTAGTTCGCCGGCCCCCCAGGCCGCACCGCCCACGGCTCCGGGCCCGGCGAGGAGGATCAGCCCGGTGAGGGCGCAGGCTATGCCGAGCATGGCGGCGGGCTTGGGCGGCCGGCGCAGGATGATCCACTGCAGCAGCGGGACCAGGGGGACGTACAGCGCGGTGATGAAGGCGACGGTGCTGCTGCTGACGGTCTGCAGGCCGAACGTCTGGAGTGCGTAGCCGAGGAAGATCGTCACCCCGACCGAGACTCCGGCCACCAGCTCCCTGCGGTTCAGGCCCCGCAGGGCTTTGCGGAACACGAGTAGGGTGAGCAGCCCGGCGGTGGCGAAGCGGGCGCCGACGAAGAAGAGAGGACCGCTGTGGCGCATGGCGGTGTGCACGATGAGGAAGGTCGTGCCCCAGAACATGGTGATGGTGACCAGGGCCAGGTCGTGATGGCCGAGGCCCAGGACACGGCGATCCCGGCCGGGGAGGCGGACATGGGGGAAGCGGGGGAAGTGCACCATAGTGCACATGCTAAGGGCACTATGGTGCACACACGCGAGGGGCGGTCCGACGTCCTGGCGTTCGTCGGCGAGAACCTGCGCCGCCTGCGCCGCCAGGCGGGGATGAGCCAGGCCGCCCTCGCGGAGGCGTCCGGGATCAGCCGCCGCATGATCGTCAAGCTGGAGGGCGGCGACACCAACGTCAGCCTCGCCAGCCTCGACCGGCTGGCCGAGGCGCTCGGCACCACCATCGTCGACGTCGTCAGCGACCCTGCCGAGCGAAGCCGCCGCCACATCGAGGCGGTGGCCTGGCGCGGCGGCCGGCCCGGCAGCGAGGCGGTCCTACTGGGCAGCGTGCCCGCCCGCAGCGGTGCCCAGCTGTGGCGCTGGACGCTCGGCCCCGGTGACCGGTACGCCGCCGAGCCCGACCCCGAGGGCTGGCACGAGATGGTCACGGTGACCGAGGGCCGGGTGCTGATCGACCTGGCGGAAGGCCCGGTGATCGTCGAGGCCGGCGGCTACACGATCTACAGCACCGCCCAGACGTACGCCTACGCCAACGTCGGCGACGGTGTCGCGCGCTTCATCTGCACAGCGGTGGCGTGATCCCCGTACGGGCACGGCGGCCCCGGAGCGACCCACCGAGTGCCGGGGCGGCTACGGGGCCGGCTCGCGCAGGACGGCCGAGGCGAGTGCCGCGTCGAGCGCGCCGACCCCGGTGAGGTCGGCGACCGTGATCGCACCGTCCGGCCGTTCGATGGGCCGTTCGAGCAGGAGGCCCAGGGGAGTGTCGCTCGTGCCGGTCGTGGCACCGGCGCGTACGGCGTGGCCGAAGTCGCCGTGGTCCAGGCACTGTTGGTGGTCGTCGGTGGCGATCAGCGCCGCGCGGGCGAAGAGCGCCGCCGGCAGTTCGTTCTTGTGGGGCATGTCGGTGCCGATGCCGGTGACGTGCGCGCCCGCGCGGACGTGCTCGGCCCGTAGGACCGGGGCGGCGGCCGGCGTGGTGGTGACGACCATGTCGGCCGCGGCCGCCTCCTCGGCCGCGGCGGGCCGGGCGTGCAGCCCGAGGGCGTCGAACGCCTCGCACAGCGACCTGGCCCTTTCCGGGCTGCGGCCGTGGACGAGCACCGTGTCGACCGGGCGGAGCCGGGCCAGCCATTCGACCTGGAGGCGGGCCTGTTCCCCGGTGCCGAACACGGCGAGGGTGGCGGCGTCGGGCCGGGCCATGGCGTGGGTGGCCAGGGCGCCGGCGGCGGCGGTGCGCCAGGCGGTGAGCAGGCCGCGGTCGTCGAGGATCGCCCGGATCTCGCCGGTTCGGGCGCTGACGACGCAGACCAGGCCGTGGTTGGTGGGCAGGCCGGCGGCGGGGTTGCGGTAGAAGCCGGTGGCGATCTTGACGGTGAAGTCGGGCGCGTCGGTGACCCAGCCGGCCTTGACGTGGCAGTCGCCGTCGGCGTCGGGGAACCGCAGGTGCACCGGTGGCGGCACGGTGGTGCGGCCGTGGGCGTGGGCGATCAGCGCGTCACGAACGGCGGTGAGGACCAGCTCCGGAGTGGCGGCGCGCCTGATCGCGGCGGTGTCGAGGACGGGCGGGGTCACCGGTTCGCGCGCAGCCACTGGGAGAAGGCGGCCAGGCCCGCCTCGGGGTCGGCGCGGCCGACGCCGATGCGGAAGCGGTCGGTCGGGGTGGGGGTGAGCTCGGAGCGGTAGATGCTCGCGGGCAGCAGCAGGACGCCGGCTTCCTCGACCAGTCGGGTGCAGAACTCCTCGACGCCGTCCGGGCCGAGGTAGCGGGGGTAGGCGACGCAGCCGCCGTCCGGGGCCCGCCACTCGAAGAGGTCGGGGTGCTCGGCGAAGAACGCGTCGAAGAGCGGCAGGTTGGCCGCGATGAGGGCCCGGTTGCGGTCCAGGATCGTGGTGCGGGCCTTGAGCGCGATGCGGGCCAGCACCTCACTGGGGGCGGAGTTGCAGATGGTGGTGTAGTGCTTGGCCCGCTCCAGGCGGGACAGCAACTCCCGGTCACGGCAGGTGATCCAGCCGATCCGCAGGCCGGGCAGGCCGAGCGACTTGGAGGTGACGTTCAGCGACAGGGCGCGCTCGGACAGGTCGGCGGCCTGCGGCAGGGTGCGGGCCGTGTCGCGTTCCAGGCCGCGGTAGACCTCGTCGCTGAACAGGTGGATGCCGCGCTCGTCGCACAGCCGCGCCAGCTCGGTGAAGTCGGCGGCACTGATGACCTTGCCGGTGGGGTTGTTCGGGAAGTTCACCGAGACGACCCGGGTGTTCGGGCGGATCGCCGCCCGGATCTCGTCGAGGTCCAGGGCCCAGTCCCGCTCCGGATCCAGGGCGACGCCGGTGACCTCGCACAGGGCGAGCGGCACGGTCTCGGCCGCCTGGTAGTTCGGGGTCACCACCACGGCGTGGTCGCCCGCGCCCAGCAGCACGTTCATCGCCAGGTAGAGGGCCTCCTCGGCGCCGGCGAAGCAGATCACGTCGGCCGCGTCCGCCCGCTCGTACATCCCGGCGATCGTCTCGCGCAGGGCCGGGTCACCGTAGGTCTCGGTGTAGCCCAGCGACAGGTTCTCGAACGCGGCGCGATCCTGGTCGTCGGCCAGCGCGAGCAGCTCCCCGAGGGTCATGGTCTGCACGTCGGAGGCGGTCAGGTGGTGGCGCGCGGTGAACTCCCAGCGGGAGAAGTAGGTTTCGAGGCGGAAGTCGGGCAGCCGGGTCATCGGGGGGTGTCCTTCGTACTGGGGGTGCGGAGTTCGGCCAGCAGGCCGTAGAGGGTGGAGCGGGAGACGCGCAGGGCGGCGGCGACGACGGGGGTGGCGCGGCGCACGGCGAAGACCTTGGCCTCCTCCAGCCGGGCGAGGACGGCGAGGCGGTCGGCGCGGGTGAGCCGTTCGACGGGGCGGCCGCACTCGCGCACGTACGCGCCGACGATGTGCTGGACGCTCTCGTTCCAGTCCTGCTCGAACAGCGGCTCGGGCCGCGGCGTCGTCGGGGCGCCGAACGCGGACAGCACGGCGGCGGCCCGCTCCAGCGGCGTGCGGTCGAGGTTGACGCACAGCACCGCGGCGGCCTTGCCATCCGGGTCGCGCAGGACAGCGCTGACCGAGGACAGCCGGCGGCCGTCCGCGAGCGTCTTCTCGTACGGACCGAACACGTCCCGCGCCGACGGGTCCAGCGCGTCCAGCTCACCCAGCAGCGAAGGGTCCCCGGGGCCGCGGGAGGTCATCGGGTTCCAGATCGCCAGGACCCGGTCGGTGTCCGGGTCGTGCAGGACGACCTCGGCGTACGGGCCCAGCAGCAGCGCGACGGCCCGGCCCACGGGCGCCCACATCCGGACCCGGGGGTCTGTGCTCTCTTCTGCGGTCTCCACTCTCTGGACTATACGTCCATTCTGGACGGACAGTCCAGAAGGAAGTCCGATCGCTTTCAGGACCGCCGCGTGACCGGGCCGGGAGGGTCAGACGCCCGGGGCGCGCCCGACGGTCAGGAGCGAGACGTCCAGCGGCAGCTCGTGGCTCGTGAGGAGCGTCAGCCCGGCCCCGGCGAGGAGGTCCCGGTACTCCGCCCGGGTGCGCTCACGGGCCCCGGGGAGCGTGACCAGCATGTGCAGGTTCCAGGCGAGCGCGAGCCGGTCCTCGTCGCCTTCGGGCATCAGCCGTTCGACGACCAGCAACCGCCCGTGTCCGGGCATCGCCCGCGCGACGGCCCGGAGCAGGGCCAGGCAACGGTCGTCGTCCCAGTCGTGGAGGACCCGGGACAGCAGGTAGACGTCCGCGGTCACCGGCACCTCGGCGAAGAAGTCGCCGGACACCAGCGTGCAGCGGTCCAGGAGGCCCAGCTCACCGAGGTGGCGGCGGGCGTCCTCGATGACGTGCGGTGCCTCGAACAGCACGCCCCGGACGGAGTCGACGGCGCGGAGCACCTCGGCGAGCAGCGAGCCCTTGCCGCCGCCGATGTCCGCGACCACGCGGGCCCGGCCGAAGTCGAAGCACTCCGGGACGGCACCGAAGAACGAGGTGCCGGCGGACATGGAGCACTGGAAGGTCCCGCCCAGTTCCGGATGGGCGGCCAGGTACGCGAACAACGGCGCGCCGAAGACCTCGCCGAAGGCGTCCCGTCCGGTCCGCAGCGAGTACAGCAGGCTTCCCCACGCCCGGTAGAACGGCCCGCCGTACATCAGGGCCAGGCCGCGCATCGAATCGGGGTGGTCGTCCGCCAGCAGCGCGCCCGCCTCGGTGAGGGCGAACCGTCCGTCCTCGGTGCGGCGCAGCAGCCCCAGGCCCACGAGGTAGGACAGCAGCCGGGCCAGCGCGCCGGGGTCGGTCCCGGTCAGTTCGGCCAGCTGTCGCGCGGTGGCGGCGGACCGGGCGAGGTGGTCGGCGATCCGCAGTTCGGCCACGGCGTGGAGCGCCTGGGTGCGCCAGGCGCCCGTCAGCAGGTGCAGGACGGCGCGGTGGACCCGGTCGTCCGCGGTCGAGCCCCCTCCGGGCCCGACGTCATCGGTCATGGCGCAGCTCCCGATCCGGTGACCTCCGGGCCCGCCCCCGCACCTGTCCGGCGGGCGACCGGCCGCGAGCAGACCAGCCTGCCGGGGGTCGTGCCAGCACACTGTCACGGCCGCGCGGGCGGCGGGCTCCCCAGCGTGCCGAAGGAGTGAACACGGACGGAGCCGCGGCCCCGGGCCACTGCCGACGGTGACGCCGGAGCGGGGGGATCCCGCTCGGACCGGGGCCGTCGCCAGCGCCCTGGGAGCGGGACCGCGCCGTCGCGGACAGGCTCGTCGGCACCGGGACGCGGACGGCCGAGGCCTCCGGCACGCTCCTGTCGCCACGAGCGGGCCGGTCCGTTTCGGTCACTTGCCGCCGCGCAGGCATGGCACGGTCCGGCGTCGGATAGACACTCTCGGGCACCAAGGTGTCCCTCGGGCAGCGTCCGGATGAATACAGGGGGGTGTATCCGCCCATGGTGGATGTCACGGCGGTCGACGCGCAGGTGCGGGGGTTCTCCGAGCGGGGCTACCTGGTGCTGCCGGGCTGGCTTCCGCACGGCCTCGTCGAACGCCTCGCGCGTGAGGTGGACTTCTGGGTGGACGCCGGGTGGCGGCAGCGGTCGATCGACGCCTGCCTGCGTCCCGCCGACACCGCGGCGCCCCGGGTCGTCGAACTGGACCTGGACGCGCACGGCGAGTTGGCGGTGCATCCACCGCTGCTGGATCTGCTCGCCCGGGCCGAACTGCTCGGCGACTCCTACGTCTTCCACCATCTGCACAGCGACCGCCGGCCCTGCGCCGGCGGCGGGAAGAGCTGGCACCACGACTACGAGCAGCCGGCCGAAGGCGGCCGTCGGCACCCGATGGTCCACGCCCTGCACTACATCCGCGGCCTGCGCCCCGGCATGGGCGCCCTGGTGGTCCTGCCCGGCTCGCACCGGGAACACCTCGGCAAGGACGCCCACTGCCACCTGGGCACGGACGAGATCCCGGGAGAGACGCTGATCGACGACCTGCCGCCGGGATCGACGGTGCTGCTGCACTCCGCCCTCTTCCACACCCGCCGTGCGCCCGCCGTGCCGGAGGCCGGCCGACGCTACATGATCGACGCCTCCTACTGCCGCACGGGCGTGCTCTGGCCACCGGTCAAGCCGTACTGGCGGCAGGTCCTGGCCGTCGCCCACCGCAGGGGCCTGGCCCGCGACCGCTGGCCGGAACTCTTCGCCGCACGGCACTTCACCGAGTACGTCCCGGCCGTGAGGACAGGGGCATGAGGGTCCTGGAGGCCGTGCCGCTCCATGGCCGGGCTACCCCCGGCCGACGTACGGCATGGAGCTGGGCATGACCAGGACCGACTGGATGTTCACCCCGCGCGGCAGGGCGGCCATGGCCCGCACCATGTCCACCACGTGCCGCACGTCCATGGTGGGCTCGACCCGCAGCGAGCCGTCCGCCTGCCGGACGGCCGGCTGCGGCCGGTCCTCGGGGGTGACGTTGCCGATGTCGATCTGGCCGCAGGAGATGTCGTAGCGCCGCCCGTCCAGGGACAGCGAGCGGGTCATCCCGGCGACGGCGTGCTTGGCCGCGGTGAACGCGATCGAATCCGGCCGCGGGACCTGCGCGGAGGGGGCGCCGTTGTTGATGATCCGCCCGCCCCGCGGATCCTGGTCCTTCATCAGCCGGAAAGCGGCCTGCGAACACAGGAAGGTGCCCGTGGCGATGGACCCCATGACCCGGTGCCAGTCCGCCACGCTCACCTCCTCGACGGGGACGTACGGCATGACGTCGGCGGCGTTGTTGAACAGCACGTCGAGCCGGCCGTACCGGCGCGCCACGGCGTCGAAGAGGGCGTTCACCGCCTCGGGGTCCGTGATGTCGGCGGGCATCGGCACGGCCCGGTCGCGCTGGTCGGCCGGGGCGAGGGCGGCGGTCTCCTCCAGCGGCGCGGTGCGGCGCCCGACGAGCACCACCGTCCACCCGTCGGCCAGCAGGCCCAGCGCGCAGGCCCGCCCGATGCCGCGTCCCGCTCCCGTGACGACCGCTGTGCGAACGACCACCTGACATCTCCCCTTCCCGTCCCACGGCCCCACCCGGGCACGCCGGTCATCCGAGCGTGCCCACCCACCCAACCCTCGAATCGGGAGCAGCACATGATTGGCGACATCCAGGCGCCGGACGGCACTGACGGCAGCCGCCTCTGGTACGAACGGGCACGCAACTCCCTTGCGGGCGGCATCAGTTCCTCCGCCCGGCTGACGTCCACGGGCCCGCACCCGTACCCGCTGTACATGGCCGAAGGCCGTGGGGCGCGCATCCGGGACGTCGACGGCAACGAGTACGTCGACTACCTGGCCGCCTACGGCAGCGCCGTCCTGGGACACGCGCCCGCCGTCCTCACCAAGGCCCTGGAGCCGGTGCTGCACAGTGGCACGATGTTCGGCACCTGCAACACCGTGGAGGTCGAACTCGCCGAGCTCATCCGGGAGATGGTCCCGTGCGCGGACCTCGTGCGGTTCGCCAACTCCGGCAGCGAGGCCGTCCAGGGAGCCGTGCGCGCCGCCCGCGGCCACACCGGGCGGGCGAAGATCCTGAAGTTCGAGGGCCATTACCACGGCTGGACCGACGTGCTGGCGGTCTCCAACCGGCCCGCAGCGGACGAGGCGGGCCCGTACGACCGGCCCCACGCCGTGCCGCACTCCCCCGGCATCCCGGACGGGGTGGTGGACGACGTCGTGGTCTGCCCGTGGAACGACCCCGACGCCCTGCGCGCCGTGCTGGACGCCCACCGGGGCGACCTGGCCGCCGTCATCTGCGAACCGATCGTCGCCAACAACGCCTGCACGATGCCCGCGCCCGGCTTCCTGGAGATGCTGCGGGAGGAGTGCACCCGCCGCGGCATCGTACTGATCTTCGACGAGGTCTGCACCGGCTTCCGCACCGCGCCCGGGGGCGCGCAGGCCCTGTTCGGGGTCGTCCCCGACCTCGCGACCTACGCCAAGGCCCTGGGCGGCGGCCTTCCCATCGCCGCCTTCGCCGGCCGGCGCGAGGTGATGGAGCCCCTCGCCACCGGCCACGTCAAGCACGGCGGCACCTACAACGCGTCTCCGCTGTGCGCGACCGCAGCCCTGGCCACCCTCCGGGAGCTTCGGCGTCCGGAGGTCTCCGCGCACATCGACGCGACCGGCCGCCGGATCGCGGAGACCATCCGCCGGGCCGCCCGCGACCACGGCGTACCCTGCGCCGTCCAAGGCGTCGGCGCCATGTTCCAGGTCGTGTTCACCCCCGGGGGTGCCCCGACCACGCGGTACCGGGACCTCCTCGACGCCGACACCGCCCGCTACGCGGCCTTCCGCCACGAACTGCTCAAGCGGGGCGTCCACGCCAACGCCTACGGCATGGCCTGCTGGTTCGTCTCCGCCGCCGTCACCGCCGACGACCTGACGGCCACCTGCGAGGCCGTCGAGGAGGCCTTCGCCGCCATGGCCGACGGCTGACCGGCGCTCGCCCCGCGCACCCTGGCGCGCCCCCGGCCGATAAAGTGATCATGTTGTGACGACACGTCACATTCCACTGTCGAGAGGGTGTTCAAGATGCTGGTCGACTGGCCCACCGAGACGTTCGTGTTACGCCTGCACCGCATTCCCGGCCTGGTGGCGGGCGCCGCGGCGGGGAGCCCGGAGGGCACCCCCGTGGTGCTCGGGCCCGAGACCGGCGGCGAGGGCGATCGGTGGGTGGCCGAGCGGTTCCGGGTGATCAACCACCGGATCCGGCACGCCGCCACCGGCCTCTACCTGACCGCCGAGGGGACGGGCCGGGGCGCCGCGGTCACCCTGCGGCCCAAGTTCCCCGACACCGGCAGCGATTCCTCGTACTGGCGGCAGGCGTGGCGGGCCTTCGTCCAGCGCGACACCGGTCGGCTGATGGCCCTCCACGACTCCTCCGGCTGCCTCCTCGGCCTGGCCGACCCGGCTGCCGAGCGGCCCGGCGGACCGCTGGTCCTGGAGAAGGGCGCCGGGGCCGAGGACCGGTCCTGCACCGCCTGGGCGCCCGCGCCCGTCCCGGCACCGGAGCCCGCACCCGCTCCGGCACCGAAGGCCACCGACCTCCCGGTGGGGACGGGACGGGTCCGGGTGCCGGCCCGCCGCTACGAGAAGCACGTGCGGACCATCGAGCAGATCTTCGACGAGACGAGCTTCCGGGAGGTCCCCGGCGAGCTCCTCACGCCGGGCACCCGCATCGAGACCTTCGCCTTCGACCAGTACTCCCAGGGCGACTGGTACAAGGAGGGGCGGGAGGGCAGCCTCGTGACCTTCACGGACAGCTACGACACGGCGGGCGCCGTGCGCAGGGCCTTCCACCGGCTGACGGGGGAACCCGCCCGCTACGTGGACTCCGCGGAGGTCGACGTCCACTACGTCCCGCCGAAGCTCGTCGCCCGCACCAACTTCCCCGCCGCCCTCTGGGACGACTACAGCGGCGCCCTCGTCCGGACGCCGTACCGGCTGGCCAACGGGCACGGCTTCTACCACCAGCCCGAACGCCGCGAGGGCCTCTACTTCCCCAAGCGCGACGGCGCCGGCACCGTCGTGCAGTGGAACAAGACCTGGATCGCGGACAACGACACCACGTCCAAGGTCTTCCTCCGCTTCGACGGCCGCTACTTCATCGACCAGATGGACATCACCTGGGCCGACGACGAGAAGCACTGACCCCGGGACCGGAGGTACGGTGTCAAGGCCGATCGGGCCCGCCGCGAGTTCCCGCGCCACCTCGCGAGAGCGGCCGCGAAAGGAAGCCGCCGCGGGGTGCGGATTCCCCGATCCGGGCAGCCGCTCGACCTGGGAGGAGGCCGCTCATGGCCGCACGGATCGCCTACCGGCGGATCTACGAGGAAGCCTCACCGCAGGACGGCCGGCGGGTGCTCGTCGACCGGGTCTGGCCGCGCGGGATGAAGAAGGAGGACGCCCACCTGGACGAGTGGCTGCGGGACGTCGCCCCGTCGACCGGACTGCGCCGCTGGTACGGCCACGAGCCGAGCCGGTTCCCCGAGTTCCGCCGCCGCTACCTGGCCGAACTGCGCGACGCCGGACACCGTGAGGCGGCCGGTCACCTGCGTGACCTCGCCGCCCACGACAAGGTCACGCTGCTGACCGCCACCAAGGACGCGGACCACAGCCAGGCCGCCGTGCTCGCCGCATGGCTGGCCGGCGCCGGCCGGTCCGCGGCCGACGCTCCAGGAGAATGAGGAGGCACCGGACGATGGCCGAACTGACCGTCGAGGACGGCGACTTGGTACTCCGACTCTCCTGGTGGGAACGGCTGGTGACCGGCGCCGCGCCGGTTCGGGCGCCGCTGACGGCCGTCGAGGGCGTGACGGTCCAGCGCGAGCCGTGGCGGGCGTTCCGCGGCTTCAAGGAGCGGGGGCTGCTGATTCCCGACCGGCGGTGCCTGGGCGTCTGGCGGCATCCCGGCGGGCGGGACTTCCTCGCCCTGCGCCGCCCGCGCGCCGGCGAGGCCGTCGTCCAGGTCGACCTGCGCCGGCCCTCCCCCTTCGCCCGGATCGCCGTCCAGTCCTCGCACGCGCCGCAGACGGCGGCCGAGCTGCGCCGCCCCTGAGCGACCGGCGGTGCCCCCGGGCCGGCCGGACGGACGTCGGCGCCGTGGATCATCGACGAGCCGACCCCTTCCGCCCGCGCGTACGGTCCGGGGTCACAGCGCCGCCAGGGCCTCCTCCAGGTCGTCCAGGCCCAGGGAGCCCTGCCGCAGGGCCTTCATGTGCCAGCGCTTGAGGTCGAAGTCGGCGCCCAGTCTGCGCCGCGCCGCCTCGCGGCCGGCCAGCCAGGCGCGCTCGCCGAGCTTGTAGCCGATGGCCTGGCCGGGGCAGCCGAGGTAGCGGACGATCTCGCTGTCCAGGTGGGCGGGCGTCAGGCCGGCGTACTCGCCCATGAAGGCGGTGGCCGGCTCCGGGGTCCAGCGCTCGCCCGGACGGAACGGGGAGTGCGCCGGGATGGCGCTCTCCAGGTGCATGCCGATGTCGATGATGACGCGGACGACGCGCATCATCTGCTTGCCGAGGTAGCCGAGTCGGCGTGCGGGGTCGGTGAGGAAGCCGAGCTCGTCCATCAGGCGCTCCGCGTACAGCGCCCAGCCCTCCAGGTTGGCGCTGATCCTGCCGAGGGTGACCTGGTAGCGGGAGAGCTGGTCCGCCGCCGCGGTCCAGGAGGCGAGTTGCAGGTGGTGGCCGGGAACGCCCTCGTGGTACCAGGTGCTGACCAGGCGCCAGGTGCGGAACCGCTCCTGGGCGTCGCCGTTGGCCAACGGCAGGTAGGTGCGGCCCGGGCGGCCGAAGTCGAGGCTCGGGCCGATGTAGTGGGGAGCGGCGGCGCTGCCCGCGGGGGCGATCCGGGTCTCGACCCGGCGCAGCGGGCCGGTGATGTCGAAGTGGCTCCCGTCCAGCGCCCCGATCGCCTCCTCGATGACCTGCTGCAGCCAGGCGCGCATCCGCTCGGCGCCCCGCACGGTGTGTCCGTGCTCGTCCAGGTGGGCCCGGGCCTGCCGGACGGTGGCGCCGGGCAGGACGCGCCCGGCCTCGGTGCGCAGTTCGGCCCGGACCCGGTGGAACTCCTCCCAGGCCCAGTCGTAGGCGTCGTCCGGGTCCAGGTCGGCGCCGGTGTACTGGCGGGCCGTGATCAGGTAGCGCTCGCGACCGACGGCGTCGGGAGTGCCGTCGGCGGCGGGCCGGTAGGTGTCACGGAGCCAGTCGCGGAACGCGGCCACGGCGGCGGTCGCCTCCCCCGCGGCCGCGTCCAGTTCGGGGCGCAGGCGCTGCGGCGCCGGGGCCACGAAGTCGGCGAACCAGCCGGGACCGCCGGACGCCTCGCCGGTCCACGCGGTCAACTGCTCGGCGAGCACGTCGGCCTGACGGGGAGCGGCGAGCAGCTTGCGGGCGATGCCCTCGGCCAGGGTGGCGCGGTAGCCGTCCAGTGCGGCGGGCAGGTTTCGCAGCCGGCCGAGCACCGGCGCCCAGTCCTCGTCGGCTTCGGTGGGCATCATCGTGAAGATGCTCCGGAGCCGGTGCACCGGTGCGTGCAGGTTGCGCACGGCCCGGAAGTCCTCGCCGGCCTCGTGCATCCGCACCCTGGCCGTCAGCCGTTCGCGCAGCAGTCGGGCGCAGGTGAACTCGGCGGGGTCCCCGTCGGGCCCGACCTCGGGGAGGGCGTCGAGCCGCGCCAGCGCCTCCCGTACGAGCCTGTCCTCCTCCTGGACCCCGTCCGGTGACAGGTCGGGCATCCGGTCGTCGCTCGGTTCCAGACCGAGGGACGTGGCGGTGACGGGATCGTGTGCGGCGACCCGGGCCACGTGGCCGTCGGCGATCCGCCGTGGGGTCATCACGTGCTCTCGCATGGTGTCCTTCTCGCTCGTCCGGCCTCGGACGGTGAGACCGCGTCCCTTCGACGGAGACCGGTGCCGGGGGTTCGGGAACTCGATGCGGCAGCGGCGCGGCCGCGGTGGCCGTACCAGGCTCGCACGGGACCGGGCGTCTGTCGTCGTACCGGGCCACGCGATCGCGCTCGGCGAGCGCTACCGCGTGGCCCGGTGGGGGCGCGGCCTACTTGACCGAGCCTGCGGTGAGTCCGGAGACCACGTGCCGTTCGATCACGGCGAAGAGGACGACCACCGGCACGATGGCCACCAGCGAGGCGGCGAACACGTAGTTCCACTGCACGCTGTAGGCGCCGATCATGTTGTTGATGCCGACGGTGAGCGGTTGCCGGTCGGGCGAGTTGGTGAGGGTCAGGCCCATGATGAACTCGTTCCAGGCCGAGATGAACGTGAAGATCACGGCGGTGACGACGCCGGGCAGCGCGAGCGGCAGGGTGACGCGGAACAGCGCGCCGAGGCGGCCGTTGCCGTCGATCATCGCGGCCTCCTCCAGCTCCATCGGGATCGAGCCGATGTAGGCGCTGAGGATCCAGATCGCGAAGGCCAGGTTGAAGGCGGCGTTCGCGAGCACCAGGACGATCGGGGTGTCCAGCAGGTCCAGCGCGAAGAACTCGCGGTAGAGGCCGACCTGGAGGGCGGTGGGCTGGAACATCTGGGTGACCAGCACCAGCAGCAGGAAGGCCTTGCGGCCGCGGAACCGCACCCGGGCGGTGTAGTACGCGGCGGGCAGGGCGACCAGCAGGACGAGCAGGGTCGAGCCGCCGGCCACCAGCAGGGTGGTCTGGAGGTTCTGGCCGAGGGTGGTCTCGCTCCAGACCTCGGTGAAGGAGGAGAAGTCGAACTGCGTCGGCAGGTAGGCGTTGTCCCGCAGCTGGCCGGCCGGGCGGGCGCCGGTGATCAGCATCTCGACGTACGGGAGCACGAAGAGCGCGGCGAGGGCCCAGGCCAGCGCGGTGAGCAGGACGGTCCGCGCGCGCGGGCGGCGCGTCAGCGGTGGCGGTTGAAGGGTGGCCATCAGCTCTCCTCCCCGTTCCAGCGGCTGACCTTGAGGAAGACGATCACCATGAGGATCACGACGACGAAGTTGACGACGGACATGGCGGCGGACTCGGCGACGTCGTAGCCGCGCAGCATGTACATGAACACGGTGGTGGTGGCGGTGTCGGCGTTCGGGCCGCCCTGGGTCATGCCCCAGATGACCGGGAACGAGTTGAAGACGTTGATCAGGTTGATCACCAGACCGACCAGGAAGGCGGGGCGCAGCAGCGGCAGGGTGACCTTGCGGTAGGTCTGCCAGGGCGTGGCGCCGTCGACCCTGGCCGCCTCGTAGACCTCGGCGGGGATGGTCTGGAGGCCGGCCAGCAGGGTGTAGGTGGTGAACGGCAGGGAGACGAAGACGGCGACGAGGACCAGCCACGGCTTGGCGTGGGCGGCGTCACCGAGCCAGGCCTGCGGGTGGTCGATCAGGCCGAGGTCGAGCAGCAGCCGGTTGAACACGCCGGCGACCTGGTCGAGCATCCAGCGGAAGCCGATCGCGGTCATCAGCACGGAGGCGGCCCAGGGGGCGATGAGCGCCCAGCGGGTGACGCGGCGGCCGGGGAAGTTCTGGTTGAACAACTGGGCCAGTGCGAGCGAGATCAGCATGGTCAGGCCGACGACGGCGACCGTCCAGACGGCGGTCCAGGTGAGCACCGCGGGCAGGCGGGGGTCGCTGAAGAGCTTGTGGTACTTGACCAGGCCGGCCGGGCCGTGGTCGGTGCCGGTGGTGTCGATCCTGCGCAGTGAGGTGGTGACCATCTCGATGACCGGCCACACGACCACGCCGAGGATGAGCAGGACGGCCGGGGCCAGCCAGGGCAGGGGCCCGAGCCGTTCGAACAGGGGGCGGCGCCTGGGCTTCGGGCCTGCGGGCGGGGCCGGCCGGGCGGAGGCACCGGGCCGGGCGTCGGTCGTGCTGGGAAAGGACACGGTGGGGATCCCTTGTGCGCTCGTCCGGGTCACTCGCCGGCCTGCTGGGCGACCTTCTGGAGCGCGTCGAGGGTCTTCTTCGGGTCGCTGACCGCGGTGCCGATCTGGGTCTTGACCTGCGCGGAGACGGCCGGCCAGGTCGGGTCGCTGAGCGGGTAGAAGGTGGCGGTGGGCAGGATCTGAAGGAACGGCGCCAGGGCCTTCTCCTCCGGGTCGGCCTGGAGGGCGGTGAGCGCGGACTGGGTGACCGGCAGCAGGCTGTACTCCTTGTCGAACCTCACCGCGTTGTCCTTGCCGTAGGCGAAGTCGAGGAAGGCCTTGATCTGGTCCTTGTGGCCGCCCTTCTTGAAGGCCATCATCCAGTCGGCGACGCCGAGGGTGGCCTTGCCGGTGCCGTCCTTGCTGGGCATCGCGGTCCAGGTGACGTCCATGTCCTTGACGTCGTTCAGCTGGGTGGGGATGCCGTTGAGCATGCCGACCTTGCCGGAGGCGAAGTCCTTGGCCAGGTCGGTGCGGTTGACGGCGGCCGGGCTCTGCTCGGTCAGTCCGGCGTCCACCCAGCTCTTGAGCTGGCCGAAGGTGTCGATGTTGGCCTGCGAGTTGATGGTGTACTTGCCCTTGGCGTCCTGGTAGCCGCCGTTGTTCTCCAGCATCCAGATGAACGACTCGCCCTGCGCCTCCTCCTTGCCCAGCGGCACGCCGAGCGGGATCTCCACCCCGGCGTTCTTCATGGCGGTGGCGGCGGCGGTGAGGTCGGCCCAGGTCTTCGGCGGGTTGGCCGGGTCGAGGCCGGCCTTCTTGAAGAGGGCGTTGTTGATCAGGAACATCCGGGCGCTGGAGATGAACGGGATGCCGTACTGGGTGCCGTCCTGGACGCCGGCGTGTGCCATCGCGGGGAGGAAGTCCGCCGTGGTGCTGCCGGAGAGGACGTCCTGGGCCGGGTAGAGCTGGCCGTTCTTGGCGAAGTCGGCGTAGCCGCCGGTCTGCAGGATGTCCGGCTGGTTGCCGTTCTGCACCATGGTCTTGACCTGGGTGTCGATGTCGTTCCAGTTGATGACCTGGAGGTCGACCTTGATCGTGGGGTTCTGCTGCTCGAAGGCGGAGATCACGCCCTGCCAGTACGCCTGGGTCGGGTTCTGGCCGTTGGAGCCGTAGTCGGCGGCGACGAACTTGATCGTCGTCACGCCGTCGGCAGAGGTCGAACCGGAGGCCGAGCCCTTGCTGCATCCCGACAGCGCGAGTGTTCCGGCCACGATGGCCGCCGACAGGGCGAGAAGACGCTGCTTCATCTCTGATACCGCCTTTGCAGCTGGGGCCGGCCCAGCGGCGGCCCGAGTGGGGGATGGTGCAACTTGCGCGAAGGTGCGCTATGCCATCGACATTTGCTCAACATCGAGCAGCAGCGCGAGTCAGAGTTTGCCTCGCCGTCATCCCGGCAAGCCAGCCGCGTTACCGAAGCGTTGCAGTCGCGCTTCGGCGGAGCGATGGCGCGAACCAGAGTCTTGACGGAAGACGGCGGACCGCCCGAAGCTGCTCCGCGAGTGAGTGAAGCTGCATCATTCGCCGATCTACGAATCAACTTCGATCAAGCTGGAAGGGATCCCTCACACCTTGACCAGACGACTCCTGTCACGCCGGGCCACGTCGCTCGCCGCGACGACCGCCCTTCTCACCGGGGCCGCGCTCGGCGCCACCCCCGCCGCGGCCAACGACGGCGTCAGCGCGCCGGCCGCCAACTACACCGCCTCGGCCGCCCCCCACGGCCCGGTCGGCGCGCTCCCCCCGATGGGCTTCAACAACTGGGCGCGCGCGCAGTGCACTCCCCAGGCGCCGCTCGACGGTTCGAACCCGCTCGACTACTCCTTCCAGCAGTACATGCAGGACAACGCGAAGGCGCTGTCCGACACCGGTCTGATCGCGGCCGGCTACCGGACCGTCACCGTCGACGACTGCTGGATGTACCGCAACAGCGCCGGCTACCTGCACGGCGCGCTGAACTGGGGCGGCGCCACCGACGTCCGCGACGCGACCAGGCAGCCCGGCTTCGACCACGAGCTCACCGGGTACGGCGACTACCTGCACAAGCTCGGTGCCGAGTTCGGCATCTACGAGACCTCGGGCACCCACACCTGCTCCACCGCCACACCGACCGCCCCCAACCAGTCCAACGGCAGCGAGTACCACGAGCAGGACGACGCCGACTCCTTTGTCTCCTGGGGGGTGGACGAGCTCAAGTACGACAACTGCGGCGACCAGGAACCGGTGCGGACGCTGGACACCCGGATGTCAGGCGCCCTGCGGACGGCGGTCGACGCCGCGAACAAGGCCGGCAAGCCCACCCCCAATGTGATGTTCAACATCTCGGCCCCGGCCGGCTACGGCAACGGAGCGGCCAAGTTCGCCGCGATGCAGTGGGTGCGTCCGCTCGGACAGCTCTGGCGCGTGGGCCCGGACATCTACAACGACTACGACAACGGCGCCTCCGACCCGTGGAACCAGCCGCTGGGCCGGCAGTCCGGGTACAACTTCGGTGCCTACCAGAGCTTCGACAACTCCCTCGAACTCAGCCGCTACCAGGGCCCGGGGAACTGGAACGACGCCGACATGCTGCTGATCGGCGACAACGGCATGACCACGGCCGAGGAGCGCAGCCAGATGTCGCTGTTCTCCGCCCTGGCCGCGCCGCTCGTCATCTCCACCGACGCCCGCAAGTTCGAGCCCGCCTACCTCGCCGCCCACCCGGCCGAGGCCCCGCACCTGAAGGCGTCGATCGGCATCCTCTCCAACTCCGAGGTCATCGCCGTCGACCAGGACCGGCTGGGCGCCGGTGGCTACCGGGTCGTAGGCGGCGGGGCCGGTGCCGACGGCACGCCGGCCGCGGACCAGGGCATCGACGTGGTCGTCAAGCCGCTCGCCGACGGCAGCCGCGCCGTCGTGGTCACCAACAAGGGGGCCGCGAGCGCGAACTACACCCTGGACCTGGGCGCCATCGGCTTCAACGCCACCGGCGGCAAGTACACCGTCCGCGACCTGTGGGCGCACAAGACCGGCACCTCGACCGGCACCGTCGCGCTCACCGTCGGCTCGCACGACAGCGCCATGCTGAAGGTCACCCCGCCGAAGGGCTCCACCGCCACCCCGCGGGGACAGATCACCGTGTCGCGTGACGACTGGGGCAAGGCCTCGCTCTGCCTGGACAACTACCGCTCCGGCACCGCCGCCGGCAACCCGGTCGACGTCTACCCCTGCACCGGCGGCGGCAACCAGCAGTGGCAGCTGAACGCCGACGGATCCGTCCGGCTCCTCCAGGCCGGTGCGGCCGGCCTCTGCCTGACCGCGCAGGACGGCACCACCACCGGGGCGCTCAACGGGCAGCAGGGCCAGTGGGTCGGCGTCGCGGCCTGCGGCTCCTCCCCCGGCCACCAGACCTGGAGCTACAACCGCGACGGCAACCTGAAGCTCGCGGGCACCGGTTCCTGCCTGGACGTCTACGGCGGCACCACGACCACCGCCGGTACGCCCGTCGACCTGTACCCGTGCGGGGCCGCACCGGACGCGATCCAGACCAACCAGACCTGGGCCGCGCCGTTCGACACCCCGCCGGCGGGCTGACCGGACGTCGACCGCCTGCCGCGCGGGCGGGTCCGGCGGAACCCGCCCGCGCAGCAGGCCCCGGTTCACGTGCGGGCACTACACGCGGTGGACCTCTACCCCGCGGGCCGTGAACCGTTCGACCAGCTCGTCGGGGGCGTCGGCGTCGGTGACGAGCGCGTCGATCGTGCCGGTGTCGCAGACCTGCGCGAACGCCCGCTTGCCGAGCTTGGTGGAGTCGGCCACCACGACGACCCGCTCCGCCCGTTCGGCCATCGCCCGGTTGGCGCTGGCCTCGCCCTCGTCGTGGGTGGCCGCGCCGAACCGCGGGTCGACGGCGTTGACGCCGAGGATCGCGCAGTCCAGCGAGATCGCCTGCAGCACCATGGTCGCCAGCGGGCCGGTCAACTCGTAGGACTGGGGCCGGGCCACGCCGCCGGTGACCACGGTCTTCACGTACGGACGCACCGCCAGCTCGTTGGCGATGTTGATCGCGTTGGTGACCACGGTCAGCGTCGGCGGGCTGCCGTGCCCGGCCAGGTCGGTACGGGTGGCGAGCTCGCGGGCCACCTCGGAGGTGGTGGTGCCGCCGTTGAGCCCGACCACCGCGCCCGCCGGGACGAGTGCGGCGGCGGCCTTCGCGATGCGCTGCTTCTCGCCGGCCTGGCGCGCGGTCTTGTAGCGGAGGGGCAGGTCGTACGCGACTTCGCTCAGCACCGCGCCGCCACGGGTGCGGGTCAGCAGCTGCTGGCGGGCGAGCTCGTCCATGTCCCGGCGCACGGTGGCCGCGGAGACGCCCAGCAGTTCGGCCGCCGTCACGACGTCGACCCGGCCCCGATCGCCGAGGATCTCCAGCAGCCGCGACCATCGCTCATCCGGGCTCATCATCACTCCTCGACTCGGCCGTCCCTGGTCACGAGCCTATCCGCCGGTCATCGCCGACCGGGTGCCGCGATCTTCTCGATGAGATCAGTATTGCTCAGAGATGACGCGTTGAGCTATGAATAGAGCAGTTTCAAGCAGATGCTTGCAGCGTGAAGCAAGTGCTCGATGCGGACCGATCCCCGAGCACCACCCGTTCCCCCAGCGAGGAGAGCCTGATGAGTCACGTCGAGCGGGAGATCGCCAGCCAGCCGGAGTGCTGGCGCAAGGCCCTGGAACTGGAACCCGGCGGGCTGCCGGAGCGCGGCGAGCGGGTGGCCGTGATCGGCTGCGGCACCTCGCTCTACATCGCGCAGGCCTACGCGGGCCTTCGCGAGGGCGCCGACCTCGGCGAGACCGACGCCTTCGCCGCCTCCGAGTTCCCCGCCGCCCGCGGCTACGACCGCGTCGTCGCCATCACCCGCTCGGGCACCACGACCGAGGTGCTGGCCGCCCTGGAGCGCTGCGGTGCGACGCCGACCGTCGCGCTCACCGGCGACCTCGCCACCCCGATCAGCACGGCCGCGAACACCGTGGTCGACCTGGAGTTCGCCGACGAGAAGTCGGTGGTGCAGACCCGCTTCGCCACCACCGCGCTGGCGCTGCTGCGCGGCCACCTCGGCCTCGCCCCCGCCGACCTGGCCGCGCACGCCGAGCGGGCACTGGCCGCCCCGCTTCCCGAAGGGGCCACCGAGGCAAGCCAGTTCACCTTCCTCGGGACCGGCTGGACGGTCGGCCTGGCGAACGAGGCGGCGCTCAAGCTGCGCGAGGCCTCCGGGTCGTGGACCGAGTCCTACCCGGCGATGGAGTACCGGCACGGCCCGATCAGCGTCACCGGCCCGAACAGCGTGGTGTGGTTCTTCGGCGAGCCGCCGACCGGACTGGTGGACCAGGTCCGCCCGACCGGCGCCGCGGTGTCGGTGAGCACGCTGGACCCGATGGCCGACCTGATCCGCGCCCAGCGGCTCGCCGTCGAACTGGCCAAGGGCCGCGGCCTGGACCCCGACCAGCCGCAGAACCTCACCCGCTCCATCGTGCTCACCCGGCCGTGAGCGCCACGGCGATCGCCCTCGACGTCGGCGGCACCTACATCAAGGGCGCGGCGGTGGCCCGGGACGGCGGACTCCGCCACACCGCACGCTGGTTCACCCGGGCCGAGCGCGGCCCCGAAGCCGTGCTGGAGACCGTCCTCGACTGCGCCGCCGAACTCGCCGGGCGGTTCCGTCCGGCCGCCGCGGGGATCGCCGTGCCCGGCATCGTCGACGAGGCGGCCGGCACCGCGGTGCTGGCCGCCAACCTCGGCTGGCGTGACCTGCCCGTCCGCCACTGGCTGTCCGAACACCTGGGCATCCCGGTCGCGTTCGGGCACGACGTACGGGCCGGCGGCGTCGCCGAGGCCAGGGCCGGCGCGGGCCGCGGCAGCCGCAACTTCCTCTTCGTCCCCATCGGCACCGGAATCGCGGCCGCGCTGATGGTCGACGGACGGCCGCTCACCGGCAGCCACACCCGCGCCGGGGAGCTCGGTCACCTGGTGGTCCGCCCCGGCGGGGAGCCCTGCGCGTGCGGTGCCCGCGGCTGCGTGGAGACCCTCGCCTCGGCGGCCGCCGTCGCCCGCCGCTACACCGCCGCCACCGGGGAACCGGGCGTCACCGCCAAGCAGGTCGGCGAGCGCGCCGCCACCGGGGACCGCGCGGCCGCCACCGTCTGGCAGGAGGCCGTCGACGCGCTCGCCGACGGCCTGGCGAGCGCGGTCACCCTGCTCGACCCCGAGCGGATCGTGATCGGCGGCGGCCTCGCCCGAGCGGGCGAGCCGTACTTCGGGCCGCTGCGGGCGGCGCTGGCGGCGCGGCTCACCTTCCAGACGATGCCGGAGCTCGTCCCCGCCGAACTCGGCCACGAGGCGGGCTGCTTCGGTGCCGGCCTGCTCGCGCAGGACCTCCTGGACGAGAGGGCGGCGGCGTGATCCTCACCGTCACGCTCAACGCCGCGCTGGACATCACCCACCACCTGCACCGGATGCGCCCGCACGGCAGCAACCGGGTCCGGGCGGTGGCCGAGCGCGCGGGCGGCAAGGGCGTCAACGTCGCCAGGATCCTGCACGCCCTCGGCCACCCGACCGTGGTCACCGGCCTGGCCGGCGGGCTCACCGGCCGGGCGGTCCGCGCCGAACTGGCCTCCGCCGGCCTGGCCGACCGCATGCTGCCGATCGCCGGCGAGTCCCGGCGGACGGTGGCCGTGGTCGAGGAGAGCGTCGGGGACACCACCATCCTGCTCGAACCCGGCCCGGTGGTGAGCGCCGAGGAATGGGCGCGCTTCCTCGGCCACGTGGACACGCTGCTGCCGGACGCCACGGCGGTGGTCCTCTCCGGCAGCCTGCCGCGCGGCCTGCCCGAGGACGCCTACGCCCACCTGCTCCGGCTCGCGCACACCCGCGGCGTCCCGGCGGTGCTCGACGCCGACGGTGCCGCGCTGAGCACGGCACTGTCGGCCGGACCGGCCCTGGTCAAGCCGAACGCGGACGAACTCACCGCGGCCACCGGCCTGAGCGACCCGGTGGCCGCCGCCCGCGCGCTGCACGCCGCGGGCGCCGAAGCGGTGGTCGCCTCGCTCGGCGCCGACGGCCTCCTCGCCGTCACCGCGCAGGGCGCCTGGCGCGCCCGCTCGCCCGAGCGGCTGGCCGGCAACCCCACCGGCGCCGGTGACGCCGCGGTCGCCGCGCTCACCCTCGGCCTGGTCACCGGCGAGCCCTGGCCCGACCGGCTGGCCGAGGCCGTGGCCCTGTCCGCGGCCGCCGTCGCCGCACCGCTGGCCGGCGACTTCGACCCCGACGTCCACCGGGCCCTGCGTTCCCTGGTGGAGGTCCGCCCCTTCCGTCCCTCTCCCCCCTTCGCTACCGAGGAGTCCGTCCCATGCCCCTGAGCGGAACCGGCGTGATCGCCGCCACCGCGGCCGGTGCCGCGCGCGGCGTCGGCGCGTTCAACGTCATCCAGCTCGAGCACGCCCAGGCGATCGTGGCCGGCGCCGAGGCCGCCGGCGCCCCGGTCGTCCTGCAGATCAGCGAGAACGCCGTCCGCTACCACGGCGCCCTCGACCCGATCGGCGCCGCCACCCTCGCCGTCGCCCGCGCCGCCGGGGTACCGGTCGCGGTCCACCTCGACCACGCCACCTCCGTGGAACTCGTCCACCAGGCCGTCGAGTCGGGCTTCACCTCGGTGATGTTCGACGCCTCCGTGCTCGCCTACGAGGAGAACGTGGCGGCCACCGCCGAGGTGGTCGCGCACTGCCACGCCGCCGGCGTCTGGGTCGAGGCCGAACTCGGCGAGGTCGGCGGCAAGGACGGCGTCCACGCACCCGGCGTGCGCACCGATCCCGCCGAGGCCGCGGCCTTCGTCGCCGCCACCGGCGTGGACGCGCTCGCGGTGGCCGTCGGCACCTCCCACGCCATGCTCACCCGCGACGCGGCGCTCGACTTCGAGCTCATCGCACGACTGCGCGACGCCGTCCCCGTCCCGCTGGTGCTGCACGGCTCCTCGGGTGTCGCGGACGAGGACCTCAGCGCCGCCGTGGACGCCGGGATGACCAAGATCAACATCGCCACCCACCTCAACCAGGTGTTCAGCACCGCCGTCCGCCGGGCCCTGGCCGACGACGCCCGACTGGTCGACACCCGCCGCTACCTCGGCCCGGCCCGGGACGCCGTCGCCGCCGAGGTCACCCGCCTGCTCGGCGTGCTCAAGGCGACGGCACCGGCGGCCTGAGCCACGACCGCCGGCCGCAGCTCGCCCTGGGCCGACCTGGCGCAGGCTGTGGAGCCCGAACGGCCGCCCTCCCCGCTGCGGGGAGGGCGGCCGTCGGTGTTGTTCAGGCGGGCTTGACGCGTTGTTCAGGCGGGCTTGATGCGTCGTTCAGGCGGGCTTGACGGTGGAGAACCGCTCGCCGCCGAGCACCCAGCGGCCGCGGCGCATCACGGCGACCAGGTCGTAGGTCCGGGAGTCGACCACGACGAGGTCGGCGAGCTTGCCGGTCTCCAGCGAGCCGATCGAGTCGCTCAGGCCGAGCAGCCGGGCCGGGGTGGCGGACAGCGACTCCACGGTCTGGTTCAGGCTCAGCCCGTTGACGGTGACCGAGCGCTTGAACGCCACGTCCAGGGTGAGGGTGGAGCCGGCGATCGCACCGCCCTCGACCAGCCGGGCCACGCCCGCCTTGACCTCGACCTGGAGCGGGCCGAGCGGGTAGAGGCCGTCGCCCATGCCGGCGGCGCCCATGGCGTCGGTGATCAGGGCGACCCGGCCGGCGCCGGCGGTGCCGTAGGCGAGGTCGAGCACGGAGGGGTGCAGGTGCACGCCGTCGTTGATCAGTTCGACGGTGACCCGCTCGTCCTCCAGCAGCGCGACGATCGGGCCGGGGGCGCGGTGGGCGATGCCGGGCATGGCGTTGAACAGGTGGGTGGCGACGGTGGCGCCGGCCTCGATCGCCTCCAGGGTGGTGGCGTAGTCGGAGTCGGTGTGGCCGACGGCGGCGATCACGCCGAGGTCGGCGAGCATCCGTACGGAGTCCAGGCCGCCGGGCAGTTCGGGGGCGAGGGTGACCATCCTGGCGTGGCCGCGGGCGGCGTCGACCAGTTTGC
>NZ_JBHXLL010000023.1:0-145156 GCF_042721415.1 Kitasatospora sp. NPDC058444 | reverse complement strand
GGGGGGCCCCGGTTTTTTTTCATTTCCCGGGGGGGGTCTGGGGGGGGGGGCGCCGGCCCCGGGGGGGGGCCCCCCCCGGGGGGGCGGGCCCCCCCCCCCCCCCCCCCGACCGCGCACCGGGCCCGACGGTTCCCACCGTCGGGCCCGGTGCGCGCGGCGCCGTTGTCAGTACCCGGCGACCTCGTCCAGGCCGTGGCCGCGCAGCGGGACGAGGAAGCTGCGCTCGAACACCACCACGACCTCGCCGGTGGACTTCGCCCCGCTGGTGCGGCAGCGCACGATGCCCTGCCCGGGGCGGCTCTCGGACACCCGCTTGGCGAGGGTCTCCGTCTCCGCGTAGAGGGTGTCGCCGGTGAACACCGGATGGGTCATCCGGATGTTCTCCCAGCCCAGGTTGGCGATGGTGCGCCCGCTCGTCGACCGGGCGGTCATCCCGCCGACGATGCTGAGCGTCACCAGGCTGGAGACGATGGGCTTTCCCCAGGGGGTGTGCGCGCTGTAGGCGGCGTCGATGTGCAGCGGGGCGTCGTTCATGCTCAGCATGCTCATCAGCACGTTGTCGAGCTCGGTGACGGTCCGTCCGGGGCGGTGCTCGACCACCTCGCCGACCTCGAACTCCTCGTAGTAGCGCCCGACCACCTCGCGGTAGCGGCGCTCGCCGATCCGCCGGTAGCCGGCGGGTTCGGTGGTGTCCATCGCGGCTGCTCCCTGGTCCTAGAGGTCGGCGGTGAGTTCCTTGACGTGGCCGGCGAACTCGCGGATCAGCCGCTCGTCCATGTCGGCGCGCAGCATCAGCCGGAGCCCGGCCTCGCCCTTGGGCACGATCGGGAAGAACACCGCGGAGCTGTAGAAGCCGCGTTCGAAGAGCTGGGCGGACAGCTTGACCGCGCGCTCGCCCTCCCCGACGTCGACCCGGCGCACGGGCAGGCCGTTGCCCGCGAAGGTGGTCGGCAGCAGCTCGTCGAAGAGCTCGATGTTGCGGGCCAGCTTCGCCTGGAGCTCGCCCAGTTCGGGGGAGCGGTGGATGGCCGCGCTGGCCAGCGAGGCGCCGACCATCGGCAGCGGGATGTTCTGCGACCAGCCGATCGGGCCGGCGTGCCGGTGCAGGAACTCGAACTGCTCGCGGTTGCCGAGCATCGCGACGCCGCCGCTGGTGCCGAAGGCCTTGCCGAGGCTCGCGGTGATCACCGTCAGCGGGTTCATCTCCAGCCGGGAGCGGACGTAGCCCTCGCCGCGCTCGCCCGCGATCGACAGCGAGTGGGAGTCGTCGATGTAGAGGAACAGCCCGTAGCGGTCCTGGAGTTCGAGCAGGCCGTCGAGGGCCGCGGTGCCGCCCATCGAGTAGGCGCCGTCGGCGACGTAGGCGACGCGCGGGTACTTGCGGCAGATGTCCTCCAGGTAGTTCAGGTCGTTGTGCGGACAGGTCAGCACCAGCGACTCGTCCGCGCAGACCGGCTTCATGTACGCCATGCAGAAGTGGCAGAAGCGGTCGAAGACCATCACCCGGGGCCCGCCGCCGCCCTGACAGGTGCCGTCCAGGTGGCCGGAGGCGATCAGCGGCAGGATGCCGGCGGTGAGCGTGGTGCAGGACGCTCCCGGCAGGATGTGGGCGCCGAACAGCTCGCCGAGTTCCTCTTCCATGCGCACCAGCAGGTTGTGCCGGATCCGGGTGGTGGAGAGGACCAGCGAGGTGCCGCGGGCCTCGGTCAGCGCGTCCACCGCGCCGGCCAGGATCGCGGGGTGGTTGTTCAGGCCCAGGTACGAGCAGGAGACCATGTTGGCGAACTCGTGGCCGGTCTCGCGGACGATCAGCCGGTTGTTGGACTCCGAGTCCGCCGTGATGCCGATCAGGCCGTTGGCGGCGGCCGCCTGCCACACCGGGTCGGCGGCGGCCAGCATGGCATCGGCGTTGCGGTACCGGCGCGGGCCGAGGATGGATTCGGTCATCGTCACTTCTCCGTCGCGTGGGTCGGGGGGTCGGTGGGCGCGTGGTCCTGCGGTCGGTGCGGTGCGTGCGGTGAGGGGTGAGCGTGGTGCGCGTGGGGTGAGACGTCGGGCCGGGGCGGGTCGAACTGCTCGATCAGGCGCTGGGAGGCCTCGAAGAACGGCATGCCGACCATCACCCCGTCCACCACGGTGACCGAGCGGCCGTTCTCCAGACCGGCCGCGACCACCCGGCGGGCTCGTTCCAGCAGCTCCTCGTCCGGGCTGAACATCTCGTTGATCAGCGCGAGTTGGCGCGGATGGACGGCGATCTTCCCGCTGAACCCGAAGTCCCGGGCGAGCCCGGCCTCCCGGCGCAGCCCGACGAGGTCCGAGACCTCGAAGAACGGCGCGTCCATCGCCTCCACCCCCGCCGCCCGGGCGCTGTTGACGACCCGTCCGCGGGCGTGGGACAGGGCGTCCCAGGAGAGCCGGGCGCCGACCGCGAAGGCGTAGTCCGCCGAGCCGAAGACCAGCCCGCGCAGCCGGTGTCCGGCGGCCGCGATGGCGGGCGCGTGCTCGATGCCCAGCGGCGTCTCCACGACCGCCAGGAACTCCGTCTCCGGGCAGTCCGCGCCGAGCGCGCCGGCGGCGATCTCGATGTCCCGGGGGGACTCCGCCATCGGGATCAGCACCAGGTCCGGTTTGACGCGGTACCGGGCGATGGCGATCAGGTCGCGCAGACCGTCCGGTCCGGACAGGGTGTTGATGCGCACCGCGCTGCGCGCGAGCTTGGCGGACGGCAGGGCGAAGAACTCCTCGGCGAGGTGACGGGCCTCCTCCTTTCGGGCGGGTGGGACCGAATCCTCCAGGTCGACCATGGCGATGTCGGCCCCGGACTGGTGGCTCTTGGTGTACCGCTCCACCGCCATCGCGGGTGTGGACAGGAGGGAACGGCAGTACCGCGTGAACCTCATGGATATCTCCGAAGTCAGCGAAGGCTGCGGGTTCCGGTTCTATCCCAACGGCTTTGTTCGGCGCCGTGCGGCTGGACATTGAACATCAACTCGGAACAACCGACCCGCACGCACCATTGTTTGACGCCAACGGTCCTGTGCATGATGAATCACCGGGGGGGATGGACACGAGGCGCGCGCGGCGCGTGTGACGCGTGAGCACTCAAGGTTTCAGGACACCGCTTCAACGGAGAAGGGGGCCGTAGTGCCGCGTCGGGAAAGTCCGCTGGACCCTGGTGACGGGCCGCTGCTGCGCTTCGCGGGCGATCTACGGGCCCTTCGGCAGAGCGCCGGAAGTCCGCCGTACCGTCAACTCGCCCTGCGGGCCCATTGTTCGGCGGCCAGCCTGTCGGTGGCCGCGGGCGGCCGTCGGCTGCCCAGCCTCGCCGTGACCGTCGCCTATGTGCAGGCCTGCGGCGGGGACGTGCGGGAGTGGCGGCACCGCTGGCAGCTGCTCGCCGCCGAACTGGCCGCCGACACCGCCGCCCGGCGGCGCTCCCAGGACGCCGGACGCGCCCCCTACCCGGGCCCGGCCGCGTTCGAGGCGGTCGACGCCGAGCGCTTCTTCGGCCGGGAGGCGCTGCTGGACCGGCTGGCCGCCCTGCTGGCCGAAAAGCGGCTGGTGATCCTCTCCGGGCCGTCCGGGGCGGGCAAGTCCTCGCTGGTCAGAGCCGGTCTGCTGGCCCGGCTCGGCGGGGCCGCGGGCGCCGCGGCGCCCGCGGGGAGAGCCGGGGCCGGGGGCGGAGCGCGCCGGCCCCCGGCCGACGGCGGTGCTCCGGTGGCGCTGCTGACCCCCGGTGAACGGCCGATGGAGGCGTTCGCGCTCGCGCTCGCCCGGCTCGGGCAGCGGGCCGGGGAGACGGCGCGGGGTACGGCCGGTCCGACGGCCGGGGATCCGGTGCTGGTGGTGGACCAGGGCGAGCAACTGCGCACCCGCTGCCGGGACGCCGCCGAGCGGGCACGCTTCCTGGACGCGCTGCTGGCGACCGCCGGGGGCGCTCCGGGCGAGGCGCCGGACGGGCTGCCGGTGCCGGCACCGGCCCGGTGCCGGGTGGTGCTGGTGCTCCGCTCCGACCAGTGCGGGCCGCTGTTCACCGAGCACGCCGGGCTGGCCGAGGCCGGCCGGCACGCGATGCTCTCGGTGGGCCGTCCGGCGCCGGACGAGCTGCGGCGGGCGATCACCGAGCCGGCGTTACGCTCCGGCTGTACCGTCGAGGGCGCCCTGCTGGCCGTCCTCATCTCGACCGCCGCGCAGCAGCCGGGCGCGCTCCCGCTGGTGTCCGCGGCGCTGCTGGAGACCTGGCGGCGGCGCAGCGGCAACGCGCTCACCCTGGCCGGGTTCCAGGCGACCGGAGGTTTCGAGGGCGCGCTGGCCCGGACGGCGGAGACGCTGTACAACGGGCTGGATCAGGCCGGCCAGGAGCGGGCGCGCGCGGTGTTCCTGCGGCTCGGCGGGGAGTTGCTCGGGGCCGGCGAGGACGCGGCCGGCGGCGCGATGGCCCTGGACGACGGCTTGACGCCGGGCGGTGGACTCCTGGCGGCGGACCTGCTGCCGGGAGGCGACGAGGGCACCCGCCGGCCGGTCCGGCGGGCCGAGTTCGACGACCCCGGCGTGCCCGAGGTGATGGAACGGCTGGTCCGGGCCCGGCTCGTGGTGGTGGACCGGGACACCGTCGAGCTGTCCCACCACGCGCTGCCGCAGGCCTGGCCCAGGCTGCGCGAGTGGCTGGCGGAGGGCCGCGAGGGGCTGGGGGAGCAGCGCAGGCTCTCCGCGGCCGCCCGCGGCTGGGCGGCCTCCGACCGGGATCCGGAACTGCTGTACCGGGGCGTCCGGTTGGAGCAGCTCATGCGGCGGGTGGCGACCGGCGAGCTGGCCGCGGCCGGGGTCGAGCGGGCCTTCCTGGCGGCCTCCGCCCAGGCGGCCGTCGCGGACCGCCGCCGGGCGCAGCGGCAGAGCCTGACGGTGGCCGGGGTCGCCGCGGCGGGCGGGGCGCTGCT
Source organism: Kitasatospora sp. NPDC058444 (assembly GCF_042721415.1). Classification (NCBI taxonomy): domain Bacteria; kingdom Bacillati; phylum Actinomycetota; class Actinomycetes; order Kitasatosporales; family Streptomycetaceae; genus Kitasatospora; species Kitasatospora sp. NPDC058444. The sequence continues at coordinate 140,219 of NZ_JBHXLL010000023.1, read as the reverse complement.
GGCCCTGGCGGGTGGGAGCCGGATCCGCCGGGCCTGGCGGTGGTGAGCCCCGGGACGTGGGGCGCAGCCGCGTCGGCCGGGTGGTGATCGGGCCGGTCGTCGGGGTGTTGATCAGCGTCGGAGTGCGGGAGTCGAACAACGGGCGGGCCGGGCGGAGGGGCGTGGCGGCGGCCTGTCCGGTGCCGATCACGGTCCTTGCGCGGCCGTCGGTCGTCCGGGTAGCTTGACGTCGATCCCGGCCTTCGAAAGGTGAATTCGGCTGCCCGGCCGGGGATTTCCCGTACGCCGCGGTCGGCCGGAGCCGGCCCGGCGATTGATCCGTCCCGATTTCCGTCGCTGGTTCCGCGTGTTCGGGGCCTCCGCTCCGTCGGCGGCGCACGGTCTTTCGGCGCCGACCGGGCGCTGCCGTCCCGCGGTGCGCTTCCACCCCGTCCGGTTCCGATCCGTTCGGCTTCGATCCGTCGCGTGCGCCGTCCTGTCTGCGTTTTTCCCCAAAACCCGTGTCAAGGGAGAGCCATGTCCGATTCGGCCCGTCCGGTCCACAGCTGGGACGAATTCACCACACTGCGGGAGATCGTGGTCGGGACCGCCGTCGGCGCCCGGCTGCCCGAGCAGACCGAGCCGTCCTCCTGGCTGTCCTGCTTCCCGAAGACCAGTGCCGCCGACCTCGCCTCGATCGAGGTCGGCCCCTACTCCCGACAGGTCGTGGAGGAGACCGAGGAGGACCTGGACGCGCTGGTGGCCACCCTGCGCGGCCTCGGCGTCACCGTCCACCGGCCCGAGCCGGTCGACCACGCGGCCGAGTTCGCCTCCCCGCTCTGGAAGGCCGACGGCGGCTTCCACTCCTACTGCCCGCGGGACCTCACCCTGGTGGTCGGCGAGACGGTGATCGAGGTGGCGAGCCCGATGCGGCAGCGCTACTTCGAGGTGTTCGGCCTGCGCGGACTCTTCCAGGACTACCTGCGCCGCGGCGCGCGCTGGGTGGCCGCTCCCCGGCCGCAGCTGAGCGACGCGCTCTTCGAGCTCGACGAGGACGGGCTCCCGCTGCTGGGCGAGGCCGAGCCGGTCTTCGACGCCGCGAACGTGCTGCGGCTCGGCCGGGACGTGTTCTACCAGGTCTCCCGAAGCGGGAACGAACTCGGCCTGCGGTGGCTGGAGTCCACCCTCGGCCTGCTCGGTGACGGCGGACTGCGGCTGCACCCGCTGCGCGACATCTACGGCTACACCCACATCGACAGCACCATCGCGCTGCTGCGGCCGGGCCTGGTGCTGCTCAACCCCGAGCGGATCAGCCCGGACACCGTACCGGAGCCGCTGAAGGGCTGGGACGTCCTGTGGTGTCCGCCGGCCGAGCCCGCCGGGGACACGCCCGAGCACGCGCTCAGCGAGAGCTGGATCAGCATGAACCTGCTGATGGTCTCCCCGGACACCGCGATCGTCGAGTCCGGCCAGGAGAGCCTGATCAAGCTGCTGGAGCACGCCGGGATCACCGTCCTGCCGCACCGGCTGCGGCACTCCAGGGTGCTCGGCGGCGGCTTCCACTGCGTCACCCTGGACACCCGGCGCGACGGTGGGCTGGAGGACTACCTGTCCTGACCGGGCGGGCGCGCGAAGAGCCCGGCCGACGTCCGTCGGCCGGGCCCGTGCCGCCCGGGGTCCGCGCAGCTCGGTTCGACGAGCCGATCAGCGCTTGCGGGCCAGCGCGCAGGAGATCATCCGCTCCCACACCGTGCCCTGCTCGCTGTGGCGTCCGGACGCCGGGGCGGGGAACGGAGTCGCCGCGGGCGACGGCGATCTGACGGGGGCAGGGCTGACAGTGCCGGATGGCAGAGTGCACCCCATGAACATCACCACCACGCCGCACAGTTGGGACGAGTCGGTGGCCCTCTTCGAGCGCCGCGGCCTGCCCGTCTCCTCGTACGAGAACCTCTACGAGGAGTCGTACGACGTCCACGCCGGCGCCCTGTCGGTCGACGGGCACCTCGACCTCGACGCCGCGGAGCCGGAGGGCACCGGCTGGATCGTCGACGGGGACCTCGACGTCACCGGCGCCGTCCTCAACACCGACGACGGCTGCCCCGCGCTGATCGTGCTCGGCGACCTGCGGGCGGCCGCCGTCTACCTGGAGGGGGACGCCAAGCTGCTGGTGCGCGGCAGCGTCCACGTGGAGGCCTTCGTCGGCAACATGACCGACAAGCTGGTCATGCTCCACGGCGACCTGCACGCCCGGGTGACGGTACTGTCCGGGGAGTTCGAGCCCGACCTGATCGAAGGCACCCTGCACGGCCCCGTGCTCGCGCCGGCGTACCTGGCGCCCTCCGGCACCGGGATACCCGCCGCCGGGACGGTGCTGGTGCCCGAGGTCCTGTGCACCGGCACCGACGACGACCCGGACGACCTGCGCGGCTTCGACGCCCCCGGCGTCCACGGCGGCCGCCTGCTGCGCCGGATCGAGGCCGGGCTGCCCGTCACCCTGGCCGTCGGACGTGCCTAGGTCTTCCGGATATCGGGCGCGACCACTCGCCCCCGTGGCGCAGACTGGGGGCGCGAACTTTTCACACTGGAGGACGGATTCTCATGGCTGACCGGCCGTTGACGCTGATGGCGGTGCACGCCCACCCCGACGACGAGGCCACCGGGACGGGGGGTGTCCTCGCCCGGTACGCGGCGGAGGGCATCCGCACGGTGCTCGTCACGTGTACGGACGGCCGGTGCGGGGACGGGCCGGGAGGGGTCAAGCCGGGCGAGCCCGGGCACGACCCGGAGGCCGTCGCCGCGATGCGCCGGCAGGAGCTGGAGGCCAGCTGCGAGGTGCTGAAGGTCAGTCACCTGGAGCTGCTGGAGTACGCCGACTCCGGGATGATGGGCTGGGCGAGCAACGACGCGCCCGGGTCGTTCTGGCGCACGCCGGTGGAGGAGGGCGCCGCCCGCCTCGCCGAACTGATGCGGCACTACCGGCCCGACGTGGTGGTCACCTACGACGAGAACGGGTTCTACGGCCACCCCGACCACATCCAGGCCCACCGCATCACGATGGCGGCACTGGAGTCGGTCGAGGAGCCGGCGTCGAAGGTCTACTGGACGACGGCGCCGCGCTCGGCGATGCAGCGCTTCGGCGAGGTCATGCGCGAGTTCGGCGGGGACTGGGAGGAGCCGGACCCGGCGGAGGCGGCCGAGATGCCCGACATGTCGGAGATCGGCCTGCCGGACGAGGAGATCACCACCTGGGTGGACACCACCGCGTTCGGCGGCCGGAAGTTCGACGCCCTGGCCGCGCACGCCAGCCAGGGGGAGAACATCTTCTTCCTGAAGATGGGCAAGGAGCGGTTCGGCGAGCTGATGGGCGTGGAGACCTTCCTGCGGGTCAAGGACACCACCGGCGCGGCCCTTCCCGAGAACGACCTCTTCGCCGGCCTGCGCTGAGCCCCCGTCCGGGCACGGAAACGGGCCGACTGCGAGGCGGATGGGCCTCGCAGTCGGCCCGGTGCGGACGAGGTGTCCGCAGGTGGGTCCCGTCAGAGCAGCGCGGCGCCGACGATCGGGCCCACCGTCTTGACGACGCTCCAGGCGTCGTCCCAGAAGCTGTCCGCCTCCACACCCGGATTCCGGCCCAGGGCACCGCCGGTGCGGCCGGTGCGGTCGACCGGCGGGGCGAGCCTCGGGAGCTGCGGGGTGGGGGACCACGCCCGGTGTTCCTCGCGGACGTTCTCCATGGTCATGGTCGCTCTTCCCTTCGTGTGTGCGGGGATGGGTGGCAGTGGTCAGTAGAGGCCTCCGATGGGGGGTGGCGGGGGCGGCAGGCAGCCGGGGGTGGGGGCGCCGCCGCAGGCCCAGGGGGCCGGGTCCGCGAAGCTGGGGCCGTAGATCCCTCCGGGGCCGTCCATGATCAGTGTGGTCGGGTGCTCGGCGGGATCCGCGCCCGCCTTCAAGGCGGGGGCCACCACGCCGGTCGGCCGGGGGCCGCCGGTGAATCCGACGGGCATCCGGACGGGCGGTGAGACCGCGTTCCGGTCGTCGCCGACGTCGACGGTCTCCTTGTACACCTTCAGGTACGCGTCGTAGCCGACCGTGCGGTCGATCGGCGGCCTCTGGGGCGGTGGCTGCTCGTACATGGTCCTGCCTCTCCTGTTCGGTGCTCCGGTGGCCGGCCGCGGACGGCTCCGTCACCGGGCGGGGTGGCCGGCGACGGACCGCTCGGGCCCGTCGCCGGCACGGGGTACCTCGTCAGAAGATGCTGGAGGCCACGTTCGCGAGAGTGCCCGCGAGCTTGCCCCAGTCGAAGTCGGCCTCGACGCCCGGGGTGTCGCCCAGGGCGCCGCCGGTGCGGCGGGTACGGTCCACCGGCTCGGCCAGCTTCGGGAGCTGCGGAGTGGGGGACCACGTCCGGCGTTCCTCACGGAATTCTTCGTTGGTCATGTCTGCTCATCCCTTTCTGGTGGTGCTGGTGACACTCCGTCCTGCGCCGGTCCCGCGGGGGCGGGCCGTCAGAGGGCGGCGTAGCACATGCTCCGGGCGGGGCCGGTGAGGCCGGCGCAGGTCGATCGGGCCGGTGCGACGCCCGGTCCGCCGGGCAGCGGGCCGGCCTCGTCCCGGCCGTCCCGGCGGACGGGTTGGGCGAGGACCGGCAGTCTCGGCGTGGGCTTGGGGAGCGCTGCGGGGGTTTTCATGATCCGCCTCCTCCTGACGGGTGGCGTGGGCGCGTCCGGTCGATGCGGACACCGGCGGTGCCGGGTGTTCAGGACTCGAGGAACTGGTGGGCCGGCGCCAGGGTGACGGGGAACTCGTCGCTGACGTCGATCGTGAACAGCATGGACACCCGCGCGTGCCGGTCGTCCTCGGGGTCGAAGAAGGTCACCTTCACGTCCTGGCAGTCCGATCCCATGCGGCAGTACGGGCTCTTCGCGACGGAGATGGTGTCGATGCAGTAGAGGGAGATCGGCTGGTCGGCCCTGCGCACGGTGCTGGGGACGCTCTGGCCCAGCAGCATGGCCTTGCTGATCGGGCCGGCGACCGAGAACGCGTTCGTCCCGGCCGAGTTCAGCGCCCGGTCGGCGGAGGTCTGCCCGAGGTTGCGGAACTGGTAGTAGACCTTGTCCAGGAACGCGTCCATGGTCTTGCGGATGTAGGCCTCGTCGACCGTCAGCGAATCGTGCACCGCCTGGTGCAGGACGGCCTGCACCACGGCGTCCACCAGCTGCTTCTGGTACCAGATGTAGACGCCGCGGCTCTTGACCTCGACGACCGGCACGACCTGTCCGGAGAACAGCCGGACGGTCCGGTCGGTCAGCCGGCCGGGTATCGAGATCCGGGAGATGTAGCCGTCCTCGTCCTGGGTGTACTTGTGCTGGCCGAGGTACGCGTCCCGGAACGACCGGTAGATCGTGGACACCGGGGCGGCGGGCGCGGCGAGTGCCAGCAGGGCGTCCGCGAGCCTCCTGCGGTCGTTGACGATCGCCTCCACCTCCGCCCTCGACCCGAGCTGCACCAGGGGGTTGCTGGTCCAGTCCATGCCGGCCGCGGGTTCGGCCTCCAACGCGTAGACCGGTGTGCTCTCCAGGTTCAGCGTCCAGGTGACCTTGTCGGAGGCCCACGGGTTGGCGGTCAGGTACTTGTGCAACTGGTCGGCGTCGTAGGGGTTGGCGGGCAGTTCCTTCGTCACACCGGGCTTGCCTTCGACCGGCACCTCGACCGGGTCCATCAGCTGGCGGAAGCTGTCCCGGCGGGCCTCGGTCTGGAAGTCCACGCCGACCTGGCCGATCGCGAACACCAGCGGGCGGTTGTTGGTGGAGGCGCAGGAGGGCCGGACGCCGCCGCCCGATGACGCGCCGCCCGATGACGCGCCGCCCGACGGAACGGACCCTGACGGCGCGGCCCCCGGCAGCCCGGCCCCCGAAGGCCCGCCGCCCTGGCACGCGCAGGGGGCCGCCGGGGCCTGGCCGAGCGCCGTCACGCCGGTGGACGGCGCGGGCGCGGCCGGGGCGGGCGCGGCCAGTGGCGTGGGCGGCGGGACGGCGGTGGCGCCCGCGGGCTGCGCGCCCGAGGCGGTGGCACCCGTCACCCCGGCGGCGGCTCCGGCCGGGGAGAGGGCTTCGTACGGCGCGCTCTGCGCGGCCTGGTAGGCCTGGACGGCCTCCGGACCCGGTGCGGCCTGCGCCGCGGGGACCGCCTGCGCGACGACCGGGACCGCCTGCGCGGCCGGTGCGGCCTGGGCGGCTTGAACGGCCTCGGCGGTGGCGACGGGAACGCTCTGGGTGTCCATGGTGCTGGCTCCCTCGTGCGAGTCGTAAGGGGAGGTCCCGAGCAGCGAGGGTGCGCCGGCCGTGGCGACCCCGACCTCGGGGGAGAGGGTGGTGCGGCGGGTGCCGTCCGCCGTGGGCCCGGCACCGGCCGGGCGGTCCGTCAGGTCTCCTCGGGTGATCAGCTCGTAGGCCCGGGCCGCGTCCAGGTGGCCGACCAGTCGGCGCCGGCACTCCGGTGCGTCGGCGGGTGAGCAGGGCACGGACCGCGCGCCGCGCAGCAGGGCCTGGCCGGCCGCCCGCGGGTCGGGCGGGTGCCCCGCGCGCACCTGCGCGCCGAGCAGCACGGCGGCGACCCCGGACACCAGCGGTGTGGCGAAGCTGCTGCCGGTCAGGGCCACGCTGCCCCCGCCCGGGGCGGCGCCCTCGATGTCGCTCCCGGGGGCGAGGACACCGCGGGTGGCGTACGCGGAGCCCCAGTTGCTGATCTCCAGCGGCTCGCCGTCGGGCCCCGCCGCGCCGACGGCGAGCACCGTCGGGACGGAGGCGGGCACCTGGGCGCAGTCGCAGCCGTCGTTGCCGACGGCCGCGACCACCAGGACCCCGCTCTCCTCGCACAGCCGCAGCGCCCGCTCCAGCATGGGGTCCGGCTGGACGTCCCGGCCGGCCTCGCCGCCGCTGATGTTGATGACGTTCGCTCCCTCCTGCACCGCGCGTTCCACCGCCCGGGCCAGGTCGAGTTGGGGCACCCGCCCCTCGCCCGCGTCCGTGAAGACCGGCAGGAGCAGTCCGCGGCAGTACGGGGCGATCCCGGGCAGCGGGCCGTCGGGCCGGCCGAAGAGCAGGCTCGCGACATGGGTGCCGTGCAGCGACATCGGGCCGGAGCCGGCGGGTTCGGTGACCAGGGTGTCCAGCCGGGTGAGGTCCGCCCCCTCGAAGCAGGGGTGCGACAGGTCGACGGGACCGTCCAGGACGGCGATGCACACGGCCGGGTCGCCGAGGAGTCCGTCCTCGGGGGCGGGCACGCCGCGCAGCACCGATCTGGCCTTCATGGGGGATCGCCTTCCGGTGGTGGGCGGGACGTCGGATGCGCGCTCCGCCGATCAGCAGGTGGTGCCAGTCAACGGGTCGCCCGTCGCGCGGGTGTGCCGGGCAGCGTCACGGCCGGCGCGGGGGCGCCGTCGCGGACGCGTCGCCTCCGCGTGGCGGATCCGCCGTGGCCGTTCTCCGCGTCACCGGCCGGTGGATGCACGCACCGTGACCGCCGACGGGCCCGCGGATCGGACGACGATTCCACGACGAACCGGCTAAGCCCCCAACACCCGTTCGGGGGCGGCCCATTAGGGTGTCGGCCGGTCGACCGCGGGGCGTGGTCGTGACGGTCGGCGACGACGGCCGTGACGCCAGGGCGGCGTCACCGCGACGCCGCCGCAACGTCCGGGCGACGCGCGCGCGACGGAGATCCGGGGCCGGACGGACACGGCCGTGACGGGCCACGGCCGCAACCGGGCCGCGCCCGAACGGGTGCGGGCGGCGGTGTGCCGCGCCAGAGTGGGGGTGTGGTGTGGGACGGTCCGCGCATCGAACTGCTCCGGGGCTTCGAGGCCACCGGTGAGGGGCACCGTGTCGCCCTCCCGGTGAGTGCGCAGCACCTGCTGGCCTTCCTCGCCCTGCACGACGACGGTGTGCCGCGCGGAGCGGCCGCCGAGCGGCTCTGGCCGGACTGCACCCAGCGCCGCGCGGCCGCGAACCTGCGCACCGCCCTCTACCACGTGCGGCGGCGCGCGTGGGCCGTCCCGGTCGAGAGCCCGGGGCAGTGGCTGCGCCTCGCGCCGGCGGTCCGGGTGGACCTGCGCGCCGCCCGCCGCTCGGCACGCCAAGTCGTCGCCGGGCTCGACCGGTTGCCGACGAGCTGCGACGAGATCGTGGACGACCTCGCCGCCGAACTGCTGCCGGGCTGGGAAGAGGAGTGGCTGACCCTGGAACGCGAGCGGTGGGACCAGCTGCGGCTGTACGCCCTGGAGGGCCTGGCCCACCAACTGTGCGATGCGGAGCGCTACTTGTCGGCGCTCCAGACCGCGCTGGTGGCGATCGCCATCGACCCCGTCCGGGAGACGGCCCACCGGATCGTGGTCGAGGTGCACCTCGCCGAGGGCAACCTCGCCAGCGCGCTGCGCTCCTACCAGCACTACCGCTCGTTCCTTCAGCGGGAGCTCAACGTCGCCCCCTCGCCGAAGATGACCGGCCTGGTGCGCAACCTCCAGCGGATGTGACGGCCCGCCGGGATCCGTCGGATCCGGCCCTACAGCCCGCGCAGGACGGAGAGCAGCAGGTCGATCTCCTCCGGGGTGTTGTAGACGTGCAGGCTGACCCGCACCGAGCTGTCGCTCTCGCCGGCCCGTGCCTGGCAGTGGCCGTCGGCGCGCACCATCAGGCCGTGGCTGGCGAGGATGAAGCCCAGGTCGTTGGAGCCGATCCCGCGGTGCCGGAAGGTGACGATGCCCTCGCGCCGCTGGACCTCGGAGTCGGCGGCCAGGCTCGACTGGCAGCCGAGGACCTCGTACGGGGCCAGGGTGCGCAGCCCGTCGGTGAGTCGGGCGGCCAGGGCGGTGTTCCAGCGCTGGATGCGGTCCGGCCCGGCGGCGTCGAGCCAGTCCAGGGCGGCTTCCAGCCCGGCGATCCCGCTGGTGTTGGGGGTGCCGCTCCAGCCGCCGGGGGTGAAGACCGGGCCCCGGGTGTTGCGGGCCCACACCGCGCCGGTGCCGGGCAGGGCCATGGCCTTGTGGCCGGAGAAGACCACGAAGTCGACGTCCAGGGCGCCGACGTCCACCGGCAGGTGGCCGACGCTCTGCGCGGCGTCCAGGCAGATCGGCACCCGCGGGCCGACGGCGGCCCGGATGCGGTGGACGTTCATGTCGCCGCCGTACACGTGGTGGACATGGGTGGCGGCGACGAACGCGGTGCGCGGGGTGACGAGTCGGGCCAGCGCGCGGTGGTCGTAGTCGTGCGAGGCCGGGTCGTACGGCAGCTCGCGCACCGTGATGCGCATGCCCTGGGCGGCCAGCAGCCGCTGGGCCTCCAGCCAGGGCAGGGCGTTCGCCTGGTGGTCGGCGAACGGCACGATGATCTCGTCGCCGTCCCGCAGGTGGTGGGGGAGCCAGTCCCGGGCCACCGTGCGCAGCCCCTCGGTCGCGCCGCTGACGAAGTGGACGCCGGAGCGCTCCTGCGGGGCCGGGTCGCCGAGGAAGCGGGCGACCCGGGTGCGGGTGCGGTCGACCAGCGCGGTGGTGGCGTTGGCCCAGGTGTAGGTGCCGCGGCCGGCGTTGGCGTTGGCGGTGGTCAGGTAGCGCTGGACGGTGTCGAGCACCGCGCGGGGCTTCTGGGAGGTGGCCGCGCTGTCCAGGTAGGCCTGGTCCGGGTTGCCGGTGACGATGGGGAACTGGGCGCGCAGTTCGCGGTGCCAGTCGTGGAGTTCGGCGAGGATCGCGTCGGGGGTCGTCATGGCCGGCGCCGCTCAGTCCCGGACCAGCGGGGCGCCCGCGTCGCGCCAGGCGATGATGCCGCCGGTGAGGCTGCGCGCGTCCCGGTGTCCCATCCGGCTGAGCAGCGCGGCGTACCGGGCGGACTTCTCGCCGACCGGGCAGGCCAGCAGCACCGGCTGGTGGGTGCCGAACGGCAGGCCGCCGTGCAGGAGTTCGTCGAACAGCTCGTCGACGATGTTGATCGATCCCTCGATGTGCAGGGCCGCGTAGGCCTGCGGGCCGCGCAGGTCGACCACCAGCGGGCGCTCCTCGGCGATCCACTTGCGGGCGGCGTCGACCTCGATGGTCCGGGCGGCGGCCAGCTCGGCCGGTGTCACGGCCTCCACCGAGTTCGGCCGGGCGGGCTGGTTGAACAGTTCGGGCCGCCGGCGGCGGACGTAGCTGAGGTAGCTCTCCACCCGGTCGCAGGCGATGAACACGGCGGTGCGCCGTTCGCCGGTGCCCTGCCGCGTCAACTCGGCGTCCACGGTGCGCAGGTGGCGCAGCGCGCCGAAGAGGGCGCCGCCGCTGGTGGGGCCGGCCGGCAGGCCGCAGCGGCGCACCAGGGTGAGCATGCCGTCGATGGCCTCGTCGGCGGTGACCGACGCGATGGTGTCATAGGTGGCCGGGTCGAACAGCCCGACTTCGTGCACCTCGTCGATGGTGCGGATGCCGGGGATGAAGTCGGACTTGTGGGCGACGAGTCCGAGCACCTCGACGGCCGGGTGGTGGGCGCGCAGCACGGCCGCGACGCCGGTGGACGAACCGGCGGTGCCGACGCAGGCGATGAAGTGGTCCGGGGCGCGGCCGTCGAGGTCCCGGACGATCTCCGGCCCGGTGCCGGTGAGGTGGGCGTCGACGTTGAGCCGGCTGAAGTACTGGTCGGTGTGCAGGTAGCCGGAGTCGGTCTCGGAGAGCATCCGGTGGATGCGGGTGAGCGGGTCGTCGGTGTCGGTCGGGTCGAGGCACTCGGTGCGGCCGGGCAGTTCCTCGATCTCCGCGCCCAGCAGCAGGAGCAGGTCCTTGATCTCGGGGACCTTCATCCGGTTGGTGACGCTCCTGAAGGGCAGCCCGTGCAGGCCGGCGATCAGTGCGAGGGCCTTGGCGGTGTTGCCGCTGGACAGTTCCACGATGGTGTCGCCGCGCTCGACGGCGCCGGGCAGGGCCTCGCGGGTCATGTTCCAGGCGGCGCGGTCCTTGACGGACCCGAAGGGGTTGAGCATCTCCAGCTTGGCGTACAGGTCGATGTGCCGCAGGCCGGTGACCGCCGGGTCGATCCGGACCAGCGGGGTGTTGCCGATGGCGTCGGTGATGCTGTCGTACCTCATGGCTGTCCGTCCCCCCGGTGTTCCTCGGCCGTCGTGACGTCGACGGGCCAGTACTGCTCGTCCAGGCGCCAGCGCCAGGCGCCGTCCTGCCGGTACGCGGCGACCTTGCGCGCCACGGGCTGGCGCAGCGCCCGGCCGGCGCTGAAGTCCATGAGGTAGCCCGCGGTGTTGGCGAAGGCGAGCAGGTCGCCGGGCGCGGGGAGGCGGGGCAGGAAGACCGTCCGGCGGGTGATCAGGTCGGTCTCCAGGCAGAGGTTGCCGATCAGGTAGACCCCGACCGGGTCCCCGTCCGGGGCCCCGGCGGTGCGCTCCGGCGCGCCGGGCCGGGGGACCAGCAGAGGGTCCATCAGTACCCCGTGCTCCTCCAGGCCGACGTCCCGCGCGTTCATCTCCAGCCGCACCAGGGGTTCGCCGGCCGCCGTGCGCCGCACCTCCAGGACGCGGGCGAGGGTGGCCCCGCACTGGTCGGCCAGGGCCCGGCCGGGCTCCACCGCCAGGTCGTAGAGGTTCTCCAGGAGCAGTGTGCCGAGCGGCCGTCCGAGCGTGGGCGCCGGGGAGGAGAGCAGTTCGTCCAGGTAGGCCGCGGCGGCCACCGGGCGGTGCGCCGGGTACAGGCCGAGGGCGCCGCGCAGCCGGCCGGACTCGGCGCGCAGCCCGTAGCCGTGGCCCTGCCAGGTCAGCGGGGGGCGCTTGCCGAGGACGGCGTCGGTCAGTTCGGTGGTGTACCGCTCCCACTGGGCGCCGTCGGCCAGGTAGTCGACGCCGAAACCGCCGCCGATGTCGACGGTGCGGGGCCGCAGTCCCCGGCGCCGGCACTCGTTCATCACGGTGACGCAGGACTCCAGGGCGACGGCCTTCTCCGCCAGGCCGGTGGTGTCCAGGTGGTAGGCGACGCCGGTCGTCTCCACGGCGTCGCGGTGGCGTTCCAGCGCGTCGAGCAGCTCGTCCAGTTCGGCGACGTCGGTGCCGAACCGGCTGGGCCGGGTGAGCACCGTGACCCCGGGTGCCAGGAAGCCCGACAGCCGGGGCATGACGCGCACCCGGGGCAGGGCCTGCTTGCGCACCAGCTCGGCCAGGTCGTCGAGTTCGGCGCGGGAGTCCAGGTGGACGGTGACGCCGGTGCGGGCCGCCAGCCAGAGGTACTCGCGGTTCTTCGGCCCGGTCGCCATGATCCGCTCGGGAAGGCAGCCGGCCCCGAGCGCGTGCTGGAGTTCGGCGAGCGAGGCGACGTCCACTCCGGCGTCGGTCGCGGCGAGCCGGCGGACCAGGGCGCTGGAGCGGTTGGCCTTGTGGGCGAAGTGGATCCGGCCGGTGAGGTGGTGCTTGCGGTAGACGGCCTGGAAACGCGCCAGGTTGTGCGCGATCTGCTCGGGCAGGAGCAGGTTGAGGGGCGAGCCCAGGGCGTCGGTCAGCGTGTGCAGGAGGTCGCGTTCCTCCAGGAGGGACCGGAGCGGGGCCTCCAGGCGTGGTTCGAGATACAGCGGTAAGGGCCGCATGCGAAACCAGCTCTCCGTGAGAAGTCGGCGTGCGGGGGCAGCAGCCGCCGACAGGCTGCCCCGTGTCGGCCCGCGTCCCCCGGCGGTCCGCGCGTCGGCGTGGGCGCGCGCGGTCGGACGCCGCGTGCGGCTCCCACCGCGGCGGGCGTCGGCGACCGAGGGAAACCGTAACCCTTTCCCCGGGTGATCGACAGGGCGCGTTCGCCACGCCATCGCAAAGACTGTGCCAGGGCGGAACGGGCTGGTCCGGATGGGTCCGGCGGGCGGGTTCGGCGGGCGGGGTCAGCGCAGGGCGACCAGGACGGAGCTGGTGCCGTACTGCCACACCGGTCCGGCCTGCCGGAAGCCGGCCTCGCGCAGCAGTTCGCCGTGCCGGGCCGCCGACAGGCCGTTGCCGGCGCCGTCGGTCGGGGGCAGCTGGCGCTCACGGGCCGTCAGCAGGTCGGCGAACTCGGGGACCCGCCCGGCCGCGGCCCACCACTGGGACCAGTCCTCGGCGGCGTCGGCGCCCCGGCGCTGGGCGCGGCGCCGGCCGATCGCGAGGGCGAGCTCGGCGAGCGGGCGGTCCTCGGGGATGAGGTGGTCGCCGTTGACCAGGACGCCGCCGGGCCGCAGCGCGCCGGCGAGGTCGCGGTAGATCCCGAGCAGGGCGTCCGGCGGCGGGTAGTGCAGCGCGGTGGTGGACATCACGGCGTCCAGCGGGCGGTCGAGTCCCAGCTCCTCGACCCAGCCCGGGCGGCCGATCAGGGTCTCGACCCAGCGGGCGACCTCGGGGTGCCGGGCGCGGCCGAGGGCGAGCAGCAGCGGGTCGATGTCGACGGCGAGGATCTCGGCGTGCGGCAGGCGGGCCGCGACGCGCGCCGACAGCGATCCCGGGCCGCTGCCGAGGTCGGCGATCAGTGGCCGCTCGCGGTGGCCGACGGTCTGTTCCAGCACGTCGGCGATGACGGTGAACCGCTCCTCGCGTTCCACCGCGTAGCGTTCCTGCTGGCGCTCCCAGCGGTCCACCCAGGTTCCGGCCAGGGCGGCGTCCACTCGCATCCCGACTCCCGCCGTGTCCGTGCGCATTCGAGGCTTCGCCTTCCGCCCATGCTTGTCATGTTCATCGAGCCCCGCAACCGGTTCGGCGCGAGATATGCAGCGAAACGATATCCGTTTTCATCTGAAGGTTTCCACTCGATGTGCCGGGAACGGTCGCAGGACCGCCGCCGGAGCCGACGAAGGCCCGGGCGCACGCACCCGCCCGGACCAGCCGGACTGCGGCCCCGGCGCGGTCGGGACCAGGCTGGACCCTGAGCCCGGTGACGGCGGGCCACCGCCCGGTGCGATCCTCCGCCGCCGTCGAGTCGAGGAGGAGAGATGGCCGACCAGCCTGAGGACAAGGGCCGCATCGTGGTCGGGGTGGACGGCTCGGAGCCGTCCGAGCGGGCCCTGCGCTGGGCCGTGCGCCAGGCGGAGCTCACCGGCGGCGCGGTGGTGGCGGTGATCGCCTGGGAGTACCCGACCTACCACGGCGCGCGCGGCTGGTTCCCCCCGGGGATCACCGACGAGGCGGCGCTGGAGGGCCGGGCGCGGCAGGAGGCCGACCGGGCCGTCCGGCAGGCCGTGGGGGAGGACCCGCCGGTGGAGGTGCGCACCGAGGCGCGCCACGGCTCCCCGGCGGGTTCACTGGTCGAGGCGGCCCGGGGGGCGGACCTGCTGGTGGTCGGCAGCCGTGGGCTGGGGGGCTTCGCGGGGATGCTGCTGGGCTCGGTGGCCCAGCACTGCACCCGGCACGCCACCGTCCCGGTCGTGGTGGTGCGCGACGAGGAGACGTGAGCGACCGGCGGCCCGGGCCCAGCCCGGGCACCGTGGTCAGCCGAAGAGGACGGCGGAGGCCGACGGGACGGCCAGCGAGCCCGCCCGGCGCGGGACTCCCGTCGCGCCGTCCACGTCGAACCAGGTGACGTCGCCGGAGTGCTCGTTCGCCGCGTACAGGCGGGTGCCCGTGGGGCCGAGCACCAGGTCGCGCGGCCAGCGGCCCCCGCAGGGCACCGAGGTGACCACCCGGGCGCGCTCGCCCGTGCCGTCGAGGGCGAGCACCACGATGGTGTCGGTGCCGCGCTCGGCCGCCCACAGGAACCGGCCGTCGGGGGAGACCACCGGGGCCGACGGGGAGACCGGGCCCTCGACGCCCTCGGGGAACAGCGGGACCTCCCCGACCGGGTCGAGTGCCCCGGCCGCCGCGTCCCAGCGGCAGACCGTCACGACGGGGCGCAGCTCGCCGAGCACGTACGCGTGGCGGCCGGAGGGGTGGAAGGCGAGGTGCCGCGGGCCGGTGCCGGGCGGCAGTGCGGTCTGCGACCGCACGGCCAGCTCGCCCGTCGCCGGGTCCAGGGCGCAGATCCGCACCGAGTCGGTGCCGAGGTCGACGCTGAGCACCCAGCGCCCCGAGGGGTCGGGGAGCACCTGGTGGGCGTGCGGGGCCTCCTGGCGCTCCGGGTGCGGCCCGCTGCCGCGGTGGCGCAGCACGGTGCTTGGGGGCCCGGGGGTGCCGTCGTCGGCGAGCGGCAGCACGCTGACGCTGCCGGAGCCGTAGTTGGCGGTCAGCAGGTGGCCCTGGCCGAGGCTCAGGTGGGTGGGGTGGTCCCCGTCCACCGGGACCGGGGCGCCGAGCGGGCGGGGCGCCGGACCGGCGATGTCGTGGGCAGTGACGGCGCCCGGCTGCGTCTCGGACACGGCGTACAGCACCGGCCCGTCCGCGGCCTGCCCGACGGCGAGGTAGGACGGGTCCACGGCGTCGACGACACCGGTGGCGGTCAGCGCCCCGGTGTCCGGGTCCAGCGAGGCCAGGACGATCCCGCGCCCGCCCGTCGAGGTGAACGACCCGATGAAGGCCCGCTCCGCGCCCCTGTCAACCATCGCAACCTCCGCCGTCCGCCGTTTCGCGCTCAGACGCTAGCAGCTGCCCCGGTCGCCCGGCAGGGCCACGCGGGCGCCGGGCGGGCGCCGGGCGGGTCGGCTCCGGGCGCGCGGTGCGCCGATTTTCACCGGAATGCACCGCTGCCGGCGGCGGCCGGATCGCGGGCGGGCCCGATCCCCGGGAACGTGGGAGCCGTCGGCCGCGCGGCCCGGAGGACGTCGTGCCGCCGGTGGTCACCTCCCGGGTGCCCGCCGCGGACGACCTCCCCTTCGACCGACTCCCCCGGCACCGCGGAAGCGAGGCGGCATGCACGACCCCGACCCACCGTTCCGGCCGGTCCACCGGCGCAGGGGCTACCTGCCGCTGGAGGACCTCGGCCTCATCGGGAACGGCGCCACCGCCGCCCTGGTCGGCCTGGACGGCTCCATCCCGTGGCTGTGCCTGCCCCGGTTCGACTCCGACCCGCTGTTCTGCGGCCTGCTGGACCACGCGCGGGGCGGCCACTTCACCCTCGCCCCGCAGGACCTGGTCGAGGCCCGGCAGCGCTACGAACCGGACACCGGCGTCCTGACCACCGAACTGCGCGGCCCCACCGGCCTGGTGCGCGTCACCGACGCGCTGACCCTGCGCTCCGGCGCCGACCTCACCGACGACGTGCCGGCCGACCGCGGCGAACTGGTGCGCTCGGCCGTGGTGGTGGAGGGAACCGTCCGCCTGCGCGCGGAACTGGAGCCGCGCGGCGGCGCCCAGGCCCGGGCCCTGTTCAGCGGACTGGAGGTACGGCCGAACCGGCGCCCGGACCTGCGCCTGCACCTGCGCTCCAACCGTCCGCTGACCGGCCTGCACAGCATCCACGAGCTGCGGCAGGGCGAACGCCTGGACCTCGTGCTCTCCTGGGGCCGCTTCCACCGCCACCACCGCTTCGACACCGACGCCACCCTGAAGGGCACCGCCGAGGCCTGGCGCCGCTGGATGGGCCACTTCAGCTACGACGGCCCCCAGGAGCCGCTGGTCCGGCGGGCCGCGATCACCCTCAAGCTCTGCGACGACTGGGCCAACGGCTCGCTGGTCGCCGCCCCCACCTCCTCCCTGCCCGCCCCGATCGGCGGTGTCCGCAACTGGGACTACCGCTACAGCTGGATCCGCGACGCGGCGTTCGCCGTGTTCGCGCTGCGCCGGATCGGCTTCCGCGGCGAGGCCGACGCCTTCCTCGGCTGGGTCCTGGACGCCTTCGAGGCCAGCCGGGGGCCCCGGATCATGTACGACCTGCGGGGCGGCCTGGTGCCGGACGAGGTGGAGGACGGGGAGCTGGAGGGCTACCAGCGCTCCGCCCCGGTGCGCTGGGGCAACGGCGCGGCCGACCAGCGCCAGCACGACGTGTACGGCGAGATCCTGGACTGCGCCGACCAGTGGCTGCGCGCCGGCGGCGAGATCCAGCCCGCGCTGTGGGCCGGCCTGGCCGGGCTCGCCGACGCCGCCGGGCAGGCCTGGCGGCAGCCGGACCAGGGCATCTGGGAGGTGCGCAGCGAGGGCCGGGTGTTCACCTATTCGGCGGGCCTGTGCCAGGTGGCCCTGGACCGGGCCGCGCGGATCGGCGAGCGGCTCGGCCTGCCCGCCGGGACGGACCGCTGGCGCGCCTCGGCCGAGGAGCTGCGCCGGCTCGTCCTGGAGCAGTCCTGGGACGAGGACGCCAAGACCCTCAGCGCCCACCTGGACGGCGGCGGCGCGCTGGACGCGAGCCTGCTCGCGCTCCCGCTGCGCCAGGTGGTGCCGGCCGACCACCCGCGGATGGTGGCGACCGCCGCGGCCGTCGCCGAGCGCCTGTCGGCGGGCGGCGGGCTGCTCTACCGCTACCTGCACGAGGAGTCCCCGGACGGCCTGCCGGGCGACGAGGGCGCCTTCGTCCTGTGCAGCTTCTGGCTGGTCGACAACCTGATCGGTCAGGGCCGGATCGAGGAGGCCGGGGAGCTGTACGACTCGCTCTGCTCCCGGGCGAGCCCGCTGGGGCTGATGTCCGAGCAGATCAACCCGTCCACAGGAGAGTTCATGGGCAACTTCCCCCAGGCGTTCAGCCACATCGGGATCATCGCGAGCGGCGTCAGCCTCGGCCGGGCGCGGGCGGGCGGGCGGGCATGATCGACCGGCTCGCGATCCTCGGCGCGACCGGGGACCTCAGCGCCCGCTTCCTGCTGCCGGCGCTGGCCGCGCTGCGGGCGGCGGGACACATCGGCGACGCGCCGCGGGTGACCGGGGCGAGCCGGGAGGACTGGGACACCGAGCGGTACCGCAGCTGGGCCGCGGCCCGGCTCGACCAGCACGGCGGCGACCTCCCGGCCGAGGCGAGGGCGGCGGTGGCGGGCGCCCTCCGCTACCGGCCGGCCGACGTCACCGACCCGGCGGACGTCGCCGCGGTCGTCGCCGGCGAGGGACCGGTGGCCGTCTACCTCGCCCTCCCGCCGGCCCTGTTCCCCGCGGTGGTCACCGCCCTGCACGCGGCGGGCCTGCCGGCCGGCAGCCGGATCGTCCTGGAGAAGCCCTTCGGCGAGGACCTGGCCGGCGCGCAGGAGCTGAACCGGCTGCTCGCCGACCTCGTGCCGGAGCGGGCGGTGTTCCGGGTCGACCACTTCCTGGCCATGACGACCGTCCAGAACGTGCTCGGCAGCCGGCTGGCCAACCGGGTGCTGGAGCCGATCTGGAACAGCACCCACATCTCCCAGGTGGACATCGTCTGGGACGAGACGCTGGCGCTGGAGGGCCGGGCCGGGTACTACGACCGGGTCGGGGCGCTCAAGGACATGATCCAGAACCACCTCCTGCAGCTGCTCTGCCTGGTGGCCATGGAGCCGCCGATCACGCTCGGCGAGCGGGACCTCCGCGACCGCAAGGTGGACGTGCTGCGCTCGGTGCGGCCGCTGACCGAGCACGACGTGGTGCACCGCACCCGGCGGGCCCGCTACCTGCCCGGCCGGATCGGGCGGCGCGACGTCCCCGCCTACGCCGACGAGGAGGGCGTGCGCCCGGAGCGCCGCACCGAGACCTTCGCCGAGGTGGAGCTGGAGCTGGACAGCTGGCGCTGGGCCGGGACGCGGTTCCGGCTGCGCAGCGGCAAGGCGCTGGGCGAGGACCGCAAGGAGGTCGCGGTGCACTTCCGCCCGGTGCCCCACCTGCCGTTCGGGCACAGCGGGGAGGCCCGGCCCAACGTGCTGCGCTTCGAGCTGGAGCCGGAGGGGCTGACCCTGGAGCTGACCGGCATCGGCGCCCACGCCCACGGGCTGGCTCCGGTGGTGCTGACCGCGGGGATGGAACCGCAGCGGCTGCCCGCGTACGGCCGGCTGCTGCTGGACGTGCTGAACGGGGACCCGGCGCTGTCCATCCGGGGCGACGAGGCCGAGGAGGCCTGGCGGGTGCTCGAGCCCGTGCTGACCGGCTGGGAGCGGGACCTGGTCCCGCTGGAGGAGTACCCGGCCGGCTCGCAGGGCCCGCCCCCGCAGTACTGGCAGTAGGCGCTCCGACGGCCCCCGGCAGCGCGCGCCGCGCCCCGTGTGTCGTGGTCATGGGGGTGGCCGGCTGGTCGACGGCCCTGGACCTGCTGCCGGGCCCGGGCGGTTTCACTCGCGGCTCAGCCGATTGATTGCGTCGCTTTACGGCACATCCGTCACAGGAGTCCGAGAAATCACTCGGATATTGCGGCGAATAGCTGTTCGAGTTGCTGGTGAGATCTGAACCTCATATTTTCAGCCAAAGAATTCGCGCCCCTGGTCGGGCGTTCCGGGCGCGGCCGGGAGTCGCACCTGGGATTTTGGCGTTCCGATTACCGATGGAGTCGCTTTCCGTTCAATCGGAAGGGGTTGCGAGCGGCTGACCCGCCGTGAAGACTGTTGCGCGTTCGTCGTCCGGACGTTCGGGACGGCAGGGATTCCGCGACACCTCGGCCGGGTCGGCGCGTTCCGCGCGACGGGTCCGGGGCGGATCGCGAAAAAGGGGGATGGACATGCCGGGTACGGCCGTTGCGCAGGTGGGGGCCGGGAGAGCGGCCGGTCGCCGGGGGACGGTATTCTGTCCCACCGTTCCGGCGGGGTAAGGGTATTCGGCCGTTCGCGGTTCACCGTGCGCAGGCCCGCCGTTCATCGTGCGGCGGGAATTCCGGTCGCATTCGCACCGTCCGCTCCGGGCGCGTCGATGCGCCCCGGAACGGCTCCGCGAGGGCGGGCGCGGCGCCCGGCCGCGAGTGCCCCGGGGATTCCCGGTCCCGGGCGGCCGGTCGTGAGCGACGGGGCTTCCCGCGATTCCCCTCGTTCCCGCGCGTCCTGAAGCGGGCTGCGGCGGCCGGAATTCCCGCCGTGCCGCACTCCGAACCGCAATTCCACCGCGGGCGCCCGGCGCGCCCGCACCCGAGAAACCAGTCAACGGGAGCTTCGCCATGCCGTACGCCAGTCCGGCGCCCACCCGAGAACGGGCGCCGCTCCTCCCGCGCAGCGAGCTGCAGCACCGGCTCGACGTGCTCGCGCGCGCCCACCGGGTGCCCGGCGCCCAACTGGTGCTGGACACCGGCGCGGAGACCGTCGTCCTGCACACCGGGGCGGCCGACACCGGCACCGGGGCGCCCTTCACCGAGGACACCGCCGTCCCGGTGGGATCGCTCACCAAGCCCTACACGGCCGCCCTGGTGATGCTGCTCGCCGACGACGGCGACCTCGACCTCGACGAACCGGTCGCCGAGCACCTTCCGGAGCTGAGACAGCTGCCAGAAGTAACGATTCGTCATCTCCTCGGCCACACCGGCGGACTGCCCACCGGCCCCGACTCCGACGCCGCCGCCCGCACCACCGCGACGCGCTACCTGTCCGCCGTCTGCACCGCCCCCGACGCGCTGTTCCGGCCCGGCACGGACTTCTCCTACTCCAACGCCGGCTACGTCGCCGCCGGGCGCCTGGTCGAGATGGTGACCGGGATGCCCTGGCACGAGGCGGTGCGCGCCCTGCTGCTCGAACCCTTCGGCACCGGGCCGGTGTTCGTCGACACGGCCGAGCCCGGGCGGCCGGTCGCCGCCGGACACGCGCTCAACGCCGCGACCGGCCGGCCCCGGGCCGTCCGGCAGAACCTGGCCCCGCTGGAGGCCCCGGCCGGCGCCCTGCTGGCGAGCGCCGCCGACCTCGCCGCCCTCGGCGCCGCCCTGGTCGGCCGGTCCAAGGCGCTGCCCCCGGAGGTCGCCGAACTGATGCGCCGCCCGTACCCCGCCGCCCGGCCGGGAGCGCTCGCGGACGGCTGGGGCGCCGGCGTGGCGCTCTACCGGCAGGACGGGAAGGCCTGGTGCGGCCACGACGGCAACGCCATGGGCACCTCCTGCCACCTGCGGGCCGACCCGGACAGCGGGACGGTGGTCGCCTTCACCGGCAACGCCGGCGCCGCCACCGCGCTCTGGCGCGAACTCGCGGCCGAACTGGCGGAGCTGACCGGGGTGCGGGTGCCCGCGGCGATCGAGCCGGTGGCCGCGGGCGGGCCCGTGCCGCTCGCCGAACCCGGCGCCCTGGCCGCCTGCGCGGGCGACTACCGCAACGGCTCGGTGCGCTACCGGGTCGAGTCGGCCGGAGACGGATCGGCCACCCTCTCGGTGGACGGCGACCCGCCGATCCCGCTGCGCTGCTACACCGACCTCTCGTACGACCTGATCGCCCCCGACACCGGCCGACCCGAGCCCGGCGGGCGCTTCCACCGGGACCTGGCCACCGGCCGGATCGACCGGGTGCAGGTCTCCGGGCGCACGGCCCGCCGGGCCGCCTCCGGTTGACCCGGCCCGGCCCCGCCGCCGTACGCCCGCACCACCCCGCACCGCCGCACCACCCCGACCCACGTCTCCCGGGCCCGAGGGCCGGCTACCGCCTGCCCCGGCGCCCTCGTCGTCGCCCCCATCGGAAGGACCTTCCGCCATGGCCGACCGGCCTGCCCAGCCCGTGCGCCCGTCCGCCCCGCCGCAGGCCGGCGGCACCACCGAAGCCGTCGGAGACACCTCCCGGACGCCTCGGACCCTGGACGCGCTGTTCGCCGCCCAGGCGGCCCGCACCCCGCTCGCGCCCGCCGTGACCGACGGCCGGCGCAGCTGGACGTACCAGGAGCTCGCCAGACGCGTCGAGCGGCTGGCCGGCGAGCTGCGCCGGCGCGGCGCCGGCCCGGAGCGGACGGTGGCGCTGGTGCTGCCGCGCTCCATGGAGCTGGTCGCCGCCGAGCTGGCCGTCGTCCGGGCGGGCGCCGCCTTCCTGCCCGTGGACCCGGCCTACCCCGCCGAGCGGCGGGCGCTGATGCTCGCCGACGCCGCCCCCGCGATCGTCCTGGACGATCCCGCCGCCGTCCGCGCGGCCCTGGAGACCGGGCCCGCCGACCAGGACCCGGCCGCGGACGCGCCGGCCGCCGTGGACGGCACCGACCACCCGGCGTACGTGATCTACACCTCGGGCTCCACCGGCACCCCCAAGGGCGTCGTCGTCACCCACCGGGGGATCGCCGGCTTCACCGCCGCGGCCGTCGAGAACTACGCCGTCCGGCCCGGCGACCGGGTGCTCCAGTTCTCCTCGCCCAGCTTCGACGCCTCCGTGCTGGAACTGTTCGTCTCCGTCCTCACCGGCGCCGCCCTGGTGATCCCCCCGGACGGCCCCTGGCTGGGCGAAGAGCTCGCCGCCGTCCTGGACGAACACCGCATCACCCACACCCTGATCCCGCCCGCCGCCCTGGCCACCGTCCCCGCCGGCGCCGGCCGCCACCTGCGCACCCTGATCGTCGGGGCCGAGGCCTGCTCCGCCGAGCTGGTCGACCGCTGGGCGCCCGGCCGGCGCATGATCAACTCCTACGGCCCGACCGAGGCCACCATCGTCGCCACCTGGACCGGCCCGCTCACCGCCGGCACCGGCGCCCCCACCATCGGCGCCGCCCTGCCGCACGCCCGGGTGTACGTGCTCGACGAGGCCATGCGCCCCCAGCCGCCCGGCACCGACGGCGAGCTGTACCTCGGCGGCGAGGGCGTCGCCCGCGGCTACCTCGGCCGGCCCGGCCTGACCGCCGCGCGCTTCGTCGCCGACCCCTTCGGCGCGCCCGGCGCCCGGCTCTACCGCACCGGCGACCGGGCCCGCTGGACCGCCGACGGGCAACTGGAGTTCCTCGGCCGGCTCGACCGGCAGGTCAAGGTCCGCGGCTTCCGGATCGAACCCGGCGAGATCGAGGCCGCGCTGCGCGCCCACCCCGCCGTCGACCAGGCCGTGGTGACGGTCCGCGAGGACGAGCCCGGCCACGCCCGGCTGGTCGGCTACGCCACCCCCGCCGACCCGCGGCACGCCCCCGACCCGGCCGAACTGCGCACCGCCCTGGCCGCCGCGCTGCCCGCCCACCTGGTGCCCGCCGCCGTCGTCGTGCTGGCCGAGTTCCCGCTCACCCCGCAGCTCAAGATCGACCAGCGGGCGCTGCCCGCACCCGCCCGGCAGGGCGCCGCCTCCGCACGCACCGCCCTGCGCACCGAGCGGGAGCGCGCCCTGGCCGCCGTCTGGGCCGAGGTCCTCGGCCTCGACGCGGTGGGCGCCGAGGACGACTTCTTCGACCTCGGCGGCGACTCGATCCTCGCCGCCCGCACCCTGGCCCGGACCACCGAACGCCTCGGTGTCCGGCTCACCCTGCGGGACGTCTTCACCGCCCGCACCGTCGCCGCCCTCGCCCCGCTGCTCGACCAGGTGCCCGCCGCCCCGACCGGGCCGATCCCGCCCGCCCCGCGCGGGGAGCCGCTGCCGCTGTCCAGCGCCCAGCGCCGGCTCTGGTTCCTGGACGACCTCGCCCCCGGCGGCACCGAGAACCACACCGGGGTCTCCCTGCGGCTGCACGGCGCCCTCGACCGGGACGCCCTCACCCGGGCCCTGCACCGGCTCACCGCCCGGCACGACTCGCTGCGCACCACCGTCGCCACCGTCGACGGGCAGCTCGTCCAGCACGTCGCCGAGCAGGCCGAACTGCCGCTGCGCACCGAGGACCTCGGCGCCCTGCCCGCCGGGGAGCGTGCCGAGGCCATCGAGCGCCTGCTGACCGAGGAACTGCAGCGGCCGTACGACCTGGCCCGGGGCCCGCTCGCCCGGGTGCTGCTGGTCCGGCTCGCCGCCGACGAGCACCTGCTGCTGCTGGCCCAGCACCACATCGTCACCGACGGCTGGTCGGTGGGCGTCCTCACCCGCGAACTGGCCGCCCTCTACCGGGCCGAGGCCACCGGCGAGCCGGACGCCCTGCCCGCCCCCGCCCTCCAGTACCCCGACTTCGCCCACTGGGAGCAGCACCGCCGGACCGACCACGCCCCGGACCTCGCCTACTGGAAGCAGACCCTGGCCGACCTGCCGACCCTGCGGCTGCCCACCGACCGCCCCCGGCCCGAGCAGCGCACCACCGGCGGCGCGGCGCACCGCCACCACCTCCCCGCCGACCTGGTCGAGCGGCTGCGCCACCTCGCCGCCGGCCGCGGCACCACGGTGTTCACCCTGTTCGCCGGGGCCAGCGCGCTGCTGCTCTCGCGCCACTCCGGCCAGCGGGACGTCGCCTTCGGCACCGTCACCAACGGGCGGGAGCGACGGGAACTGGAGGAGGTGACCGGCTTCTTCGTCAACACCGTGGTGCTGCGCGCCGACGTGGACGAGCGGGCCACCGTCGACCACTTCGTGGAGGGCATGCGCACCACCCTGCTGGACGCCTTCGCCCACGCCGAGGCGCCCTTCGACCGGGTCGTCGAGGAACTGGCCCCGCCCCGCGACCCCAGCCGCACCCCGCTGGTCCAGGTCGTCGTCGTCCAGCAGACCCCGGTCGCCCCGGAGCCCGCCGGGGGCCTGCGCTTCACGGACCACCCGCTGCCCCGCCCGGCCGCCCGCTTCGACCTGGTGCTGGAGTTCACCCCGGACGCCGACGGCGGCTGCACCCTGACGGCGGAGTACAACACCGACCTGTTCGACCGGCGGACCGTGACCGCGCTGGCCGGCCACCTGCACCGCCTGCTGGCCGGGATGGCGGACGGGCCGCAGCGCACCCTCGCCGAGCTGCCGATGATCCCGGAGGAGGAGCAGCGGGCACTGCTCGACAGCTGGAAGCCGGACACCGAGCTGCCCGGGGCGCTCACCACACCGCCGGGCTGGACCCGCGGGTACGTCCTGGACCGCGCGCTGCGGCCCCAACCCCTGGGCGTGCCCGGTGAGTTGTACCTCGCGGGGGACTTCCCGGGCCAGGCCGAGCGGCTCGTCGCCGACCCGTACGGCGCGGGCGGGGAGCAGCTGTACCGCACTGGGGAGCTGGTGCGGTGGACCGCCGGCGGCGAGCTGGAGCACCTCGGCCGGGTCGACCAGTGGGCCCGGCCCCGCGGGCTGCGGGTCGACCCGGAGGAGGCGGCGAGGGCGCTGCGGGCCTGCGCCGGGGTGGCCGAGGCGGCCGCCGTCCTCACCGAGGGCCCCCGGCGGCTGGTCGGCTACGCGGTGCCCGTCCCCGGCGGCCGGATCGAGCCCGAGGCGCTGCGCCGCACCCTCGCCCTGACCCTGCCCGACCACCTGGTCCCCGCCGTCGTGGTGCCGCTGCCCGCGCTGCCGCTGGGCCCCGACGGCACGCTCGACCACGGCCGGCTGCCCGACCCCGGGCCCGCCGCGCCCGCCGTCCGTCACGTCGCCCCCCGTACCCCCGCCGAACGCGCGCTCGCCGGCATCTGGGCCGAGGTGCTGCGGCTGGAGCGGGTCGGCGCCGACGACAACTTCTTCGACCTCGGCGGCGACTCCATCCTCGGCATCCAGGTGGTGGCCCGCTCCCGGCAGGCCGGGCTGGCCGTCACCTCCCGGGACCTCTACCGCCACCAGACCGTCGCCGCGCTCGCGCTGGCCGCCGAGGACGCCGAGGCCCCGGCCGCGCCCGCCCCGGTGGCCGCCACCGGGGAGGCCGTGCCGACCCCGATCCAGCGCTGGTGGCTCGACCGGGCCGCCGGCCGGGCCGGCCACTTCGGCCAGGCGCTCTCCCTGCTGCTGCCCGGCGACCTCGACCGGGCGGCCCTGGAGGAGGCCCTGAACGACCTGGTCGCCCACCACGACGCGCTGCGCTCGGCCTTCACCGCCCCGGACGGCGCCGGCACCGCGCGCTGGCACATCCGGCCGCCGGGCGCCCGGCTCACCCTGGCCCGGCACACCGGCCCGGACCGGGACACCCCGCACTTCGGCCCGCACGACCTGAGCGGCACGGAGCCGCTGCTGCGCGCCGTGCTGCACGAGCGCACCGAGGGGCGGCCCCCGGTCCTGCACCTGGCCGTCCACCACCTGGTGGTCGACGGGGTCTCCTGGCGGGTGCTGCTGGAGGACCTCGACACCGCCTACCGCGCCCGCCGCGAGGGCCGCGACGGGGCGGCCGCCCTGCCCGGGAAGTCCTCGCCGCTGCGGCAGTGGGCCGAGCGGCTGAGCACCTTCGCCGCCGAGGGCGGCTTCGAGGACGAGACCGCGTACTGGGCCCGGGCCGTGCCCGCGCTGCCCGGCGACACCGAACCGCTGCCCGGCGACACCGAGGCGCTGTCCGGGGCATGGCCGGCCGCCGAACTCGACGGCCCCGACACCTACGCCACCGAACGCTCCGTCACCGTCCGCCTCAGCCCCGCCGACACCGCCGCCCTGCTGCGCACCCTGCCCGACACCTACCGCACCCAGGCCAACGACGTGCTGCTGAGCGCGCTGGGCCGGGCGCTGTGCGGGGCGAGCGGCCTGGAGCGGGTCCTGGTGGACGTCGAGGGCCACGGCCGCGAGGAGCTGTTCGCCGACCTCGACCTCAGCCGTACCGTCGGCTGGTTCACCACCCGCCACCCCGTCGCCCTGGCCGCGCCCTCCGGGGACGACTGGGACACCGTCCTCAAGCGGGTCAAGGAGCAGCTGCGCGCCGTCCCCCGGCGCGGCCTCGGCTTCGAGGCGCTGCGCTACCTCGGGCGCCCCGGCACGGCGCCCGAGACGCCGCCCGCCCGGATCGCCTTCAACTACCTGGGCCGCATCGCCCTGCCGCAGGACGCCGACGGGCTGTTCCGCGGCACCTTCCGGCCGCTGGAGCTGGACGCCGACCCGGCCGTGGAGCGCCCCCACCCGCTGGAGGTGGTCGGCCGCCTCGACGGCGACGCCCTGGAGTTCACCTGGTTCCACTCCGCCGCCGTCCACCGCAGGGAGAGCGTCGAGGCGCTCGCCCGGCGCTTCGCCGAGGAGCTGGCCGACCTCGCCCGCCACGCGGCCCGCCCCGGCGCCGCCGGGCGCACCCCGTCCGACTTCCCGCTGGCCCGGCTCGACCAGGCGGCGGTCGACCGGATCACCGGCACCGACCCGGGCGCGGTGGAGGACGTGCTGACGCTCACCCCGACCCAGTCCGGGATGCTCTTCCACGGCCTCGCCGAGGAGGACAGCGGCGCCTACTTCCAGCAGCTGGACTTCGTCCTGGACGGCGTGCCCGACCCGGCCCGCCTCGCCGCGGCCTGGCAGTGGGTCACCGATCGCACCGGGGTGCTGCGCGCCCACGTCCGCTGGCAGGAGGTGCCCGAGCCGCTGCTGGTGGTGCACCGCCGGTCGGCGGTGCCGGTCACCCACCTGGACTGGCGCGAGCTGCCCGAGGAGGAGCGCCGGACCAGGCTCGCCGAGCTGCTGGACCGCGACCGGGCCCGCGGCCTCGACCTGGCGCTGGCCCCGCTCCAGCGGCTGCTGCTGATCCGGCTCCCGGAGAACCGGGTGCGGGTGCTCTGGTCCTTCCACCATCTGATCCTGGACGGCTGGAGCCTCTTCCAGGTGCTCTCGGACGTCTTCGCGGCGCACGCCGCCCTGGCCGGACCGGGCCGCGACGGCGAGGTCCCGTACGGCGCCGTGCCGGAGCGCCGGCCCTACCGCGACTACCTGGCCTGGCTGGCCGAGCGCGACCACGCGCAGGACGAGGGGCACTGGCGCACCCGCCTCGCCGGCCTGGCCGAGGCGACGCCGCTGCCGTACGACCGCGAGCCGGTGCAGAGCCACCGCGCCGAGTCCACCCGGGCCGTGCCGTTCACCCTGCCCGCCGCCGCGACCAGGGCGCTGGAGGACCTCGCGCGCGGCGCCGGACTGACCCTCAACACCCTGGTCCAGGGCGCCTGGGCGGTGCTGCTGGGCCGCCAGGCCGGGCGGGCCGAGGTGGTGTTCGGCACCACCTCCTCCGGGCGGCCGCCCGAGCTGCCCGGCGTCGAGTCGATGACCGGCCTGTTCATCACCACCCTGCCGACCCGCACCGCGGTGCCCGCCGAGGGCACCCTGCTCGACTGGCTCAGGACCCTCCAGCGGGAGCAGAGCGAGGACCGGCGGCACGGCTTCGTCGCGCTCACCCGCCTGCGCGCCGGCACCGAACTGCCCGAGCAGACCGCCCTGTTCGACAGTCTGGTGGTCTTCGAGAACTACCCCGTCGACGAGGAGGCGGCCGACGCCCACGGCCTGCGGCTGCGGGACCTGGACGGGATCGAGACCACCAACTACCCGCTCGCCCTGCTGGCCTACCCGGGCCCGGAGCTGTCCCTGCGGTTCTGCTACGACCCGCGGCTGTTCGACGAGTCCACCGTGCGGCGGCTGGCCGGACAGCTCACCGCCGTGCTGACCGCCCTGCCCGAGGGCGCCCACCGGCCGCCCGCGCGGCTGCCGCTGCTGACCGAACGGGAACGCCGGCGCGTCCTGGTCGAATGGAACGCCACCGCCGTCGAGGAGCCCGCCGCCGACATCGCCGAGCTGTTCGCCGCCCAGGTGCTGCGCACCCCCGCGGCCGTCGCCCTGGAGGCCGGCGACCAGCACCTGACCTACCGCGAACTCGACGCCCGCGCCGCCGAGCTGGCCGGACGGCTGGCCGCGCGCGGGGTCCGGGTGGAGCAGCCGGTCGGGGTGCTGATGGAGCGCTCCGTCGAGCTGGTCGTCGCCCAGCTGGCGCTGGTGCGCGTCGGCGCGGTCTACGTGCCGCTGGACGGCCGGGCGCCGCGCGAGCGGCTGCACCGGATGCTCGCCGAGGCCGGCGCCGACCTGCTGCTCACCGACGCCCACCGGGCGGACACCGCGGCCGAACTGCGCCCCGCCGACCAGGTGTTGCGGGCGGACCGGCCCGGCGCCCGGCAGGCGCCGATCCTGGCGGGCGTCCATCCCGACAACGTCCAGTACCTGATGTTCACCTCGGGCTCCACCGGCACTCCCAAGGGCGTCGCGGTGCGCCGCCGGGACGTCGCCGCGCTCGCCCTGGACCGCGCCTTCACCGGCCACGACCGGGTGCTGGTGCACTCCCCGCACGCCTTCGACGCCGCCACCTACGAGCTGTGGGTGCCGCTGCTGCGCGGCGGCACCGCCGTCCTCGCCCCGCCCGCCGACCTGGACGCCGCCGCCGTCCGGCACGCCGTCACCGAGCAGGGCGTGACCTGCCTGTGGCTGACCGCCGGCCTGTTCCGGCTGCTCGCCCAGGAGGACCCGGGCTGCCTGCGCGGCGCCCGCGAGGTGTGGACCGGCGGCGAGGCGGTGCCCGGCGCGGCCGTCCGCAAGGTCCTGGCCGCCTGCCCCGGCCTCACCGTGGTCGACGGCTACGGCCCCACCGAGACCACCACCTTCGCCACCCGCCGGGCCTTCCGCGCCGGCGACGAACTGCCCGCCGTGCTGCCGATCGGCCGCCCGCTGGACAACACCCGGGTGTACGTCCTGGACGGCGCGCTCCAGCCGCAGCCGCCCGGCGTCACCGGCGAGCTGTACATCGCCGGGGCCGGCCTCGCCCGCGGCTACGCCGGCCGCCCCGGCGAGACCGCCGCCCGCTACCTCGCCGACCCCTTCGGCCCGCCCGGCGACCGGATGTACCGCACCGGCGACACCGTCCGCTGGAGCGAGGACGGCGAACTGCACTTCGTCGGCCGCGCGGACGACCAGATCAAGATCCGCGGCTTCCGGATCGAACCCGCCGAGATCGAGGCCCGGCTCACCGCCCACCCGGCCGTCGCCGAGGCCGTCGTCTCGCTGCACCAGGACGCCGGACGCAAGCGCCTCGCCGCCCACCTGGTGCCCGCCGAGGGCGCCGAGCCGCCCGGCGCCGCCGAACTGCGCGCCCACCTGGCCGCCGACCTGCCCGACTACATGCTGCCCGCGGCCTTCGTCACGCTGCCCGAACTCCCGCTCACCGCCAACGGCAAGGTGGACCGCCGGAGGCTGCCCGCCCCCGACTGGTCGGCGGGCGGCGACCGCCCGCACCGCGCCCCCGGCACCGACCGCGAGCGGCTGCTCGCCGCGATCTGGGCGGAGCTGCTCGGCGTCGAACGGGTCGGACTGGACGACGACTTCTTCCTGCTCGGCGGCGACTCCATCCTGAGCATCCAGGTCGTCTCCCGGGCCCGCGCCGCCGGACTCGCGCTCTCCCCGCGCGACCTCTTCCGGCACCCCACCGTGGGCGCGCTGGCCGCGGCCGCCGGCAGCGCCGTCACCGTCGCCGGCACCGAACCCGTCAGCGGCGAGGTCGGCCTGACGCCGATCCAGCACTGGTTCCTCGACCCGAACCCGCCCACCGCCGGGCACTTCGACCAGTCCCTGGTGGTGGAGGCCCCCGGGGCCGTCGACCCGATGGCGCTGCGCCGCGCGCTCGCCGCCCTGTGGGCGCACCACGACGCGCTGCGCTCCCGCTTCACCCGCGGGGAGGACGGCGCGTGGCGCCAACACTGCGCCCCCGCCGAGGAGGCCGCGCCCGACCTGCTGGAGGTCCACGACCACGGCACCGAGGCGGCGGTGACCGAGGCCGCCCACGCCTCCTTCCGGCTGGACGGCGGACCGCTGGTCACCGCCCGACTGTTCACTGGCACGGACGGCGGCCGCGACCGGCTGCTGCTCGCCGTCCACCACCTCGTCGTCGACGGCGTCTCCTGGCGGGTGCTGCTGGAGGACCTGGAGACCGCCTACCGGCAGGCCGTCGAGGGCCGCCCGCTGCGGCTGCCCACCCGCACCAGCTCCGTGCGCGAGTGGGCCCGCCGGCTGGCCGAGCACACCGCCGCCGGCGGCTTCGCCGGACAGCGCGCCCACTGGGAGGCCGCCGCCCGGGCCTGCGCCCGGCCGCTGCCGGTGGACGGCGACGGCGGCAACACCGCCGCCGACCTGCGCGAGGTGACCGTCCACCTGGACCGCGAACGCACCGACGCCCTGCTGCGCGAGGTCCCCGCCGTCTACCGCACCCGGATCGACGACGTGCTGCTCACCGCGCTCGGCCGGGTCCTCGCCGAGTGGACCGGGCGCGGCACCGTCGCCGTCGGCCTGGAGGGCCACGGCCGCGAGGACCGGCTGTTCGACGGCCTCGACCTGTCCCGCACGGTCGGCTGGTTCACCTCGCTCTTCCCCGTCGCCCTCGACGTCCCGGCGGGGGACTGGGGCACCGCCCTGAAGGCCGTCAAGGAACAGCTGCGGGCCGTGCCGGACCGCGGCCTCGGGTACGGCGCGCTGCGCCACCTCGCCCGGGACGGGGCGCTCGCCGACGCGCCCGCGCCCGGCATCAGCTTCAACTACCTGGGCCGTTTCGACTGGTCCGCCGACGGCGCCGCCCTGGTCCGCGCCGTCCCCGGCGGTCTCGGCGGCGCGGAGGCGCCCGGCACCGAGCGCCCCCACCTGCTGGACGTGGTCGCCCGGGTCGAGGACGGCCGGCTGGAGATCGGCTGGTACTACAGCGCCGGCCGGCACCGCGCCGACACCGTCACCCGGCTGGCGCAGGCCATGCTGGACGCGCTGGAGGAGATCGTCGCCCACTGCGCCGAGCCCGGCGCCGGCGGCCGCACCCCCGCCGACTTCCCGCTCGCCCGGCTCGACCAGGCGGCGGTGGACCGGATCGCCGGGGACGGCCGCTCCGTCGCCGACGTCTACCCGCTGACGCCGATGCAGGCCGGGATGCTCTTCCACAGCCTGCTCGACCCGGACGGCGACACCTACGTCAACCAGGTCCAGCTGGTGCTCACCGGCGTCACCGACCCGCACGCGCTCGCCGAGGCCTGGCAGCGGACCGCCGACGCCAACGCCATCCTGCGCACCCGGCTCAGCTGGCAGGACGGCGCCGAACCGCTGCAGGTCGTCCAGCACCGGGCCACCGTCCCGGTCACCCACCACGACTGGACCGGCCGCCCCGCCGAGCAGGTCGAACGGGACACCGCCCGGCTGCTCGCCGAGGACCGGGCCGCCGGGCTCGACCTCACCGAAGCGCCGCTGCTGCGGCTGACCCTGATCCGGCTGACGCCCACCCGGGTGCGGGTGGTGTGGACCTTCCACCACGTGCTGCTCGACGGCTGGAGCGCCGCCCAGGTCTTCGACGAGGTGTGCGAGCGCTACGCCGCCCTCACCGCCGGACGCCCACCCGCCCCGGTCCAGCGCGCACCCTACGCCGACTACCTGCGCTGGCTGGCCGGCCAGGACCGGGCGGCCGTCGAGCGGTACTGGCGCGACACCCTGGCCGGCTTCCCCGCCCCCACCGAACTGCCCCGGGACCGCCGCCCGGCCGGCGCCCACCGCGCCTCCTCCTCGGCCACCGTGCGGGTCGCCCTCGGCGCCGGACTGTCCGAGCGGCTGCGCGACACCGCCCGGCGGGCCGGGCTGACCGTCAACACCGTGCTCCAGGGCGCCTGGGCGCTGCTGCTCTCCCGCTACGGCGGCGGTCCGGACGTGGTGTTCGGCACCATCGTCTCCGGCCGGCCCGCCGAACTCCCCGGCGTCACCACGATGGTCGGGCTGTTCATCAACGCCCTGCCCACCCGGGTGCGGATCGACGACCGGCGCCCGCTGCTGGACTGGCTGCGGGAGGTCCAGGACCACCAGTCCGAGGCCCGCCGGCACGACGCCGTCTCGCTGGCCCAGCTCCAGGGCTGGAGCGAACTGCCCGGCGGCACCGCCCTGTTCGACAGCATCGTGGTCTTCGAGAACTATCCCTTCGACGCCGAGTCGCTGACCCGGCACGGCCTGGGCGTGGAGACCGAAAGCGTGCTGGAGCCCACCAGCTACCCGCTCAGCGTGGTGGTGGCGCCCGGCGAGTCCATCGAGGTCTCCCTCGACCACGACCCGGCCGCCTTCGACGCCGCCACCGTCGAACGGCTCGGGGCGAGCCTGCGCACCCTGCTCGCCGGGATGGCGGCCGGCCTCGACCGGCCGACGGGCGAACTGCCGCTGCTGGAGGCGGCCGAGGGACGCGAGCTGGTGGAACGCCTCGGCGGCCCGGTGCGCGAGGCGCCCCGGGGCACCCTGCCCGAGGCCTTCGCCCGGCAGGCCGCCCGCACCCCCGACGCCCCGGCCGTGAGCTCCGGCGTCGAGCTGCTGACCTACCGGGAGCTGGACGAACGCTCCAACCGGCTGGCCCGGCTGCTGATCGAGGCCGGGGCCGGCCCGGAGCGCTTCGTCGCGCTCGCCCTGCCCCGCACCGTCGAGCTGGCCGTGGCGCTGCTCGCGGTGCTCAAGAGCGGCGCCGGCTACCTGCCGGTCGACCCCGGGTACCCGGCCGAGCGGATCGCCTACCTCTTCGAGGACGTCCGGCCCGACGCCGTGGTCACCTCCGCCGCCACCGAAGGACGGCTCCCCGACGGCCCGTACACCCGGATCGCGCTGGACGACCCCGCCTGCCGGGACCGCCTGGCCGCCGCCCGCACCGAGGCCGTCCACGACGAGGAGCGCCGCGGCGCCCTGCTCCCCGAGCATCCCGCGTACGTCATCCACACCTCCGGTTCCACCGGCCGCCCCAAGGGCGTGGTGGTCGCCCACGCCTCCGTGCTCGCCCTGACCGACTGGGCCGCCGCGGAGTTCGCCGGCCACGGCCTGGAGCACGTCGTCGCCGCCACCTCGCTCAACTTCGACGTGTCGGTGTTCGAGATCTTCGCGCCGCTGCTCTCCGGCGGCCGCGTGGAACTCCTGCGCGACCTGCTGGCCCTCGCGGAACGCCCCGCGGAAGCGAGTTTGACGACCGGCCCCTGGCGGGCCGGACTGCTCAGCGCGGTGCCCTCCGCCCTCGGCGGACTGCTCGCCGACGGGGCCGTGCAGCTGGCCGCGGACACCGTGGTGCTGGCCGGCGAAGGGCTGCCCGCCCGCACCGTGCGCCAGGTCCGCGAGGCCGTCCCCGGCTGCCGGGTGCTGAACATCTACGGCCCCACCGAGGCCACCGTCTACGCCACCGCCCACACCTGCGACCCCGCCGACCCGGACCGCGACCCGCCGATCGGCCGCCCGGCCGGCGGCGCCCGGGCCTACGTCCTGGACGAGCGGCTGCGCCCCGTACCCGTCGGCGCGCCGGGGGAGCTGTACCTGGCCGGCACCGGCGTGGCGCGCGGCTACCTGCGCCGCCCCGGGCTGACCGCCGGCCGGTTCCTGCCCGACCCCTACGGCCCGCCCGGCAGCCGGATGTACCGCACCGGCGACCGGGTACGCTGGAGCGCCGACGGCGAGCTGGACTACCTCGGCCGCGCCGACGACCAGGTCAAGGTGCGCGGCTTCCGGATCGAACTCGGCGAGGTCGAGGCCGCGCTGGCCCGCCACCCGCGGGTGGCGGCGGCCGCCGCCCGGGTGGTCGACCAGGACGGCCACAAGCGGCTGGTCGGCTACGCGGTGCCCCGCGACGGCGCCCTGCCCGATCCGGCCGAGTGGCGGGCCTTCCTCGGCCGCACCCTCCCCGACCACCTGGTGCCCGCCCTGGTGGTGCCGCTGGAGCGGCTGCCGCTCGGCGCCACCGGCAAACTGGACCGGCGCGCCCTGCCCGCACCGACCCCGGCCGCCCGGTCCGCGAGCGGCGAGCGGCCGCCGCGCACCGACGCCGAACGCGCCCTCGCCACGATCTGGCGCGAGGTGCTCGGGGTGCCGGAAGTGCACGCGGACGACAACTACTTCGCGCTCGGCGGGGACTCCATCCTCGGCATCCAGATCGTCTCGGCGGCCCGCCGGGCCGGCCTCGCGCTGACCCCCCGGCACCTGTTCGCCCACCAGACCCTGGCCGAACTCGCCCGCGCCGCCGAACGCTCGCCGAGCCCCGGGGCCGCCGCCGACCAGGGCGCCGTCACCGGCGAGGCCCCGCTCACCCCCGTCCAGCACTGGCTGCTGGACACCCTCGACGGCGACCCGGCCCGGCTCACCCAGTCCGTCTCCTTCACGCTCGCCCCCGACACCGACGAGCCCACCCTGCGGGCCGCGCTGGCCGCCGTCCTGGAGCACCACGACGCGCTGCGGCTGCGCTTCGAGGAGCCCGCCGACGGCCGCCGGCGCCAGCACGGCACCGAACCCGGACAGGCCCCCGAACTGCGCGTCCACCAGGCGGCCGAGGGCGAGGACCGGGAGGCCGTCCTGCGCGAACTCGGCGAGCGCCTCGCCGAGGGCTTCGACCCGGCCGCCGGAGGGCTGCTGCGGGCCGCGCTCTGCCGCTTCGCCGGCGATCCCCGCCCGGTGCTGCTGCTGGCCGCGCACCACCTGGTGGTCGACGCGGTGTCCTGGCGGATCCTCCTGGAGGACCTGGAGCGCGCCCACGGCGCGCTGAGCGCGGGCGAGCGGCCCGACCTCGGCACCAAGAGCACCTCGTTCCTGACCTGGGCCGAACGGCTCGCCGCGCACACCGCGGCCGGCGGCTTCGACGCCGAACTCCCGTACTGGCAGGGCCTGGCGGACGGCGCGGCCACCGCGCTGCCCACCGACCTCGACGGCAGCAACACGGCCGACACCGAGGAGTCGCTGACCCTCGCACTGGGCGCCGAGGACACCCGCCGGCTGCTCCAGGAGGTCCCGGAGGCCTACCGCACCCGGGTCAACGACGTCCTGCTCTGCGCCCTCGCCCGGGTGCTGACCCGCTGGACCGGACGGGACCGCGTCCTGGTCACCCTGGAGGGCCACGGCCGCGAGGAACTCCTCGACGGCGTCGACCTGTCCCGCACCGTCGGCTGGTTCACCGCGATGTACCCCGTCGCCCTGGACGTGCCCCGGGACGCCGACACCGGCACCGCCCTGAAAGCCGTCAAGGAGACCCTGCGCGCCGTCCCCGGCGGGGGCCTGGGCCACGGCGCCCTGCGCCACCTCAAGCCGGAGCCGGGCCTCGCCCTGCCGCGGATCGGCTTCAACTACCTGGGCCGGCAGGACTGGAGCGCCACCCCCGGCGGCCTGCTGCACGCCCCGGCCGGCCCGCTCACCGGCGGCATGGACCGCGCGGCCCACCGCCCCCACCTGCTGGACGTGCTCGGGCAGGTCGCCGACGGCCGGCTCTCCTTCACCTGGTCCTACTCCCGCGCGGTGCACCACGGCGCGACGATCGCCCGGCTGGCCGCCGAACTGCTGGACGAGCTGCGGGAGATCGTCCGCCACTGCGCCGAACCCGGCGCCGGCGGCCGCACCCCCTCCGACTTCCCGCTGGCCGGCCTGGACCAGGCCGCCGTCGACCGGCTGGCCGGCACCGGACGCGAGGTGACGCAGATCCAGCCGCTCACCCCCACCCAGACCGGCATGGTGGTGCACGGCCTCGACGAGGCCGAACACGGCCTGTACGTCGAGCAGATCACCTTCGTCCTGGACGGCGCCCGCGACCCGGGCCTGCTGGCCGCCGCCTGGCAGCACGTCGTCGACCGCACCCCGGTGCTGCGCACCTCGGTGGTGCTGCGCGACGTCCCGGTGCCGCTCCAGCTGGTCCACCGGCAGGCGACGCTCCCGGTCACCGAGCACGACTGGAGCCGCCTGGGCGCGCCGGAGCGCGAAGCCCGGCTGGAGGAACTGCTCGCCGAACGCCGGGCCCACCCGATGCCCCTGGACCGGGCCCCGCTGCTGCGGCTCGACCTGATCCGGCTCGGGCCGGACGCGGTCCGCGTGGTCTGGGCCTTCCACCACGTGCTGCTGGACGGCTGGAGCGTCTTCCACGTCCTCGGGGACGTGCTGGCCGCCCACGCCGCCCTCGCCCGGGGCGAGCGGCCCGAGCTGCCCGAGCGCCGGTCCTACGCCGACTACGTCGGCTGGCTCGCCGCCCGCGACACCGGCGCCGCCGTCGAGCACTGGCAGGGCGTCCTGGCCGACCTCGCCGCCCCCACCGCGCTGCCCTACGACCGCCGGCCCGCCCAGGGCGACACGGCCCGCTCCGGGCAGTGGCTCTCGCACCGGCTGGACGAGGAACGGACCGAGCGGCTCCAGGAGTTCGCCCGCCGCCACCGCCTCACCCTCAACACCGTGGTGCAGGGCGCCTGGGCGCTGCTGCTCTCGCGCTGGAGCGGCGAGCGGCGAGTCTGCTTCGGCACCACCGTCTCCGGCCGGCCCGCCGACCTGGCCGGCTCCGACGGCATCGTCGGCCTGTTCATCACCACCCTGCCCGCCCGGGTCGCCGTCGACGGCCGACAGCCCTGCGCCGACTGGCTGCGCACCCTCCAGGAGGAGCAGGCCGAGGACCGCCGGTTCGACCACCTGCCGCTGGCCCGGATGCACGGGCTGAGCCAGGTCCCCCCGGGCACCGAGCTGTTCGACAGCCTGGTGGTCTTCGAGAACTACCCGGTGGGCGACGCCACGGCCGGCGCCCACGGCCTGCTGGTGCGCGAACTGGACGCCCGGGAGGCCACCAACTACCCGCTCACCGTGGTCGTCTCGCCCGGCGAGCGGCTCGCCGTGGAACTCGGCCACGACCCGCGCTTCCTCGACCGGCAGAGCGCCGGTCGCCTCGCCGACCAGCTGCTGCACACCCTGTCCGCGCTGGCCGCCTCGGACGGCACCACCCCGCTGGACGAGCTCGACCTGCTGCCGCCCGGCGAACGCGAGCGGCTGCTGCACGGCCCGGCCCGCCCGGCGCTCGCCCCGGTGCCCCCGGCCACCCTGCCCGCGCTGGTCGAGGCCGCCGCGGACCGGTGGCCGCGGGCCGTCGCCCTGAGCGCCGCCGGCCTGGAGCTGACCTTCGCCGAGGCCGAGGCGCACGCCAACCGGCTGGCCCACCGCCTGATCGCGCGCGGCGCGGGCCCCGGGGAGATCGTCGCCCTGCTGCTGCCCCGCTCGGCCGACACGGTGCTCGCCGAACTGGCGGTGGCGAAGACCGGCGCGGCCTTCCTGCCCGTCGACCCGCACTACCCCGAGGAACGGATCGAGGCGATGCTGCGCGACGCGGCGCCCGCCCTGACCCTGGACGCCAAGGAGGTCGCCGAGCTCCTCGCCGCCGAGCCGGACGGCGCCCCGGGCCACCGCCCCACTGACGCCGACCGGACCCGCCCGCTCGACCCGGACGACCCCGCGTACGTCATCTTCACCTCCGGCTCCACCGGCACCCCCAAGGGCGTCGTCGTCACCCACCGCGGGATCGCGGCCTTCGCCGCCGCCGAGGCCGAGCACTACCGGGCGGCCCCCGGGGACCGGGTGCTGGCCTTCGCCACCCCCAGCTTCGACGCCTCGGTGCTCGAACTCTGCCTGGCCCTGCCGCACGGCGCCCGGCTGGTGGTGCCCGAGCCCGGCCCCCTGCTCGGCGCCCAGCTGGCCGCGCTGCTCCGGGCGGAGCGGATCACCCACACCCTGCTGCCGCCCGCCGCCCTCGCCACCCTGCCGGCCGACACCCCCGGCAGCCTGCCCGCCCTGAAGACGCTGATCGTCGGGGCGGAGGCCTGCGGCGCCGACCTGGTCGCCCGCTGGGCCCCGCACCACCGGATGGTCAACTCCTACGGCCCCACCGAGGCCACCGTCGTCGCCACCTGGTCCGCGCCGCTGACCGCGGACGGCGCCGCCCCGCCGATCGGCCGCCCGCTGCCCGCCACCGGCGCGTACGTGCTGGACGCCCGGCTGCGGCCGGTGCCCGACGGCGTCCCCGGCGAACTGTGGCTGAGCGGACCGGCCCTGGCCCGCGGCTACCTCGGCCGCCCCGGCCTGACCGCCGCCCGCTTCACCGCCGACCCGTACGGCCCGCCCGGCGGCCGGATGTACCGCACCGGGGACCTGGTGCGCCGCGACCGCCACGGCGAACTGCACTACCTGGGCCGCACCGACCACCAGCTCAAGCTGCGCGGCCACCGGATCGAGGCGGGCGAGGTGGAGGCCGTGCTGGTGCGCCACCCGGCCGTCCTGGACGCCGTGGTGAGCATCCGGGAGGACGAGCCCGGACTGCCCCGGCTGGTCGCCCACCTGCTGGCCGCCCCCGGCACCGAACCGCCCACCGGCGCCGAACTGCGCGCCCTGGCCGCCCGCTCCCTGCCCGGCCACATGGTCCCCTCGGCCTTCGCGGTGCTGGAGCGCTTCCCGCTCACCGCGAGCGGCAAGACCGACCGCGCCGCCCTGCCCGCCCCCGCACCGGAGGAGGCCGGGCCGGCCGAGCGGGTCGAACCCCGCACCCCCACCGAGGAGGCGGTGACGGAGATCTGGGCCGAGACCCTGCACACCGCCGTCGGCGCCACCGACGACTTCTTCCAGCTCGGCGGCGACTCCATGCGCGCCCTGCTGATCGCCTCCCGGGCCAACGATGCCTTCGGCGTCACGCTCACCCCCCGCGACGTGCTGGTCTCCCGCACCGTGGCCGCCCTGGCCGACCTGGTGGAGGACCTGGTGCTCAGCGAACTCGAAACCGCCGCGCTGGGCGGCCCCGACGAAGCCGCCATCAGCGGACCCGACGAAGCCGCCGACTCCGGCAGCCACGACGATGACGAACGGTGAGGAGCCGACGACCATGACTTCGACGCCTTCGAAGCGAGACCGCGCCGCCGCCCTGCCCGCCGACCTGCGCGAGGCCCTGCGCCAGCGGCTGGCCGGCCGGGCCGGCGGCGCCCAGGCCGCGGCCGAACGGGCCATCCCGCGCGCCGACCGCAGCCGTCCGCTGCCGCCCTCCTTCGTCCAGCAGCGGCTCTGGTTCCTGGACCGGCTGCGCCCCGGCGACCCGCGCTACAACAGCGCCGTCGCCCTGCGGTTCACCGGAGCGCTGGACCGCACGGCGCTCGCCGCGGCGCTGACCGCCGTGGTGGCGCGCCACGAGGCGCTGCGCACCACCTTCGGCGAGGACGACGGCCGGCCGGTGCCGACCGTCCGTCCGGCCGGGCCGGTGGAGCTGCCGGTCCGCACGCCGTCCGACGGCGAGAGCCTGGACGCGATCCTGCTCCAGGAGTACTCCCGGCCCTTCGACCTCGCGCGGGGCCCGCTGCTACGCGCCCTGCTGGTCGCCGAGTCGCCGGACGCCCACGTCCTCCAGCTGACCGCCCACCACATCGTCACCGACGGCTGGTCGATGGGCGTCGTGCTGGACGAGCTGTGCACCGCCTACGACGCCCTGGCCCGCGGCGCCGAACCCGAGCTGCCCGAAGTCGCCGCCCAGTACCCGGACTTCGCGGTGTGGCAGCGCGAACACCTCTCCGGCGACCGGCTGGATCGCCAGCTCGCCCACTGGAAGGAGAAGCTGGCCGGCGCGGTGCCGCCCGACCTGCCGCTGGACCACCCGCGGCGCGGCGAGGAGGCCGGCCCCGGCGCCCTGCACACCTTCACCGTCCCCGCGCCGCTCACCGCCCGGCTGCGCGAACTCGCGGCCGAACGGCAGGGCACCCTCAACACCGCGCTGGTGGCCGGCACCCAGGCGCTGCTGGCCCGCTGGTCCGGCCAGGAGGACGTCACCGTCGGCTCCCTGATGGCCGGCCGCACCCGCACCGAGCTGGAACGGGCCGTCGGCTGCTTCGTCAACACCGTGGTGCTGCGCACCCGGGTGGCGCCCGACGCCTCCTTCCGCGAGCTGCTCGCGGCCGCCACCGAGACCGGCAACGACGCCCTCGCCCACGGCGACACGCCCTTCGAGCGGCTCGTCGAGGCGGTCGGCGCGCCCCGCGAGGCCGGCCGCAACCCGCTGTTCGACGTCCTGGTCCTGCTGCACCCCGCCCCGCCCGCGGCCGGCGACCCGCACGGCCTCGCCACCGCCCCGGTCACCGTGCCCCGGCAGGCCGCCACCTTCGACCTCAGCGTGGAGTTCGTCCCGGACGGCGAGGCGCTCACCGGCGTCCTGGAGTACCGCGCCGACCTCTTCGACGCCCCCACCGCCCGCCGGACGGCCGACCAGCTGCTGCGGCTGCTGGAGGGCGCCGCCGCCGAACCGGACCGCCCGCTGGCCACCCTGCCGCTGCTCTCCGCGCGGGAGACCGAGCGGGTCACCCGGGACTGGAACGGCGCCGTGCTGCCCGTCGAGGCCGTGACCCACCCCGAACTGTTCCGCCGCCGGGCCGAACGGACCCCGCACGCCCTCGCCCTGGTCGCGGGGGAGGAGCGGCTCGACTACGCGGCCCTCGACGCCCGCGCCGACCGGCTCGCCCGCCGGCTGGTCGCCCGCGGAGCGGGCCCCGAACGGCTGGTCGCGCTGCGGCTGCCGCGCACCGCCGAGCTGGTGGTGGCCGTCCTCGCGGTCTGGAAGGCCGGCGCCGGCTACCTGCCGCTGGACCCGGCGCTGCCCGAGGAGCGCGTGCGCTACCTGCTGGAGGACGCCCGCCCGGCCCTGCTGCTGGACGAGGAGACCCTGCGCGCCCTGACGGACAGCGACCCCGGCGACACGGGCCCCGGCGACACGCACCCCGGCGACACGCACCCCGCCGACCCGGACCCCGGCGACACCGGCCCGCTCGCCCCGCCGGACCCGGAGTCCACCGCGTACGTGCTCTACACCTCCGGCTCCACCGGCCGCCCCAAGGGCGTCACCGTCCCGCACCGCGCCCTGGCCCACCTGCTCGCCGCCCACCGGGCCGGCTTCGTCGCCGACGCCGGCGGCGGGCCGCTGAACGTCGCGCTGACCGCCTCCCTCTCCTTCGACACCTCGCTGGAGGGCCTGCTGCTGCTGGCCGACGGCCACCCGCTGCACCTGGTCGACGAGACCACCCGGATGGACCCGGCCGCCCTGGTCGAGTACGTCGTGCGCCACCGGATCGACTTCCTCGACCTCACCCCCTCCTACCTGCGCCAACTGCTGCCCGCCGGGCTGCTCGACGACCCCCGCCACCGCCCCCGGGTGCTGATGCTCGGTGGTGAGGCCGTCGCCCCCCGGCTCTGGCGCGAGCTCGCCGCCCGCCCCGAGGTGGCCGCCTACAACTACTACGGCCCCACCGAGTGCACCGTCGACGCGCTCGCCTGCCAGATCGACGCCGGGGACCGGCCCCTGGTGGGCCGTCCGCTGCCCAACGTCCGCGCCTACGTCCTGGACGGGCGGCTCCAGCCGGTGCCGCCCGGGGTGAGCGGCGAACTCCACCTGGCCGGCGAGCAGGTCGCCCGCGGCTACGCCGGCCGCCCGGGCCTGACCGCCGCCCGCTTCACCGCCGACCCGTTCGGCCCGCCCGGCAGCCGGATGTACCGCACCGGCGACCTGGCCCGCTGGACCGCCGACGGGCGCCTGGAGTACCTCGGGCGCGCCGACGACCAGGTCAAGGTGCGCGGCCACCGGATCGAACCCGGCGAGATCGAGGCCGCCCTGCTCGACCTGCCGGAGGTCGCCGCGGCCGCCGTGGTCGCCGTCCCCGACGCCCACGGGCAGAACCGGCTGGCCGCCTACCTGGTGTTCGCCGACGGAGCCGCCCGGCGGCCCTTCGCCGACCTGCGCGCGGCCCTGCGCCGGGTCCTGCCCGACCACCTGGTGCCGTCCTCCTTCACCGTGCTCGACGCGCTGCCGCTGACCACCAGCGGAAAGCTCGACCGCCGCGCCCTGCCCGCCCCCGAGACCGAGGGCCGCGAGGGGGAGTACGTCGCCCCGCGCACACCGGAGGAGGAGACCCTCGCCGCGATCTGGGCCGAGGTGCTCGGCGTGCCCAGGGTCGGCGTCACCGACAACTTCTTCGAACTCGGCGGCGACTCGATCCTGAGCATCCAGGCCGTCTCCCGGGCCCGCGCCGAAGGCCTGCGGATCGGCTCCCAGGACGTCTTCCGCCACCAGACCGTCGCCGACCTGGCCGCCGCCGCCCGCACCGCCGGCGACCAGGCCGCGGCCGACCGGGCCACCGCCGAACCGCGCCGGGAGGAGGGACCCGCCCCGCTCACCCCCGTCCAGGCGTGGTTCCTCGCCGCCCACGGTCCGCTGCGCCACTTCACCATGTCGATGCTGCTCGACCTGCCGTACGAGCTCGACGAACCGGCCCTGGCACGGGCGCTGACCGCGCTGGTCGCCGCCCACCCCGCGCTGCGCACCCGCTTCACCCGCACCGGGGCCGGGTGGCGGCAGGAGCCGGTCGCGGACGCCGGAGGGCTGCTGGCCGTCCTCGACCCGGGCGCGGACCGGACCGAGGCCGCCGAGGCCGCCCGCGCCGAACTGGACCCGGCCACCGGCGCCCTGCTGCGCGCCGTCCTGTTCCGCCCCGCCGACGGGGCCCGGCCCCAGCTGTTCCTGACCGCCCACCACCTCGCCGTGGACAGCGTCTCCTGGCGGGTGCTGCTCGCCGACCTGCCCGAGGCCTACCGGCAGGCCGCCGCGGGCGCCACCCCCGAACCCGCGCCCGAGCCCACCGCGTTCACCGACTGGGCCCACCGGCTCGCCGCGCTCGTCCGCTCCGGCGGCCTGGACCAGGACCTGCCGTACTGGACCGCCGAGACCGCGGCCCCCGCCGCGCCGCTGCCCGTCGACCTGCCCGGCACCCCCACGGCCGGCTCGGTGCGCACCCTGCGCAGCAGGCTCGACCGGGCCACCACCGAGGCGCTGCTGCGCAAGGCCCCCGAGGTCTACCGCACCCAGGTCAACGACGTGCTGCTCAGCGCGCTGGGCCGGGCCCTCGCCGACTGGACCGGCACCGGGAGCGTCACCGTCGCCCTGGAGGGCCACGGCCGCGAGGACCTCTTCGAGGACCTCGACCTCTCCCGCACCGTCGGCTGGTTCACCACCCAGTACCCCGTCACCCTCACCCCGGCCGGCCCCGCCGACGCCCCCGACTGGGCGGCCACCCTCAAGCGGGTCAAGGAGCGGTTGCGCGCCGTGCCCCGCCGGGGCCTGGGCTACGAGGCCCTCGCCCGGCTCGGCTCGCCGGCCCCCGGCGCCGACGCCCTGCGCGACGTCCCGCTGCCGCAGGTCTGCTTCAACTACCACGGCCAGTGGACCGCCCCCGAGGCCGGCGACTTCGCCCCCGCCGGGCAGGCCCCGGGCCGGGACCTCGCCCCGGACGAGGCGCCGGCCCACCTGCTCGACGTCTCCGCCGTGGTCGCCGACGGCGAACTCGAACTCACCTGGCACTACAGCGAGGTGGTCCACCGGGCCGACACCGTCCGGCGACTGGCCGAGGCCGTGACCGCCGCCCTGCACGCCCTCGTCGAGCACTGCGCCCGCCCCGGCGCCGGCGGCCGCACCCCCTCCGACTTCCCGCTGGCCGGCCTGGACCAGGACGCGCTGGACCGGCTCGTCGGCGACGGCCGGGAGGTGACGGACCTGCTGCCGCTCACCCCGCTCCAGGAGGGCATGCTCTTCCACCGCCTGGTCGGCGGCGAGGACGACGTCTACCTGGACCAGGCCGCCCTGCTGCTGGACGGCGTCGCCGACCCGCAGGCCCTCGCCCTGGCCTGGCAGCGGGTCGCCGACCGTACGCCCGCGCTGCGCACCTCGGTGGTCTGGGAGGGCGTCCCCGCCCCGCTCCAGGTGGTGCGCCGGGGCGTCCGGCTGCCGGTGACCCACCTGGACCTGCGGGACGCCGACCCGGCCGAGCGCGCCGACCGGCTGGCCCGGCTGCGCGCCGAGGAC
Organism: Kitasatospora sp. NPDC058444; assembly: GCF_042721415.1. Taxonomy (NCBI): domain Bacteria; kingdom Bacillati; phylum Actinomycetota; class Actinomycetes; order Kitasatosporales; family Streptomycetaceae; genus Kitasatospora; species Kitasatospora sp. NPDC058444. Next base: position 96,098 of record NZ_JBHXLL010000023.1, on the reverse strand, counting down.
CTCGCGCTCGGCCTGGACATCGCCACCGCCCCGCTCACCCGGCTCACCCTGGTCCGGCTGCCCGAGGCCCGGCTCCAGCTGCTGTGGACCTCCCACCACCTGATCCTGGACGGCTGGAGCCTCGCCCAGGTGCTCACCGACGTGTTCGCCGAGTACGCGGCGCTCACCACCGGCGGCGCGCCCGCCCCGGTGGTGCGCCGGCCCTTCGCCGACTACGTGCACTGGCTCGCCGGGCAGGACGCCGAAGCGGCCCGGGCCCACTGGCGCTCCGTCCTGGACGGCTTCGCCACCGCCACCTCGCTGCCCGCCGACCGCGTCCGGCGCGAAGCCCACCGGGCCCGCTCGGCCGGCACCCACAGCGCCGCCCTGTCCGAGGAGGCCTCCGACCGGCTCGCCCACACCGCCCGCCGGGCCGGGCTCACCCTGGGCACCGTGGTGCAGGGCGCCTGGGCGCTGCTGCTGTCCCGCTACAGCGGCGAGCCGGACGTGCTGTTCGGCACCACCGTCTCCGGCCGCCCCGAGGAACTGCCCGGCGTCGAGTCGATGATCGGCATGTTCATCAACACCCTGCCCACCCGCGTCCGGGTGGACGGCGCCCGCACCGCCGCCGACTGGCTGCGGGAGCTCCAGGACGACCAGGCCGAGGCCCGCCGGCACTCGGCGGTCTCGCTCGCCGAACTCACCGGCTTCAGCGACCTCCCGTCCGGCAGCGCGCTGTTCGACAGCATCGTCGCCTTCGAGAACTACCCGTTCGACGACGCCCGGGCCGCCGGTACCGGGGTGCGCCTGGTCGAGGTCTCCTCCCGGGACGCCACCAACTTCCCGCTGGTGCTGCGCGCCTACCAGGGCGGGCAGGTCGGCTTCGACCTCGCCTACGACCCCGAGCTGTTCGACGCCGCGACCGTGCGCGGCCTCGCCGAGCGGCTGTGCCTGCTGCTCACCGAGCTGGCCGCCGGACTGGACCGCCCGCTGCGCGCGCTGGCCTGGACCACCGCCGAGGAGCGGCGCCGGCTGCTGGTCGACTGGAACGGCACCGCCCAGGGCCGGCCCGGGCGCAGCCTGGTCGAGCTCTTCGAGGAGCAGGCCGCCCGCACCCCGGAGGCCGTGGCCGTCACCTGCGGCGAGGAGCACCTCGACTACGCCGGGCTGGACGCCCGGGCCGACCGGCTCGCCCACCGGCTGGCCGAGCTCGGCGCCGGCCCCGAGCGGTACGTCGCCCTCGCGCTGCCCCGCACCATCGAGCTGGTGGTGGCCGTCCTCGCCGTCCTCAAGACCGGCGCGGCCTACCTGCCGCTCGACCCGAACCTGCCCGCCGAACGCAGAGCCGAACTGCTGCGCGACGCCGCCCCGGTGGCCCTGGTGACCCTGGAGGAGCCCACCGGCGTGGACGTCCCCGTCCTCGCCCTGGCCGAGCCCGGGGTGCGCGCCGACCTGGCCCGGCGCCCGGCCGGACCGCTCGACCGCAGCGGAGGCCCCGGGGGAGCCCCCGGCCGGCGCCCGCTGCCCGACAGCCCCGCCTACGCCATCTACACCTCCGGCTCCACCGGCCGCCCCAAGGGCGTCGTGGTGCCGCACGCCAACGTGGTCCGGCTGTTCGAGCAGACCCGGGAGCTGTTCGGCTTCGGCGCCGAGGACGTCTGGACGCTCTTCCACTCCTACACCTTCGACTTCTCGGTCTGGGAGCTGTGGGGCCCGCTGCTGCACGGCGGCCGACTGGTGGTGGTGCCCGAGGACACCGCCCGCTCCCCGGAGGACTTTCTGCGGCTGCTCGCCGACGAGCGGGTCACCGTCCTCAACCAGACCCCGTCCGCCTTCCACCAGCTGGCCCGCGCCGACGCCCAACACCCGGACGTCTCCGCCCGGTTGGCGCTGCGCACGGTGGTCTTCGGCGGCGAGGCGCTGGACGTCACCCGGCTCGCCGACTGGTACGGGCGCCACCCCGAGGACGCGCCGCGCCTGGTGAACATGTACGGCATCACCGAGACCACCGTGCACGTCACCCACACCGCCCTGGACCGCGCCACCGCCACCGCCGGCGGCCCCGGCCCGATCGGCACCGGCATCGCCGACCTGCGGCTGTACGTGCTCGACGACGACCTGGCCCCGGTGCCCCCAGGCGCGGTCGGCGAACTGTACGTGGCGGGCGAGGGCCTGGCCCGCGGCTACCTCAACCGGCCCGGCCTGACCGCCACCCGCTTCCTCGCCGACCCGTTCGGCGCCCCCGGCACCCGGATGTACCGCACCGGCGACCGCGCCCGCTGGCAGGCCGACGGCACCCTGCGCTACCTGGGCCGCGCCGACCAGCAGGTCAAGATCCGCGGCTACCGGATCGAACCCGGCGAGATCGAGGCCGCCCTCCAGACCCACCCGGGCGTGGGCCTGGCCACCGTCGGGGTCTACCAGGACGCCGCCGGCACCCGCCGGCTGGTCGCCCACGTCGTCGGCGAGGGCCCGCAGGCGCCCCCGAGCGCCGCCGACCTGCGCGCCCACCTGGAACGGCTGCTGCCCGCCTACCTGGTGCCCGCCGCCTACGTCCCGCTGGCCGCCCTGCCGCTCACCCCCAACGGCAAGCTCGACCGGCGCGCCCTGCCGGTGCCGGGCCCGGACGGCTTCGCCGCCGGCCGCGAGCGCACCGCGCCCCGCACCCCCGCCGAGCGCCTGGTCGCCGAGGCCTGGACGGAGGTCCTGGACACCGGCGAGATCGGCGCCGAGGACGACTTCTTCGCCCTCGGCGGGGACTCCATCCTCGCCGTGCGGGTCACCGCCCGGCTGCGTGCCGCCTTCGGCTCCGCCGACCTCTCGCCCCGGCTGCTGTTCACCCACCCCGTGCTCGCCGACCTCGCCGAGGCGCTCGGCGCACCCGGCCCGGGCACCGCCCGGACCGTCATCCCCGCCGCCGACCCGGGCGCCGAGGCGCCGCTCTCCTACGCCCAGCAGCGGCTCTGGTTCCTCGACCGCTTCGAACCCGGCAGCACCGAGTACACCTCGCTGTCCGTGCTGCGGCTGCGCGGAAGCCTCGACCGGGCGGCGCTGGGCGGCGCCCTGGACGCCCTCGTCGAGCGCCACGAGGCGCTGCGGACCACCTACGCCGAACGGGACGGCCGGGCCCGGCAGGTGGTGCGGCCGCCGCACCCCGTCGAGCTGCCCTGCGAGGACGTCGCGCCGGCGGACCTGGACGCCCACCTGGAGCGGATCGCCGCCGCCCCCTTCGACCTCGAAGCCGGCCCGGTGCTGCGCGCCCTCCTGGCCCGTACGGCCGCCGACGAGCACGTCCTCGCCCTGGCCGTGCACCACATCGCCACCGACGGCTGGTCGATGGGCGTGCTGGGCCGCGACCTCGGCGAGCTGTACGCCGCCGCCCTCGAAGGCCGCCGCCCGCGGCTGTCCGCGCCGCCCGTCCGGTACACCGACTACGCGGCCTGGCAGCGCACCCGCACCGCCGCCGCCGAGGCCGACCTCGACCACTGGCGCCGGGCCCTGGACGGCCTGGCCCCGCTGGAGCTGCCCACCGACCGGCCGCGCCCGGCGGTGCGCACCCGGGAGGGCGCGCTGGTCACCTTCACGCTGCCCGCCGACCTGACCGCCCGGCTGCGCGAGCGCGGCCGGGAGGCCGACGGCACCCTCTACACCGTCCTGCTGGCCGCCTGCCAGGTGCTGCTGGCCCGCTGGTCCGGGCAGACGGACATCGCCGTCGGCACCGTCACCTCCGGCCGTGAACAGGGCGAACTCCACGACGTGGTCGGCATGTTCGTCAACACCCTGGTGCTGCGCGGCGACATCCGCCCGGAGCCGACCTTCCACGAGCTGCTGACCGCCGCGCAGGCCACCGTGCTGGACGCCCTGGCCCACCAGGAGGTGCCCTTCGAACGGCTGGTGGACGTCCTCCAGCCGGAGCGCGACACCAGCCGCACCCCGCTGTTCCAGGTCATGGTGGCGCTGCACAACCTCGGCGCCGAGGCGCCCCGGCTGCCCGGCCTGACGGTGGAGCCCGTCACCCCGCCCGTCCGCAGCGCCGCCTTCGACCTCTCCTTCGACTTCGCCGAGCACGACGGCGGCCTGACCGGCTACCTGGAGTACAGCACCGGGCTGTTCGACGCCCGGACCGTCGAGCAGCTCGCCGAACGGCTGACCACCCTGCTGGCGGCCGTCGCCGAGGAACCCGGAACGGCCGTCGGGGCGCTGCCGCTGATGACCGGGGAGGAGCGGCGGCGGGTGCTGCGCCAGGGCCGGGGCGAGCCGCTTCCCGGGCCCGACACCACCTTCACCGCCCTGTTCGAGGAGCAGGCCGCCCGCACCCCCGACGCCACCGCGCTGGTCGCCCGCGACGCCACCCTCGACTTCGCCGCACTCAACGCCCGGGCCAACCGCCTCGCCCGCCACCTGGCGGCCCTCGGCGCCGGCCCGGAGCAGGTGGTCGCGGTCCGGCTGCCGCGCACCTCCGACCTGCTGGTGGCGCTGTTCGGGGTGCTCAAGGCCGGCGCCGTCCTCCAGTTCGTCGACCCGGACCTGCCCGAGGAGCGGGCCGCCCTGCTGCTCGACGACACCCGGCCCCGCACGGTGCTGACCGAGCAGACCCTGCGCGAGGTGCCCTGGGAGACCCTGCCCGGCCACGACCTGACCGACGCCGAGCGGACCGCCCCGCTGCTGCCCGGGCACGCCGCCTACCTGATCCACACCTCCGGCTCCACCGGCCGCCCCAAGGGCGTGGTCGTCGAGCACCGCCAGCTCGTCAACCTCTGCCGCGACCACCGGGAGGGGATGCTCGTCCCGCACACCGTCGACGGCCGCCGGCTGAAGGTCGCCCTCAGCGCCTCCCTCTCCTTCGACACCAGCTGGGAGGGCCCGCTGCTGCTGGTCTGCGGCCAGGAGCTCCACCTGGTCGACGAGGACGTCCGGCTGGACCCGCAGGCCTTCTGCGCCCGGATCGTCGAGCAGCGCCTCGACGTCGTCAACGTCACCCCCTCCTTCCTGCGCGAGCTCACCGCCGCCGGACTGTTCGCCCCCGCCGCGCACCACCCCCGGCTGCTCCAGCTCGGCGGCGAGGCGATCCCGGCCGCCACCTGGCGCGAACTCTGCGCGGCGCAGGCCGAGTTCGGCATCAGCACCTACAACCTGTACGGGCCCACCGAGTGCACCGTCGACTCCGCCTACGCCCGCGTCGCGGACCACCCCGAGCGCCCGGTGATCGGCCGGCCGGGCCGCAACACCACCGCCTACGTACTCGACGGCGCGCTGCGCCCGGTGCCGCCCGGCATGCCGGGGGAGCTGTACCTGGCCGGCGAGCAGGTCGCCCGCGGCTACCTGGGCCGCCCCGGACTGACCGCCACCCGCTTCCTCGCCGACCCGTACGGGCCGCCCGGCACCCGGATGTACCGCACCGGGGACCTGGCCCGCTGGGACGCCGACGGCCGGCTGGAGTTCCTCGGCCGGGCCGACGAGCAGGTCAAGATCCGCGGCTTCCGGATCGAGCCCGGCGAGGTGGAGGCCGCCCTGCTGACCCACCCCGGCATAGCGGACTGCGCCGTCGCCGCCCGCGAACAGGGCGGCCGGACCCTCCTGGTCGGGTACCCGGTGCCGGCCGGCGCCGTCGTGCCGCCCGCCGAGGAGCTGCGGGCCTGGCTGCGGCGCACCCTGCCCGACCACCTGGTGCCCACCGCGTTCGTCCCGCTGGCCCGCATCCCGCGCACCACCAGCGGCAAGACCGACCGGCGGGCCCTGCCCACCCCGCCCACCCAGCCGGACCGCACCACCCCGTACGTCGCCCCGCGCCCCGGCACCGAGGAACGGCTCGCCGCGATCTGGGCCGAGGTGCTGGGCGTGGAGCGGGTCGGCGCCCGGGACAACTTCTTCGCCCTCGGCGGCGACTCCATCCTCAGCATCCAGATCGTCTCCCGGGCCCGCGCCGCCGGACTCGCCCTCACCACCAAGGACGTCTTCCGCTACCAGAACGTCGCCGAACTCGCCCTCTGCGCGGGGGAGCTGACCGATCCGGCGACGGCCGGCGAGGAGGCCGAACCCGCCGAGGCGCCGCTCACCCCGATCCAGCACTGGTACCTGGACGGCCGCCGGCCCGGCGAGGCGCTGCGCTTCACCATGACCCAGCGCCTCGCGCTGGCCCCGGACACCGACCCGGCGGCCCTGCGCAGCGCCGTGCTCGCCCTGGCGGAGCACCACCCGGCGCTGCGCACCCGCTTCCGGCACGGAGGGTCGGGTTGGCACCAGCAGGTCCTGGAGCAGGCGCCGGACGGCGTCTTCACCCACCACCCGGCCGCCGTCGAGGCCGAGGTGCAGCGGGCCGCCGACCAGGCCCAGAGCTCCCTCGACCCGGTCGAGGGCCGGATGCTGCGCGCCCTGTTCTTCGACGGCACCGCCGAGGGCGGCTCGCACCGTGGCGAGGGGCAGCCCGCCCAGCTCGTGCTGACGATCCACCACCTGGCCGTGGACGGCGTCTCCTGGCGCATCCTGCTGGCCGACCTCGAAGCGGCCTACCGCGCCGCCCGTGCCGGCGCACCCGTCCGGCTGCCGGAGCCGGGCACCTCCTACACCCGGTGGGCCACCCGGCTGGAGCGGCACACCCGCTCCGGCGCGCTGGACGGCGACACCGCGTACTGGACCCGCACCGGCGAGGCCCCGGCCGAGCTGCCCGCCGGTCGGCCCGGCCCCAACACCCACGGCACCGCCGCCACCGTCACCGTGACCCTGGACGAGCCGACCACCGAGGCGCTGCTTCGGCACGTCCCCGAGGTCTACCGCACTCAGGTCAACGACGTCCTGCTCAGCGCGCTGGGCCGCACCCTGGCCCGCTGGTGCGGCCGGGACTCCGTGCTGATCGCGGTGGAGGGCCACGGCCGCGAGGACCTCTTCGCCGACCAGGACCTCTCCCGGACGGTCGGCTGGTTCACCGCCGAGTTCCCGCTCGCCCTGCGCGTCGACCCGGAGGCCGGCTGGCACGACACCCTGCGCTCGGTCAAGGAGCAGCTGCGCGCCGTCCCGCTGCGCGGACTCAGCCACGGCGCCCTGCGCCACCTCCACCCGTCCGCCCTGCCGGCCGACGCCGCCGTGCCGCAGTTCGGCTTCAACTACCACGGCCAGTGGGACGCCCGCGGCACCGCGGCGGACGGGCTGCTGCGCGGCTCGCTGCCCCCGGCCGGGCGCGACACCGACCCCGACGAGCCCCGCCCCTACCTGCTGGACGTCATCGGGGCGGTCCAGGACGGCCGGCTCGAACTGGGCTGGACCTACCCCGCGGCCCGCTACGACGAGGCCACCGTCCGCGCGCTCGCCGAGCAGACCCTCCAGGCGCTGCGCGAGCTGGCCGAGCACTGCGCGAGCCCCGGCGCCGGCGGCCGCACCCCGTCCGACTTCCCGCTGGCCGGCCTCGACCAGCAGCGGCTGGACGCCCTCGTCGGCGACGGCCGGGAGGCCGAGGACGTGCTGCCGCTCACCCCCCTGCAGTCCGGCATGCTCTTCCACGGCCTGGTCGACCAGGACGGCGCCTACGTGGACCGGATCGCCGTGCGGCTGGCCGGCGTCGCCGACCCGGCGGCCTTCGCCGCCGCCTGGCAGCGGGTCGTCGACCGCACCCCGGCGCTGCGCACCTCCGTGCACTGGCGCGGCCTGCCGCACCCCGTCCAGCTGGTCGCGCGCCGCGCCGTCCTGCCCGTCCGCCACCTGGACTGGCGGGCGCTGACCGCCGGACAGCGCGCCGAGGCGACCGAGCGGCTGCTCGCCGAGGAGCGGGCCGCCGGGATGGACCTGGGCACCGCGCCGCTCAGCCGGCTGGCCCTGGCCGCGCTGCCCGGCGAGGAGGTGCTGCTGCTCTGGTCCACCCACCACGTGATCCTGGACGGCTGGAGCACCGGACAGCTGCTCACCGAGGTGTGCGAGGAGTACGCCGCGCTGACCGGCGGACCGCAGGCGCCCCGCCCGGTCCGGCGCCCCTTCGCGGATTTCCTGGCCTGGCTGCGCGAGCAGGACGAGCAGGCCGCCGAGGACCACTGGAGCGGCGCCCTGACCGGGTTCACCGAACGGACCGCGCTGCCCTACGACCGCCGGCCCGCCGGCGCGCACCGGGCCCGGGCCACCGCCGCCGTCCACCGCGCCCTCGACGAGGCGCTCTCCGCGCGCCTGCGGGAGAACGCCGCCGCCGCCGGACTGACCGTCAACACCCTGGTCGAGGGCGCCTGGGCGCTGCTGCTGGCCCGCTACGGCGGCACCGCGGACGTCGTCTTCGGCACCACCGTCTCCGGGCGGCCGGCCGAACTGCCCGGCGTCGAGACGATGATCGGCCTGTTCATCAACACCGTGCCGTGCCGGGTCGAGCTGCCCTCCGGCGGTGTGCGGCCCTGGCTGCGGGACCTCCAGGACCGGCAGAGCGACGGCCGCCGGCACGACCACCTGGCGCTGCCCCGGATCCAGGGCCTGAGCGAACTGCCCGCCGGGGAGCCGCTGTTCGACAGCATGGTGGTGTTCGAGAACTACCCCGTCGACGAGTCGGCCGCGGACCGCACCGGCGTGCGGGTGGTCGAGGTGCGCGCCGACGACGCCACCACCTTCCCCTGGTGCCTGCGCGCCCACCTGAGCGGACAGCTCGCCTTCGACCTGGCGTACGACCCCGCGCTGTTCGACGAGCGGACCGTCCGGGACGCCGCCGACCGCCTCGCCCTGCTGCTGACCGCCCTCGCCGACGGCCTGGACGGCGACCTCGCCGCGCTGGACCCGCTCACCGCCGCCGACCGCGCGCTGCTGGCCTCCTGGCACACCACCGCCCGCCCGCCGGCGCCGGACAGCCCGCTGCGGATCTTCGCCGAGCAGGCCCGCCGCACCCCCGACTCCCCCGCCGTGCGGGACGGGGAGCGGGAGCTGACGTACCGCGGGCTCGACGCCTGGTCCGCCCGGCTGGCCGCCCGGCTGCTCGCCGACGGCCTGGCGCCCGAGGACCGGGTGGCGCTGGCGATGGACCGCGGCGCCGAACTCGTCGTCGCCCAGCTGGCCGTCCTCAAGGCGGGCGGCGCCTACCTGCCCGTCGACCTGCGCGCCCCCGAGGAGCGCCGCCGCGCCCTGCTCGACCGGGCCGGCGCCGCCCGCACCCTCACCGCCGAGCAGGTCGCGGCCGTACGCGACGGTGCGAGCGGTGCGCTGCCGCCCGCCGGGGCCGTACGTGACGATGCGCCCGCTGCGCTGCCGCCCGCCGACCCCGACCGGCTGGCGTACGTGATGTACACCTCCGGCTCCACCGGCGAGCCCAAGGCCGTCGCCGTCCGGCACCGCGACGTGGCCTCGCTCGCCACCGACAGCCGCTTCGCCGACGGCAGCTGCGCCCGGGTGCTGCTGCACTCGCCGGTCGCCTTCGACGCCGCCACCTTCGAGGTGTGGGCGCCGCTGCTGAACGGCGGCTGCGTACTGGTCGCCCCCGAGGGGCCGGTGGACGCCACGCTGCTGCGCCGGCTCGCCGGAGCGGACGGGCCGACGGCCCTGTGGCTGACCGCCGGGCTGTTCCGGCTGCTCGCCCAGGACGCGCCGGACTGCTTCGCCGGGCTGCGGGCCCTGTGGACCGGCGGGGACGTGGTGCCCGCCGCCGCCGTGCGCCGCGTCCTGGCCGCCTGCCCCGGACTGACCGTGGTGGACGGCTACGGGCCCACCGAGACCACCACCTTCGCCACCGCCCACGCCCTCGCCGACGCCGCGGGCGTGCCCGACACCGTCCCGATCGGCCGGCCGCTGGACGACCGGCGGGTGCACGTCCTGGACGCCCGGCTGCGGCCCGTCCCGCCGGGCTGCGCGGGCGAGCTGTACCTGGCCGGCGAGGGCCTGGCCCGCGGCTACCTGGGCCGCCCCGGCGCGACCGCCGCCCGCTTCCTCGCCGACCCCTCCGGCCCGCCCGGCGCCCGGATGTACCGCACCGGGGACCTCGCCCGGCGCCGCGCCGACGGCACCGTCGAGTTCCTCGGCCGCGCCGACGACCAGGTGAAGATCCGCGGCTTCCGGGTCGAGCCCGCCGAGGTGGAGTCCGCCCTCGCCGCCCACCCGGAGGTCGCCGACGTCGCCGTGGTCGTCCGCGAGGACCGGCCCGGCGCCCGCCGGCTGGTCGCCTACGCCGTCGGCGCCGAGGGCGCCGTCGACCCCGAGGAGCTGCGGGCCTTCGCCGCCCTGACCCTGCCCGACTACCTCGTCCCGGCCGCGATCGTCCCGCTCCCCGCCCTCCCGCTGAGCCGCAACGGCAAGGTCGACCGCTCCGCCCTCCCCGCCCCGGAGCGGGAGCCCGGCGGCGGGCGGCGCGACCGGGTCGAACCGCGCACCGCGGCCGAACGCCGCACCGCCGAGGTCTTCGCCGAGGTCCTCGGCATCCGCCCGCCCGGCATGGACGAGGGCTTCTTCGACCTGGGCGGCGACTCCATCCTCAGCATCCGGCTCGCCGCCCGCCTCACCGAGTCCTTCGGCACCGAGCTCGGCCCCCGCGCCGTCTTCGACCACCCCACCCCGGCCGGCCTGGCCCGGCTGCTCACCGAGGAGCCCGCCGCCCCGGCCCGCCCGCCCGTCGTCCCGGTGCCCCGCACCGGCGCGTCCCCGATGTCCCACGCCCAGCAACGCCTCTGGTTCCTGGAGGAGTTCACGCCCGGCGTCGCCGAGAACGTCGCGCTCGCCCTCCGGCTGCGCGGCGCCCTCGACCCCGACGCCCTCGGCGCGGCCCTGGACGCCCTGACGGCCCGGCACGAGTCGCTGCGCACCACCTTCGACAGCGTCGACGGCCACGGCGTCCAGCTGGTCCACCCGCCGCACGTCGTCCCGCTGCCGCGGCACCACCTCTCCGACCGGCCCGCCGACGAGCGGCCGGCGGCCCTGCGCGAACTGCTCGCCGCCGAACGCGCCCGCCCCTTCGACCTGCGCCGCGGACCCCTGCTGCGCGCCACCCTGGCCCGACTGGCCGACCGCGACCACGTGCTGGTGCTGACCCTGCACCACATGGTCACCGACGGCTGGTCCACCGGCGTGCTGCTCGACGACCTCGCCCACTTCTACCGTGCCGAACTCGGCTCCACCGAAGCCGAATTGGCGCCACTGCCGGTGCAGTACGCCGACTACGCCCACTGGCAGCGCACCGCGGGAGCCCCCGCCGGGGAACAGCTCGCCTACTGGAAGCGCCAACTCACCGGCGCGGTACCGCCGCCGCTGCCCACCGACCGGCCCCGGCCCGCGGTGCGCACCGCCAACGCCGCCAACGCCGCCACCGTCCGGCTGGAGCTGCCCGCCGACACCGCCCGCCGGCTGGCCGAGGTCGGCCGGGAGCGCGGCGCCACGCTGTTCACCACCCTGGTCGCCGCGGCCCAGGCCTACCTGGCCCGGCTCTGCGGGGACACCGACATCACCGTCGGCACGATCACCTCCGGCCGGCAGCGGCCCGAGGTCCAGCAGCTGGTCGGATTCTTCGTCAACACCCTGGTGCTGCGCTCCCGGGTGGAACCCGGCCAGTCCTTCGACGCCCTCCTCGGCGAGGTGCGGCAGACCGTCCTCGACGCCTTCGCCCACCAGGACGTGCCCTTCGAGAAGGTGGTCGACGAGGTCCAGCCGGTGCGCGACACCAGCCGCACCCCGCTCTTCCAGGTCCACGTGGTGCTCCAGAACGCGCCGTCCGCCGAACTCGACCTGCCGGGCCTCGACGTGACCGGCATCGAGCCCGACGCCGTACGGACGGCCTTCGAGCTGGCGCTGGAGTTCGTCGAGACCGACAGCGGAGCGCTGCACGGCCTGTTCACGTACAACACCGACCTGTTCGACGCGGCCACCGTCGAGCGGATGGCCGACCAGCTCGCCACCCTGCTGACCGCCGTCGCCCAGGACCCCCACCGTGCCGTCGGCGCACTGCCGCTGGCCGGCCCGGACACGCCGCCCACCGAGCCGGGCGGCACCTTCCGCCGGGTGCCCGAGGCGACCCTGCCCGAGCTGTTCGAGCGCCGGGCCGCCGCCACCCCCGACGCGCCGGCCCTGCTCGACGGCGAGCGGGAACTCTCCTACGCCGAACTGGACCGGGCCGCCAACCGGCTGGCCCACCAGCTCATCGGGCGCGGCGTCGGACCCGAGCGGCTGGTCGCCCTCGCGCTGCCCCGCTCGGCCGCCATGGTGGTCGCCCAGCTGGCCGTCGCCAAGGCCGGCGGCGCCTTCCTCCCGGTCGACCCGGACTACCCGGCGCCCCGGCGGGAGTTCATGGTCCGCGACGCCGGCGCCCACCTGGTGCTCGACGACCCGGACCGGGTCTGGGCCGCCGAAGGGCCGGACACCGCGCCCACCGACGCCGACCGCATTGCCGCCCTCACCCCCGCCCACCCGGCCTACGTCATCTACACCTCCGGCTCCACCGGCACCCCCAAGGGCGTCCTGGTGACCCACGCCGGCCTCGCCGTCTTCGCCGCGGCCGCCGCCGAGCAGTACGCCGTCGGCCCCGGCGACCGGGTGCTCCAGTTCGCCTCGCCCAGCTTCGACGCCTCCGTGCTGGAACTGTGCATCTCCCTGCTCTCCGGGGCCGCCCTGGTCACCGGGGAGGAGGGGCCGCTGGTCGGCGAACGGCTCGCCGAGGTGCTCGCCGCACGCCGGATCAGCCACACCCTGATCCCCCCGGCGGCCCTGGCCACCATGGAACCGGAGACCGCCGCCGCCCTGCCCGACCTGCGCACCCTGGTGGTCGGCGCCGAGGCCTGCCCGGCCGACCTGGTCGACACCTGGGCCCCCGGCCGACGGATGATCAACTCCTACGGTCCCACCGAGGCCACCGTGGTCGCCAGCTGGACCGGCCCGCTCGCCCCCGGCACCGGCAGCCCCGCCATCGGCCGCCCCAGCGGCGCCACCCGCGCGTACGTCCTGGACACCGCCCTGCGGCCGGTGCCGCCCGGCGTCACCGGGGAGCTCTACCTGGCCGGCCCCGGCCTCGCCCGCGGCTACCTCGGCCGCCCCGGCCTCACCGCCCAGCGCTTCCTGCCCGACCCGCACGGCGCCCCCGGCGAGAGGATGTACCGCACCGGCGACCTCGCCCGCCACGACGCCGACGGCCGACTGCGGTTCGCCGGACGCGCCGACGAGCAGATCAAGCTGCGCGGCTTCCGGATCGAACCGGGCGAGATCGAGAGCGCCCTGCGCCGCAGCCCCCTGGTGCGCGACGCCGTCGTCACCGTCCGCGCCGACGGCCCCGGCGGCGGCCGGCTGGTCGGCTACGTCGTCCCGGCCGACGCCACCGCGGGCGCACCCGCCCTCGACCTGCGGCTCCACCTCGCCGAGTCGCTGCCCCCGCACCTGGTCCCCGCGGCCTTCGTCCCGCTGGAGCGCCTGCCGCTCACCCCCAACGGCAAACTCGACCGGCGCGCCCTGCCCGACCCCGGCCCCGCCCACGCCACGGCCGGCCCGGGCCGGGCACCGGAAACCGACCTCGAACGCCGGATCGCCCGGATCTGGGCCGACGTCCTCGGCCTCGACGAGGTCGGCGCCGACGACAACTTCTTCCTGCTCGGCGGCGACTCCATCCTCAGCATGCAGGTGGTCTCCCGGCTGCGCCGCGACGGCCTCCAGCTGGCCACCCGGGACCTGTTCAGCCACCAGACGGTGGCCGAACTCGCCACCGTCGTCCGCGCCGCCACCGAACGCCCCGACGACGGCCCGGTGACCGGCGACGTGCCGCTCACCCCCATCCAGGAGTGGTTCCTGACCACCCCGCGCGCCGCCCACCACCACTTCAACCAGTCCACCCTGCTCGAACTCGGCGCCGCCCCCGACCCGGAGGCGCTGCGCGCCGCCCTCGACGCCCTGCTGGAGCACCACGACGCGCTGCGGATGCGCTTCACCCACGACGAGGCCGGATGGCACCAGTTCAACCCGCCGCCCGCCCCCGCCGAGGACCTCCTCGCCCGCCACGACCTGACCGGGCAGAGCGCCGAGGCCGCCGACGCGGCCATGGAGAAGGCCGCCGACGAACTCCACGCCGGCTTCGACCTGGCCCGCGGCCCGCTGCTGCGCGCCGCCCTGTTCACCGGCCACCCGGACCACCCCGCCCTGCTGCTCCTGGTCGCCCACCACCTGGTCGTCGACGCCGTCTCCTGGCGGGTGCTGCGCGACGACCTGGAGAGCGCCCACCGACAGGCCCTCCGGGGCGGGCCGATCAGCCTGGGGGAGCGCGGCACCTCCTTCCGGGACTGGGCGCACCGGCTCGCCGCCCACGTCGCCGACGGCGGCCTGGACCACGAACTCCCTTACTGGGAAGAGGCGGTGAACGCCCGGACGGCCCTGCCCGGGGGCCCGGCCGAACCCGGCGACGACGGGAGCGCGGCGGTCACCGTCGAACTCGACGAGGCGGACACCGAGGCACTGCTGCGCGCCGCCCCCGCCGCCTACCGCACCCGGGTCAACGACGTGCTGCTGGCCGCCCTCGCCCTCGCGCTGGCCCGCTGGAGCGGACGGCAGCGGATCGCCCTGGACCTGGAGGGACACGGGCGGGAGGACCTGCTGGAGGACGTCGACCTGTCCCGTACGGTCGGCTGGTTCACCACCGTCCACCCCGTCACCTTCGACGTCCCCGACCCCGCCGACCTCGGCCCGGACCGCGACTGGCGCGCCCTGGTGAAGTCCGTCCGCCGGCAGCTGCGCGCGGTGCCCGGCAACGGCCTGGGTTTCGGCGCCCTGCGCACCTTCGGCACCCCCGAGGTCCGCGAGCGCCTCGCCGCCGGCGGGCACGGCCAGGTGGTCTTCAACTACCTCGGCCAGTGGGACGCCCGGCCCGAGACCGAAGGCGACGGCCTGGTCCGCGCCGAACTCGGCTCCTTCGGCCAGGACCACGACCCCCGGGACGGCGGCTCCCACCCGCTGGAGGTGGTCGGCGCCGCCCAGCACGGCCGCCTCGCCTTCACCTGGCACCACCGCCCCGCCGTCCACGACACCGGGGCCGTCCGCCGGGCGGCCGAGGACTTCGCCGACGCCCTGCGGCGGATCGCCCGGCACGCCCGGGAAAGCCACTGACCGCACACCACCATCGACCCCCGTCCGTCCGACGACAGAGGAGCCCGACATGGACGAGAACACCCGCTACCAGGTGCTGCGCAACGACGAGGAGCAGTACTCCCTCTGGCCCGCCGACCTCGACGTCCCGGCCGGCTGGCAGCCCGTCGGCACCGACGGCACCGAGGCCGAGTGCACCGCGTACGTCGACGAGGTGTGGACCGACATGCGCCCCAGGAGCCTGCGCGAGCGCATGGAGAACGCCGGCGCCTGACCGGCCGAGGGGACGGGGCCGCCGCTCGCGCCGGTGCCGAGCGGCCCCGTCCCGGAGCCACCGCACCACCGAACCACCACGACCTTGAGGAGAGCCGCATGACCCCTCCGCTGCGCACCGAGCACGTGGAGTTCATCCCCTACCGGCCCGAGGACGAGGACGCCTTCGTCTCCCTGCTGCGCGACGCGGACGTGTGCCGCTGGATGGGCCAGGACCTCGTGCCCGAGCCGGACATCCGCACGCTGTTCCGCGCGATCCTGAGCGACGTCTACCCGCAGAACCTCTTCGACGTCTGGGGCCTGTGGCTGGACGGGGCGTACGCGGGCCACGCCGAGGTCAAGCGCGCCGGCAACGTCGACGGCCACGAACTGGTCACCGCGCTGGCCCCCGCGTACTGGGGCCGGGGCCTGGGCGGCGAGGTGGTCCGCGGGCTGATCCGCTACGCCGGCGACGAGCTGGGGCTCAAGGAGGTCTACGGCATGGTCGGAGCGGAGAACACCCCGAGCCTCGCCATGTGCCGCCGCCTGGGCTTCCGCCACCTGCGCGACGTCGTCGGCGACGACGGCTCGGTCACCAGCCTGCTGGCCGTCTCCACCACCACCGACGAGGCCTGAGCCGGCCCGGCACGCGAGGATCCGGTGCGGTCGGGTCGCCCCGCCGGATCCCGGCCCGCCGGGGGTGGGCCCGGATGCGGGGCAGGTCGCGGCCCGCGGCTCCGCCCGGGGGCCGTCCCGGAATCCGTCCGGCCGCCATCCTCCGGTCCGCCCCGTGCACCGGCCGCGTACCGCCGGCCCGGGGCCGCGGCCGGGTCCGCCCTCAGCCCGCCACCGCCGCGACCAGCGGGCGGTGGCAGGCCACCGTGCGGCCGGGGGCCGCCGTCCGCAGTCGGGGCTCCTCGGTGGCGCAGCGGTCGTCCGCCAGGGGGTAGCGGGTGCGGAAGCGGCAGTCGCTGGGTGGGGCGAGCGGGGAGGGCGGGTCGGCGGGGAGCAGGCCGGTGTCGCGCAGCGGGCGGCCGGGCTCGGGGACGGCGGCGAGCAGGGCGGCCGTGTAGGGGTGGGCCGGGGCGGCGAGGACGGCCTCGGTGGGGCCGCGCTCGCAGATCCGGCCGAGCTGGAGCACGGCCACCTCGTCGCTCACCGCCCGGACCACGCCGAGGTCGTGGGAGATGAACAGGCCGGCCAGTCCGCGTTCCTCGGTGAGCCCGCGCAGCAGGTTGAGCACGGTGGCCTGGGCCGAGACGTCGAGGGCGGAGACGGCCTCGTCGGCGATCAGCACGCGCGGTCCGGCGGCCAGCGCCCGGGCGATGGCCACCCGCTGGGCCTGTCCGCCGGAGAGCTGGTGGGGCCGGCGGTCGCCGAACAGGGCGGGCGGCAGGCCGACGGCCTCCAGCTGCCGGGTGACGACCTCCTCCCGGTCGCGGGCCGGGTCGGGGTGGGCGTCGAGGGGCTCGGCGACGAGGTCGCGGACCAGGCGGCGCGGGTTGAGCGAGGAGAGCGGGTCCTGGAAGACCATCTGGAGGCGGGGCCGGACGGCCCGCAGGGCGCGCGGGGAGAGGGTGGCGAGGTCGGTGCCGTCGAGGGTGACGGTGCCGGTGGTGGGCGGGGGCAGCCGCAGCAGGGCCTTGGCGATGCTGCTCTTGCCGGAGCCGGACTCGCCGACCAGGGCGAGGGTACGGCGCGGGTACAGGGCCAGGTCGACACCGCTGACGGCGTGCAGCGGGCCGGAGCGGGTGCGGTGGACGACGCTGAGGCCGGTGGCCTCCAGGACGGCCGTGCCGGGGCCGTCCGCGGTGTGGGGGGCGGCGGCTTCGGGGGCGGTGGTCATGCCGCGGACTCCAGTCCCTCGGGGGCGGTGGTGTCGGGAGCGTCGAGCGGGAAGTGGCAGTCGGCGGTGTGCCCGTCCGGCGCCGTGTGGGTGGGCGGCGCGGTGGTGGTGCAGAGCTCCGTCGCCCGCTCGCAGTGCGGGGCGAAGGGGCAGCCGGGGATCGGCAGCGCCCTGAGGGGCGCGAACCCGACGGTGCTCCGGCGGCTGGACGCCGGGTTCGCGGTGATCGGCGACGTGCAGTTCCTGCCGGGGTATTCGGTCCTGCTGGTGGACGAGCCCGACGTGCAGCGGCTGTCCGACCTTCCGCGCGGCAGGCGGACGGCCTTCCTCGCGGACATGGACCGGCTGGGCGAGGCGGTGGAGCGGGTCTGCCGGCGGCTGGACGCGCAGTTCCGGCGCGTGAACCTGGAGATCCTCGGCAACGCCGACCACTTCCTGCACGCACACGTGTGGCCGCGGTTCGAGTGGGAGAGCCCGGACCTCGTCCGTCGCCCGGTGTGGCTGTATCCCGCGGAGAACTGGCGCGATCCCGAAACGGCACTCGGACCGGAGCACGACGGACTGCGCGAGGCGATCGGTCGCGAACTCGACGGGTTGTCCGTGCCCGCCGCCGGTCCGGAGCGGTCGGTCAGTCGCTGACGGCGAGGTGCAGGACGGTGGCCCAATCGTCGGTGACCAGCAGCAGGTTGCGCCACCAGATGTAGCTGGTGTGCGGCCCCCCGACGTCGCCGCAGCCACGGACGGGGCCCAGGTGCGCCTCGACGAGGTCGGCGATGCCGTCGGCGAGTTCGCCGGCCCGCCGGATGTCGTCGGGCGCGTGCCGGTCGGGTGCCGTGTGCCCGTACCTTCGGGCGGGCCGCATGTAGCCCTCGGTCACCTGGCCGCGGAAGATGTCCCGCCAGGCCCGGGGCGACGCGAACGGCCGTACCGGTCCTCCCACCTGGTAACCGCTGCCCCAGCCGCCGGCGTCGAAGACGGCTTGGGCGAGAACCTGCATCCGGTCGCGCCCGGCTGTCGTCCCGGTCGCGGGGACCACGTGCAGCAGCTCGATGAACGGCTGGAAGGTGTTGTCCTGGAGCAGATCCTCGAGGGGTTCCACCGCGGCCGACAGCGCGTCCGGTGCGGCGAGCGGGTCGAGCATGGGCGTCCGGGGCCTCTCGTCCGATGTCGCGGTCCGGCCCCATGATGCCGGCCGAGCGCCCGTTCGTGCGACGGGGTTTCCACGGCCTCCCGCGGAGGCGGCGGTTCCGAAGCCGCCCCGGACGCGGAAAGGCCCGCACCGGCAAGCGGTGCGGGCCTTTCGCTGCCTGGCGGGTGCCGTGGCAGGAAAAACTACAGCGGGCGGATGTTCTCGGCCTGCGGGCCCTTCTGGCCCTGCGTGACGTCGAACTCGACCTTCTGGCCCTCGAGCAGCTCACGGAAGCCGTTGGCGTTGATGTTCGAGTAGTGGGCGAAGACGTCCGGGCCGCCACCCTCCTGCTCGATGAAGCCGAAGCCCTTTTCCGAGTTGAACCACTTCACGGTGCCGTTAGCCATGGAAATCTCCTTCAGAGGCTGTCCGAAGCCCGCACAGCGCGGACCACGAGTCGCCGCACAAGCACCCACCCGGAAAAGACCGGGTAAACAAAAATGCGCCTGCAAAACATCAGCAGGCGCACACAAAGTTCATGGGAACCACTACTGCAACAAAAACGACTCTAGCAGGCCGGAGTCCGTTGCGGGCGAATATTCCGCTCCCGATTTCGGGGAGCGCCCTCCGCGGTCGTCGGCCTTGATCCTTCGGGGAGTGCCAACGCGCCATGGGTGCACGCTGGTTGGCGCGGGCCTGCGCCCGGGCTCCGGCGGCCCGGGAGGGCGGATTCCTGCGGGCGCGGTGCGGTCGGCCCGCGTGGCGCCGGGTGGCCGGCGTCATCGAGTGCCATCGAGTGTCACCGAGCGCCACTGCCGGTGCCGGGTCCGTCCGGCGCCTGGGTTCAGTCCAGGCCCCGGGCGCGGCGGAAGCGGGCGGTGAGGGCGTCCGGGGCGATGAGCGGGGCCGGGTAGTCGGGGGCGGGGTCGAGCAGCCAGGGGCGGTGGACGGCCGGCCCGGGCAGATGGGCGAGTTCCGGCACCCAGCGGCGCACGTACGCCCCGTCGGGGTCGTACCGGTCGGCCTGGCGCAGCGGGTTGAGCACCCGGTTGGGGCGGGTGTCGGTGCCGGTGCCCGCGACCCACTGCCAGTTCAGCTGGTTGTCGGCCACGTCCCCGTCGACCAGCAGCGACAGGAAGTGGGCGGCGCCGATCCGCCAGTCCAGGTAGAGGCATTTGGTGAGGAAGCCCGCGGTGAGCAGGCGGGCCCGGTTGTGCATCCAGCCCTCCTCGGCGAGCTGGCGCATTCCGGCGTCGACGATCGGGTAGCCGGTGCGGCCCCGCCGCCAGGCCTCGGCCTCGCGCTCGTCCCGGTGCCAGTGGTCGTCCCTGGTCCGGTAGTCGCGGTGCGCGGCGTCGGGGCGGGCGGCGAGGACCTGGTGGTGGAAGTCGCGCCAGGCGAGCTGCCGGACGAAGGACCGCGCCCCCTCGCCGTCGTGCCGCAGCGCGCGTTCGACGAGTTCGGTGGGGGACAGGCAGCCGAAGTGCAGGTACGGGGAGAGCCGGGAGGTGGCGTCGGCGGCGAGGTCGTCGTGGACCCGCGCGTACGCGTCGACGTCCCAGCGCCGCCACCGCTGCCTGGCCGCGCTCTCGCCCCCGGGCGGCAGGGCGGGCGAGAGCGGCCCGGTGAGCAGCAGGTTCTCGCTGCCGATGCCGGGCGGGGTGTCGAGCGCCCGCGGCGCGCCCAGCACCGTGCGGCGGGGCGTCCGCTGCCAGGCCCGGTGGTACGGGGTGAAGACCGCGTAGTGGTCCCGGCCGGCCGGGGTGATCCGGCCCGCCGGGACGACCGTCACCGAGGCGTCGTGGACGTGCAGGCGGTCGCCGAACACCTCGCGCAGCCGGGCCTCGCGCCGCTGCGCGAAGGCGCTGACGCCCGCGGCGACGTGCACGGTGGTGGTCCCGGCGTCTCCTCCGGCTCCGGCCTCGACACGCGCTCCGGCCTCGGCCTCGGCCGCGACCCTGGCCGCCTGCTCGGCGGGCTCGCCGCGCCGTACGACCAGCCGGGAGCCGATCCGGCGCAGCGAGGCGTCCAGGTCGGCGAGGCAGTCGGCGAGGAACGCCTGCCGGTTGGGCGCGGCGAATCCGGCGCCCTCGACGGCCGGGTCCAGCACGAACAGCGGGACGACCCGGTCGGCCGCGGACCGGGCGGCGTGCAGCACGGGGTTGTCGTGCAGCCGCAGGTCCTGGGTGAACAGGGCGATCGATACGCTCACGGGTGGGCCTCGCAGGTGGTGCCGTCGGGAGTCCGGGTGTTCCGAATGCTTCTACCGCTTCGTACTGTTTCTCCCGGACGTTCGGAGCGGCCCGCGACGCGGATTGGTCCGAACGGTTCCGCAGGTCACGCGGGGTGCCGGCCGGCGGGACTGCGGTCGTGCGTCGGGCAGGGGGCGTGTTGCGGCGCGGGCGCCGCGTGAGAGGCTCGTCCCATGGAACAGCGCGTACTCGGCCGCACCGGCCGCCCCGTCTCGATCGTCGGCCTCGGCACCTGGCAGCTCGGCGCGGACTGGGGGGACGTCCGGGAGGAGGACGCCCTGGCCGTGCTGGAGGCCTCGGTGGAAGCCGGCGTCACCCTCTTCGACACCGCCGACGTCTACGGCGACGGCCGCAGCGAGCGGCTGATCGGCCGTTTCCTGAAGGACCGCCCGGACGCCGAGGTGTTCGTCGCCACCAAGTTCGGTCGCCGGGTCGAGCAGCGGCCCGAGCACTACAACCTCGCCAACTTCCGTTCCTGGGCCGACCGTTCACGGGACAACCTGGGTGTGGAGCGGCTCGACCTGGTGCAGCTGCACTGCCCGCCGACGCCCGTCTACTCCTCGGACGAGGTGTTCGACGCCCTGGACACCCTGGTCGAGGAGGGCCGGATCGCCGCCTACGGGGTGAGCGTGGAGACCTGCGCCGAGGCGCTGACCGCGATCGCCCGCCCGAACGTCGCGAGCGTGCAGATCATCCTGAACGCGTTCCGGCTCAAGCCGCTGGAGCAGGTGCTGCCCGCCGCCGAGGCGGCCGGAGTGGGAATCCTCGCACGGGTGCCGCTGGCCTCGGGCCTGCTGTCGGGCCGGTACGACGCCCACACCGTCTTCGCCCCGGACGACCACCGCACCTACAACCGCCACGGCGAGTCCTTCGACCAGGGGGAGACCTTCTCCGGGGTGGACTTCGCGACGGGCGTCGAGGCGGCGGTGGAGTTCTCCGCGCTCGCTCCCGAGGGCGCGAGCGCCGCGCAGACGGCGCTGCGCTGGGTCACCCAGCAGCCGGGGGTGACGACGGTGATCCCCGGCGCCCGCAACGTGGCGCAGGCCCGGGCCAACGCGGCCGCCGCCGACCTGCCGCCGCTGCCGTCCGCCACCCTGGCCGCCGTGCGCGACCTCTACGACCGGCGGATCCGGCCGCAGGTGCACGACCGCTGGTGACGGTGCTCCCCGCGCGGTGCCGCCCCGACGCGTGGGAGTGCCGGACCGGGGCCGTCGCGTGACCCGCCCGTCCCGCCCGCCGGGCGGCGTGCCCGGTCCGGCCCGGTCGGGCCGCCCCGGCGGCGGGGCGGGGTGACGTCAGGGGAGCAGGTGGGCGAGGGCGGCGTCGACGTCCAGGTGCTCGGTCTCGGCACCGGCCGGCACCAGGCGGAAGGAGTCGAGGAGGAACGCCGTCACGACGGCGGCCGGAACGCTGATGACGGCCCGCGCGGACGGGGAGCGCAGGGTGATCAGCACGCGGTCCTCCGGCCCGGGGGCGACGGTCACGTCCCCGAGGCCGACCGGTCCGTGCCGGCCCCGGTCGAGCAACTCGCGGCCGAACGTCCACTGCGCCGCGTCGTCGTCGCCGAGCGGCGGGAACGCCAGGCACACCGCGTACGGCGACGCGGTGTCGAAGCGCAGCTGCGCCTCCACGGCGACGTCGGGGAACGGGCCTTCGGGCAGGGTGACGGCGGTGGACCAGGAGGTGGCGACGGTCATGCGACGAACTCCCATTCTGGCGGTGGCACCGGGTTCTCCTCCGGCCTCGGCGGCCGGGGGTGGCAGCGCTCGGTTACCCGCGTGCCCGGGGTGCATTCCTCGTCTCTCAACGCGGCCGGGCCGCCCGGCGTGATCCCCCGCTCGGGTGGTTTCCCGCCCTGCCGGGCCCGGGCAGCGAGGCCCCGCCCCGGCGTACGGTCGCCGGGGCGGGGCTTCGGGTCACCGCGCGGTCGTGCGGGGCCTCACGGCGCCACGGTGTCCGCCGCGGGCGGCTCCGGCCCCTCGTGCTCGGGCTGCTTCGCCTTCCGTCGCACGTCGGCCGGGGTGGGCGTGCTGATCGAGCGTTCCTCGGCGGAGCGCTCCCGGGCTCCGACCCGGCCCTCGGCCTTCGCCCGGACGTCCGCCGGGGTCGGGGAGGTGATCGCGCGTTCCTCGGCGGACCGTTCCCGCGTCGGTTCGTCCGGCTGCGTTCCGTGGTCGTCGGGTGTGGTCATGGGCTCGTTCCCCTTTCCGGTCCTGGGCTTCGACGGGTGGGACACCGGGCGGCTGCCCCGGATGTCCGGTTCCGAACCGGTTTCCGAGCCGGTTTCCGAACCGAGGGATGCCCCGCGGCCGTCGGCCCCCCGACGGTAACCCGGGGCCGGAAGGCGCGCTGTCGGAAGGCGCGCTGCCGGACGCGGTGGCGGACGCTCCCGGTCCCGGTGCGAACCGGTGGTGCGGGGTCAGGGCCGCTCGTCCCGGTCGCCGCCGTCCGGGGTGCGGGTTCCACGCCGGTGCCGGCGCAGGTACCAGACGACGAGGGCGAGGACGACGCCCGCGGCGATCGCGAGGGCGAGGACCCGGCCGACGGTGCTCTCGACCCGGGTGTAGGCGGCTCCGGCGAAGTAGCCGAGGAGGGTGAACCCGACGCCCCAGAGCAGGCCGCCGAGGGCGTTGAACAGGAGGAAACGCCGGTAGGGCATGCGGGACATGCCGGCCAGGGTGGGCACCATGGCGCGGAAGAAGGCGACGAAGCGCCCGAAGAAGACGGCGGCCGGCCCGCGCCGGCGGATCAGGTCCTGGGCCTGGTCGACCCGGGTCGCATGGCGCCGCATCGGGCGGGTGTCGAGGATCCTCGGGCCGATGTGGCGGCCGATCTCGTAGCCGACGGTGTCGCCGAGGACGGCCGCGCAGACCACGAACACGACGAGCCAGCCGAGCGAGATCCTGCCCTGGTGGGCGAGGAAGCCGCCGAGGACGGCCGCGCTCTCGCCGGGTACGACGAAGCTGAAGAAGAGGGCGTCCTCGACGAGCACGAGACCGGCGACCACCGCGTACCCGACCGGACCGGACAGGCCGCTCAGCCAGGCGGTGATCGAGTGCATCAGCCTCCCCGTTCCGGACCGGCGCCCCTCTCCGCCTCAATGTAACGCTCACGGTCGGCGACGACCCGCCGGCCCCGGCCCCGGCCCCGGCCCCAACCCCAACCCGGCTCAGGCCAGCACCAGCGAGCGCAGCAGGTCGAGCTCCTCGAACTCGAACCCGGCGAGGACGGTGGCGAGTTCGCAGGCGCCGGGGGCGAGCAGATCGACGGTGGCCAGGACGTCCCGTCCGCCGGCGCGGTCGAGCTCGTCCAGCGCGCGGGGCAGGTTGCGGCGCCACAGGACGGCCGGTGCGGGCGGTCCCACGGCGCCGCGGTCGCGGTGGAGGGTGCCCTCCGGGGACACCCAGAGCGGCGGGGCGCCGGTCGGACCGGGGCCGTCGGCGGCGGGCGCGGCGGGGCGGTGCAGCAGCAGGCGGTGGTCCATCGCGCGGAACCCGTGGGCGAGGAACGCCCGAGTGGTGACCGGCCGGCGGTGGAGCGGCAGACCGGCGAGGTGGGGCGGCCAGGGCGGGGGATCGGTGAAGGCGGTGACGGCGGTCAGGCCGCCGCTCCCGGCCAGGAGCGTCCGGACGAGGACCTCGGCCGCGGCCGGGGCCTCCCGGCAGTGCAGCCAGGCCACCCCGCCGGTGAGACGGCCGGGTGTCGTCCGGCGGTCCACGGCCATCGCACCGTGGAGCCGGCCGTCCGCGTCGTGGAGGACGAGGACGGTCCGGTCGGCCCGGGGCTCCCAGCCGACGGGGGCCTCCGCCGCGGGGAAGGGCACGGCAGGCCGGTCGGCCGCGATCAGCCGGACCACCTGGGCCCGGTCCTCGCGGGTCGCGGGCCGGACCCGCAGCGCCCGCTCCGCCCCGAGCGACACCTTCATCGCGCTCCTGTCCATGCGCACGTCCACATCCACGTCCTCGTTGCCGTCCTCGCCGACCGCCGGCCCGGTGGGTTCGGCACCGACCCGGATCCGGATGGGCGAAGGCAGCCGGCCTCACCCGAACGAGGGACATCCGGCGCCCGGGTGACGGCCGCGCGGGTCATCCCGCACCCGCGGTGACGGTCCGCTCCAGGAGGTCGAGGGCGCTCGCCAGACTCTGCGGGCCCGCGGTTCCGCCCGGGCCGCCGGAGCGGCCCCAGCCGGGGCCGGTGGCCAGCACCAGG
Source organism: Kitasatospora sp. NPDC058444 (assembly GCF_042721415.1). Lineage (NCBI taxonomy): Bacteria > Bacillati > Actinomycetota > Actinomycetes > Kitasatosporales > Streptomycetaceae > Kitasatospora > Kitasatospora sp. NPDC058444. The sequence continues at coordinate 71,437 of NZ_JBHXLL010000023.1, read as the reverse complement.
GCCCGGCCGTGGGACCCGCGCGCGCCCCAGGTGGAGTCGGTCACCCGCCGGACCAGCTCGTGGTCGGCGGTGAGCGGGAGCTGTGACCAGAGCATCACGGCGCCCGGGCCGATCCGGTGCACCGCGTCCAGCAGCGCCCTGGGCGGGACGGCCGCTCCCAGCATCCGGAAGGGCAGCGCCCGCTCACCCAGGCCCGCCGCGGTCGCCTCCAGCGCCAGGCTGTGCTGCTCGTCGGGCATCGCGGCCAGCAGGACGGGCGGGACGGGCGGCGCGTTCCAGGGCCTGGCGGGCCGCACGGCCACGGCCCGCAGGACGGTGGACACGTGCCAGGACAGCAGGTGCTCGACCTCGACGTACTGTTCGCCGGAGGAGGCCCACTTGCGTCCGGTCGCGCGCAGCGCGGGCATCATGACCTCCGTCCAGGCGTCGACGACCCCGAGCGAATCCACCGCCTCCCGCAGGATCCTGGCGACCTCGGGGGAGTCCAGGCGGACGGCGGCCCGGGCCAGGCCCCGGCACTCGGGGCGGACCGCTCCCCGCCGCGGCGCGCGGCCGACGGCCGGGCCCCGGGCGGCCTCCGGCCCGGACCGCGGCGCCTGCTCGGGCGGCAGGCCGACCGCCGACGGCGCCCCGGCGGCCGGTGCGGCTCCGGGCACGGTCTCGGGCCTGGCTCCGGGAGTCGTCGCGCGGTGGGAGGCCAGCACGGCCCTGGCGGCTTCGGCCGGGCGCACACCGCGGGCCGCCAACCGGCACATCGCTTCGAGCAGCGCGATGTCCTCCGGGCTCCAGCGGCGGTGGTGGCCGGGGTCGCGCCGGGAGGGGCCGATGCCGTAGCGGCGCTCCCAGGAGCGGATCGTGGTGGGGGACACCCCGAGGAGCCGGGCCACGCTCCCGGTCGGCATGCCCGCCTCGTCGGCCCCCATCGCTCTCCTCCCGTGGCAGTCCCGGGTGTCCTCGTGGCCGGGGCGGCGTCCGTCGCCGCTGCCATGATCCCTCGCGGCGCCGGGCGTCAGGCTCCGTCGAAGGCCGCCCGCAGCCGCAGCAGCCCGTCCCGCATGCGTGTCTTCACCGTGCCCAGCGGCACCCCCAGGGCCCGGGCGATCTCGCGCTGGGAGTACCCGCCGTAGTACGCCAGCACGAGCGACTCGCGCTGGACGCCGCTCAGCCGGGCGAGCGCGGACCTCACCCGGCCCGCGTCGAAGGCCCGCTCGACCTGCTCGGCGACCGGCTCGGCGCCCGGCTCGCGGACCGGCTGCTCCCGCAGCGCCACCCGCAGTTCGCGGTCGGCGGCCGCGCGCGCCGCCCTGGCCCGGTCCACCGCGCGACGGCGGGCGATGGTGAGCACCCAGGCCATCACCGTGCCGCGGCCCGGCCGGTAGGCGGCCGCCGTGCGCCAGACCTCCAGCAGCACCTCCTGCGCGACCTCCTCGGCCTGCGAGGGGCTGCGCAGCGTCCGCAACGCGGTCCCGTACACCGGGGCGGCCACGGCCCGGTACAGCCGCGCGTACGCCGTCCGGTCCCCCCGGGCCACCGCGGCGACCAGTCCGCCCAGCTCCGCGGCCGGCGCGGGGCGGGGTGCGGCGGAGGGGGAGGCACAGTCTCGCGTGGTCACCCCGGCACTGTGCAGCGTTTCGGGACCCCGGGACCAGCCGCACCCTTTGTGCAGCGTTTCTCCCTCCGGCGGCCGGAGGGCCGCCCGCGTCGAGGCCGCGGCCGGCCACGGCAGCACTCCCTTGCTGAGGAGAGCCGGGGAACCCGTTCGCCGAGCCCTCGTCCGATTACACCCGGTTGCGGCTCGCGGCGGGTGGGACATCACGTTCCGCATATGAATGAATGCGGATCGTCCCGGATCGCTCCGGATTGTTCCCCCCTCCTCGCGAGTCTCGACGAAAGGGCACAGGCATGCCTTCGGCCATGCGCAAGACGACCACATCACCGGTGGCACGGCGGCTGACCGCGGCGGCCGCCGCGCTGGGCAGCTGCCTGGCGCTCGCGGGCCCCGCCGCGAGCGCCGGCGCCGCCGCGCCCGCCGAGCCGGTACCGACGGTCTTCTTCGGCGACTCCTACACCTCCAACTACGGCATCGCCCCCGTGAACCACCAGGACGACCCCAACAGGTTCTTCTGCTTCCAGGCGAAGGAGGACTACCCCGCCGTCGCCACCCGGCGCCTCGCCGACAAGGGCATCACCCTCGACGTCCAGTCGGACGTCTCCTGCGGCGGTGCCCTCCTCCGCAACTTCTGGGAGGAGCAGCAGACGCTGCCCGGCGCCGACCTGAAGGTCCCGCCGCAGCAGGACGCGCTGAAGCCCGACACCCGGCTGGTCGTCGGCGGCCTGGGCGGCAACACGCTGGGCTTCACCCGCATCCTGAAGCAGTGTTCCGACAAGCTCCGCAGCCCGGAGAACGCCCTGCTGCCCGGAGAGCCGGTGGATGCGGACCAACCGGCGGCCACCTGCCGGGAGTTCTTCGAGTCCGGCGACGGGAAGCTCTGGCTCGACGAGCGGTTCGACCAGGTCGGCTGGGAGCTGGAGGAACTGCTCGACCGCATCGCGTACTTCGCCCCCGACGCCAAGCGCGTCCTGGTCGGCTACCCGAGGCTCGTGCCGGCGGACACCGACAAGTGCCTGACCCCGGCACCGGGTCAGACGGAGCTGCCGTTCGCCGACATCTCCAAGGACGCCCTGCCGTTCCTGGACCAGGTCGAGAAGCGGCTGGACGACCTCATGAAGAAGACCGCCGCCGATGCCGGTGCCGACTTCGTGGACCTCTACGCCGGCACCGGCACCAACACCGCCTGCGACGGCGCAGACCGGGGCATCGGCGGCCTGCTGGAGGAGTCCCAGGTCAAGTTCGGCGAGCAGGCGCTCCCGTGGTACGCGCACCCCAACGAGAAGGGCCGCGACATCCAGGCCCGGCTCGTGGCCGACAAGACCGAAGAGGTCCTCAACCGGTAGAGGGGAAGGCCCGGCCCGCCGTCGGGCGGTGGGCCGGGGCCGCCCCCGCGGGTAATTCGGTTGACCGGGCCGCTCAGTGACGCTGCACTTCGGGGGGTGCCACACGGGGTGGCGCCGGTTTCGCGGGGAGGCAGCAGCACCATATGGAGATCCGTTCCACGACCGACCAGGACCTCGGCGCCTTCGTCGACACCTTCCACGCCGCGCTGGGGCGCTTCCCGGACGCCGCGGACGCGAACGGCGGCGGGGTCTGGTGGGCGGCGACCGAGATGGACCGCAACCTGCTCGCCGTGACGGCGGACGGGCGGCCCGTCGGCACCGCCGGTGCGCACACCTTCGAGCTCACCCTGCCCGGGCAGGTCGTCGTCCCGGCCGCCGGGGTGACGTCCGTCGGTGTCCTGCCCACCCACCGGCGCCAGGGCGTGCTCACCGCGATGATGCGACGTCAGCTCGCCGACCTGCGGGCCCGTGGGGAGTTCCTCTCCGTGCTGCTGGCCTCCGAGGCCGGGATCTACGGCCGGTTCGGCTACGGTCCGGCGACGTACACCCAGCGGCTGACGGTGCGGCGCCACCAGGCCGCCTTCACCGCACCCCGGGCGCGGCGAGAGGCCGACGCCCCGGCGGGCGGCTCGGTCGAACTGCTGCGGCGGGCCGACTGCGGGGAGATCGTGGAGCAGGTCTACGACCGCTACCGCCGGGCCCAGCCCGGCGCGCTGTCCCGGCCGCGCCGCTGGTGGGAGCTGGGTGCCGGGCAGGTCCCGATCGCCCCGACGCCGCGCTACGTGGCCGTCCACCGGGACGCCGACGGTACCCCGGACGGGTACGCCAGCTACTGGAAGGACGCGGACACCCTGATGGTGGACGAGACCGTCGCCGTCGACGACGCCGTGTTCACGGACCTGGCCCGGTTCCTGCTCGGCCACGACCTGGTGGACCGGGTCGGGTTCCGCCACTACCCGCCGGAGCACCCGCTGCGCTGGCAGCTCGCCGACTTCAACTCGGGAGAGCTGAGCAACCACACCGACTGGCTCTGGGTACGACTGCTGGACGTGCCTCGCGCGCTCACCGCGCGCGGCTGGTTCGCCGACGGCGAGCTGGTCCTGGACGTCGACGACCCGTTCCTCGGCGAGCACCACCGGTACCTGCTGACCGTCCGGGACGGGAAGGCCGAATGCGTCCCGACCGACCGGGAGCCCGATCTCTCCCTGGACGTAAGGGACTTGGGCGCGGTCTACCTCGGCGGCACCGCTCCGAGCGTGCTCGTCCGGGCCGGGCACATCCGGGCCCACCGCCCCGGCGCGGCCGTCCTCGCCGACGCCCTGTTCCGCGCCGAGCGCGCGCCGCACTGCCTGCACTGGTTCTGATCCGGCGGCTGAAAGCCGCGGCCACGCCGAACGCCGAACGTCGAACGCCGAACGCCGGCCCCGCCCTGACCAGGGCGGGGCCGGCGTTCGGCCTTTTCGGGGCACTGCGCACCGCCCGTGGGGGCGCGGCCGGTTGCCCTGGAGGGCCTGGCCGATTGCCCTCAGGGGACAGACCGCGGCGTGTCATGGGCGGGTCGGCTTTGTTCGTACGGGTGCACGATGCAACAGTGTCCGTCGAGTGTTGACATGGTCACGAGATGTGAGCGGACGTGCGGGAGGAGCAGGAAATCCGAGACGAACGGGCCGGAGTCGTTCAGTTCCCCGGCCGAATGTCGCTCAACGTCCCGCTGATGTTGAGGAGTTCGTGGCAGCTGGGCGCCTGCTTGCCCGAGGCCGGGGTGCCCGGCACCTCGCAGGTCACGTTCGCCGTCACGGCCTGGTCCTCGGGGACCTGGAGGGGAGTCACCCAGTGGTAGTCCTGATTGCGGAAGGTCTCCAAGGCGATCGTGGTGATCGTCTTGTTGCCGGCCGTGATGGTCACCAGCCCCTGGTCGCCCTGGAAGTTGGCGACCACGAGGTCCGTGATGTCGAAGACCTTCCCGTGCGGCACCTGGTAACTCCCGGTCGCGGCAGCGCCGCTCCCGGTCTGCACGTCGATCGTGGCGGAGCTCTGCTGGCCGGTCCCCGGCACCGCCAGGCCGCCCGGACCGGGCCCGCCCTGGCTGCCGGGGCCGGTGGCCGGCTTTCCAGCGCCGGGCTTGGTCTGGCCGCCGGGAGCGCTCCCGTTGGAGGGGGTGCCCGGGGTATCACCGGCCGGGACGCCGGCGGGCGGGGCCGGGGTGGCGTTCTGCTGGGCGACGGCCTTCTCGGCCGCCTGCTTGGCGGAGCTGCGCACCGCAGGGCGCACCAGGGCGAACCAGGCCAGCAGCAGCGCGATCAGCAACGCCAGGAGCGCCAGCAGCCACCGGGGGAAGATCGGCAGCTGGAGGAACTCGCCCTCCAGGACCGGCTTCTGGGCCTCCGGGGCGGTGGCGGCCGCCGGGGCGGCCGAGGTGCTGCCGCCCGCACTGTCGCCGTCCTTGCCGTCCTTGCCGTCTTTCCCGTCCTTGGTGTCCGCCCGTTCCTCCGGGCCCACCGTGACCTCGAACGGCCAGGTCGCCGGCTTGCCGAACCAGATCAGCTTGCGGGTGCGCGCCTGCACCCGCACCTCCCCGGACTCGCCGGGCTCCAGGCGCAGCTTCTCCGGCGCGACCCCGAACCGCAGGTCCTCACCGGCCTGTCCGGGCGTGAAGGCGACCGTGGTGGGCGCGTTCCCCTGGTTGCGCACCGAGGCCCGGTAGCGTCCGCGCAGCCAGCCACGGCGGCGGCGCGGGGCGAGCGCGGCCCGCAGCTCGTGGAACGGCGTCACCGTGACGGTGGCCTCCGGCACCGCCACCAGATCGGGGCGCTCGACGGGCAGCACCCGGATGCCGAGCGGGAACTCCCCGGCCCGGGTGGCGGGGGAGCGCGGCGGAGCCAGCCGGACCGTCACCGTCTCGGAGGTCCCGGGGTAGAGCGAGATCCGGGTCGGCTCGACGGTCGTCCACGCGGCACAGTCGCCGACCACCTCGAAGGTGTAGGCCTCAACGATGTCGAGGTCGTTGCGTACCGTCAGGGTCGTGGTGGCCACGCCACCGGGGGCCACCGTCAGTGCTGGCAGGCCGAGTTCGGCGGATGTGGTCATAGCGTGACGGTAGGGCGGTACGGCTCCGGGCGAGAGGGCCGTACGGGCAAGCTATGGGCACACCCCTTGCCCGCGCCGACCGACCGGAGACCCCGCCCGGTGCGTTCGCGGGCCCGTCCCGGCCGCGCGTGACCCGCTCCCACAGTCCCCCGGCCGGCCCCGCCCCGCGGCGGCCGGCCGTCACCCTCGCAGGACCAGAGAAATGGAGTAGTTCGATGACGTCGACCGATACAACCCGTGAGGAAGTCGTCACCGCCCGCCGGACCGGGGTTCTGCCGCGCTCCGGCACCGCCACCGTGCCGCGCGTCCCCGAGCAACTGCGCGGCAGGCGGGCCCAGGTGCGGGTGGCGGTCTTCGCGGAGGACATCATCCTGCAGACCGGCGTCGTCCAACAGCTGCGCCAGCGGCCCGAGGTGGAGCTGCTGAACGAGAGCGAGGCCGGCCGGGCGGAGGTCTCCCTGCTGGTGGTCGACGCGCTGACCGAGACGGTGACCGAGCACCTGCGCCGACTGCGCCTCGCCACCTCGGGCCGGATAGGCCTGGTGGTGGGGCACTTCGAGGCGGGTGGGCTGCAGACCATCGTGGAGCACGGGGTCGCCGCCGTGCTGCGCCGCTCCGAGGCCGACCAGGACCGGCTGGTGCACCTGATCACCGCGCTCGCCAACGGCGAGGGCGTGATGCCCGGGGACCTGCTGGGGGAGCTGCTCGACCGGATCGGCATGCTCCAGCGCACCATGCTGGACGGGCGGGGCCTGACCCTCTCGACCTTAACGGCCCGGGAGGCCGAGATGCTGAAGCTGGTGGCGGAGGGCTTCGACACCAGTGAGATCGCCGCCAAGACGTCGTACTCCGAGCGGACGGTGAAGAACGTGCTGCACGAGATCATCACCCGCCTCGGCCTGCGCAACCGCGCCCACGCCGTGGGCTACGCCATGCGGCGCGGGCTCATATAGGCGGCAGCGGCACAGGCGGCAGCGGTGCCTCGCCCGCGCCGGGCGGGGCACCGCTCGGCGCGGCCGGGGTGAGGCCTGAGGATCCGCACGGGTCCGTTGCGGGCTCCGCCAGGACCAGATCGAGGAGGCCGGGGAACCGCCGGTCGAATTCCGGGCGGCGGAGCCGGTTGAGCCGGCGGGGTCCCTCGTCGCGCTGCTCGACGAGGCCGGCGGCACGTAGCACGGTGAAGTGGTGACTGCGCGTCGCCTTGCTCACCGGAAGGTCGAACGTGCCGCAGGCCCGGGTCCAGTCGGGGGTGCCGGCCAACTCCCTGAGGATGGTGCGTCGTACGGGGTCCCCGACGGCATCGAGCGCGTCCTGGAGTGGCACCTCGGCCGGATGGGCGTGGGTGAGGCTGCGGGTGCGGGCTGACATGGACCGGTCCTCTGCGGAGTGTTCGACGATCGTCGTCCACTGATATGGTCGATGTTCATCGAACACTCTAGCCGGACCTGTCGGAAAGCGAGCGTTCCCATGCCTCTGGTCCGCATCGACCTGTCCGCCGGTCGGCCGCCTGCCGTCCGACGTTCGATCGCCGACGGCGTTCACCAGGCCCTCGTCGACGCCATCGGCATCCCGGCCGATGACCGCTTCCAGATCGTCACCCCACACGATCCCGAAGAGCTGATCTTCGACCCGAACTACCTGGACGTGGCCCGCCGGGACGTCGTCTGCGTCCAGATCACCCTGGTGGCGGGTCGGCCCCGGGAGCTCAAGCTCGACCTGTACCGGCGGATCGCAGCCAACCTGACCGAGGTCGGCGTGCGGCCCGAGGACGTGTTCGTCACGCTCGTCGAGAACGCCCTCGACAACTGGTCGGTGGGCAACGGCAGGGCGCAGCTGGTGGAGCTGGGTGCCGTGGCGGGAACGCGCGCCGAGCCGTGATCCGGCCCGCTCGGTGGCGCGGGCATGCGTGGGAAGTCGGCCCGGCCGACTTCCCACGCGCCCGGCCCGGCTACAGTCCTGGGATCCGGGCTCGCCGCGCGTGCAGTTCGGAGCGGACGAGTTCGAGGAGACGGCCCGTCCAGTTGCGGCCCCGGCCGGCGTTGTCGCCCCAGAAGTCCGAGTCCGTGTCGTCGTAGATCACGGTGGCGTCGTCCGTCGCCAGCAGGATCCCGACCAGTTCGGGGTGCTGGTCGTACGTGGCGCGCAGCAGGGTGGTCATGACGGCGGTCCGGGCGTGTTCCCAGCCGTCGCGGCGCGGTGCCTTGGCCACGAACTCGCGTGCCGCGTAGGAGGTTTCCGCCGTCGCGATCTCGGCTCGGACCTCGGGCCGGGTGACCGACAGGGCCCAGTAGGCGTGGGCGACGGAGGGGTAGCCGACCTCGCCCACGGTGATCGGGGCGGGGTAGTCGGTGACCGTGGTTTTCTTCGTCCGGTCCGGCCCCCGGGCCAACGTCGACCGGACGGTTCCGGCCGCTCCCGGCCACCGAGGCCTGCCCTTCGGGGACACCGGTTGTTTCCCCCGCCGAGGGTGCCCGGGCTCTCCCGCGGCACGCCTGCGGCGGGGAGACTGCGGGCAGACCGCCCCTGCAACCTGTGAGGTCGAGCGTGATCGGCGCCACCGCCACCCCCCGCTCCGTCCGGCGGCCGGCCCGGGCCGCCGCCGCGGTGCTGCTCGCGCTCGCCGCGGCCCTGGCGACCCTGACCGGTGCCGCGCCCGGTGGGCAGGGCGCCGCCGCGGCCCCGGTGGCCGCCGTCGACCCCGCGGCCGGGCGGATCGTCTTCGCCGGCACCAACCACCGCGGCCTCGGCAAGGTCACCGGCACGGAGTCCAGCACCCCGCTGTTCGGGCCCGGCCCGATCCACTTCGACCGCGACCCCTCGGCCCGCGGCGACGAACTGGTCTTCACCAGCCTGCGCGACGGCCCGCTGCCCCAGGTGTACCTGCGCGACGCGGCCGGCGCGGTGCACCGGCTCACCACCGGCATGGACACCGCCCACCCCGCACTGGCACCGGACGGCAAGGGCGTCGTCTTCGAGGCCCTGGAGGCCCGCGGCGGGGACGGCGGCACCCAGCACGTCCTGTGGGCCGTCAACCGGGACGGCAGCGGACTGCGCCGGATCACCGACGGCGCCGCCGACGAGACCCACCCGACGGTCTCGCCCGACGGCAAGTGGATCGCGTACTCCTGCGACGGCGAACCGGAGCACCGTCAGATCTACCTGCGGCCGTTCGAGGGCGGCGCGCCCGTCAAGGTCACCAACGTGACCACCGGGGACGCGGTCGACCCGACCTGGAACCCGGTGAACGACGACGCCCACCGCAACGAGATCGTCTACACCTGGGACCAGCGCGACCAGGGCAGGACCCTGATGCTCACCTCGCCCACCGGCGGCGACAAGGCGTTCTTCCCCGGCACCGGCTCCACCTGGAAGACCGGCTCCGCCGCCTGGACGGCCGACGGCAAGGGGGTGGTGTTCCTCAGCGCCGACCTGCTCGACCCCGCGAACCCGAGCCCGCAGCCCGACCCGTCCCGGCCGCCGGTGGTGAACCTCTACCACGCGCTGACCTGCAACTGCGAAGCGCCCCGACTGCTCTACCGCGCGGACCGGTTGGTCGCCGCACCGACCTGGCTGGGCCCGCAGGAGGGCGGCGGTGCCGTCGTCGAGCAGACCAGCGCCTCCGGCTCCAACGTCGCGAACGTGGAGGACATGCGCCCCGACGGCGGCGACCCGCGCGACCTCGGCATCAGCGTGCTCCGGGAGGACCCGGCCGCCGACAGCACCACCAGTACCGACCCCGGCACCGACCCGCTGTTCCACCCCCGCCCCGGCTTCGACCCCTGGTTCGAGCGCCAGACCTACACGCCCGACGGCCGGCAGATCGTGGTGACCCGCTACGAGGACGGCCCCGCCGGCCGGATCCAGCGGATCTGGATCGCCGACGCCGACGGCGCCGACCCGCAGCCGATGAACCTCGCCGGACGCGGCCCGAACGACCGGGACACCGACCCGTCGATCTCCCCGGACGGCCGGCTGATCGTGTTCAGCCGGAGCTCCCCGGCCACCGGCGACCAGCCGGCCCGGCCCGGGCGGGTCCTGATCGCCGAGGTGTCCACCGGTCGGATCGTCGGCACCGTCCAGCCGCCGGCCGGCCAGCGGGGCGCCTCCGACGGCCAGCCCTTCTGGTCCCCCGACGGCAAGCTGATCGCCTTCTCCCGCACCGCCGTGGTCAACGAGAACGCCGGCAACCTGCACGTCTGGACGGTCCCGGCGGACGACCTCACCCGGCAGACCGACCTGAGCCGGACGGCCTGCCCGGGCAACTGCAACGTCATCGACGACAGCCCCGCGTTCGCCCCCGACGGCCGCCGGATCGCCTTCAACCGCAAGGCCGGCGACGGCGGGAACAACCAGCAGGACGGCGTGGTGGTCACCACGCCCACCGGCGCCGACTGCACGGTGATCGTGCCCGCCGGGCTCGGCGCCGGCGCCTGCACCCGGCCGCTGCCCGACCGACCCACCACCGGGCCCTTCCAGCCCCGCGACGTCGCCTGGACGGCCGACAGCGCGCAACTGCTGATGACCTCCCGCCGGGTTGCTCCGCCCAGCTCGCCGGAGGGTCTCAAGGTCTACGACTTCGCGAGCGCCAAGCTCACCGAACTCGACTGGCGGCTGCCCGGCCGTCAGAAGGAGCCCGCCGTGCAGCAGTCCGTCGACCTGGCGGTCAGCGTGCCCGAGCGGACCCCGGCCGTCCCCGTCGACGGCAGCACCGAAGTCACCGTCACCGTCACCAACAAGGGCCCCGCGCCCTCACCCGGCACCGCCCTCACCGTCTCGGTGCCGACCGGCGCCCGGCTCGGAAAGCTGACCACCCCGACCGGATCGTGCGACGCGGCCGCCCTGCGCTGCGAACTCGGCACCCTGGCACCGCGCGCGGTGATCCGGATCAAGGCCACCCTGATCGGCACCCGGCCCGGACTCCCGGACTTCGGCTGGAGCGTCACCGGCGCGGTGGTCGACCCGAACCCCGACGACGACTCCGCCCGGACCTTCCTGCCGGTGCTGGAGCCGCCCACCCCCACGCCGACCGCCACCCCGTCGCCGACCGCCTCGCCGAGCCCGACCCCGACGCCGACCCCGACGTCGAGCCCGACGTCCACGCCCAGCCCGACCGCCACGCCCACCTCAAGCCCCGTACCGCCCCCGCCCCCGGCCCCCGCCCCGCCGCCGCAGGCCGGCCCGGAGGTCGCGGTCGACGCCCAGCCGAACCCCGGCTACGTCGGCGGCCACGTGACCGTCAGCTACACGGTGCGCAACACCGGCCAGGCCCTCGCCACCGGACTGCGCCTGACCCTCGGCCTGCCCGCCGGAGTGCCCACCGAGGCGCTGCCCCCCGGCTGCCGCAACGGCACCTGCGCGGTCGGCGACCTGGCCCCGGGCCGCACCAAAGTGGTCCGGGTGGTGCTCTCGCCCGTGGCGGCGCTGGACACCACCCTCACCACCGAGCTGACCACCACCGGCACCGACGCCACCCCCGGGCCGCACCGGGCGAGCACCCCGCTGCGCATCCTCCAGCCCCGCATCGTCGCGGTGCCGCCGATCGGCAAGCCCGGCTTCGTGACCTCGGTGCGCGGCGTGGACTTCCCGCCCGGCACGCCGGTGACCTTCACCTGGAAGCCCGGCATCACCGCAGCGGCCGCGCCCACCCGCCCGAAGGGCGACGGGACCTTCGCCGGCCAGCTGCTCATCCTCCCCAAGGACGAGACCGGACCGCGCACCATCACCGCCGAGGGCCCCGGATTCTCCCCGGTGACCTGCCCCTTCCTGGTGGTCGAGGGCAGCATCGGCCCGCCCGGGGAGGTGGAGCGGCGGTGATCCACGAGGTCGACGAGGCGCTGCGGCAGCTGCTCGCCGAGACCGGTCTGCCCGAACGCGGGATCGAGGTGGTCTTCGACGCGCCCACCCGGGACTTCGCGGCCCGGCGCAACGCGCCCACGGTCAGCGTCTTCCTGTACGGGCTCCGCGAGGACACCGGCCGCCGCCAGGCCGGCACCGTCGCGGAGTACGACGCGGACGGCCTGGTGACCGGCCACCGACCCGCGCCGCGCTGGTTCGAGCTGGCCTACCTGGTCACCGCCTGGACCAACCGGCCGCAGGACGAACACCGGCTGCTGGCCGAGGTGCTGCAGTGTCTGACCGCCACCGACGCGCTGCCCGCCCGGCTGCTCACCGGTTCGCTCGCCGAGCTGGGACTGACCGTCGCGGTGGACATCGCCGGGCGTGACAGCGGCCTGCCGTCGGTGTCCGACGTCTGGTCCTCGCTCGGCGGGGAACTGCGGCCCTCGGTCGACCTCCGGGTGCTCGCCCCGCTGCCCGGCGGGCGCACTGCGGCGGGGCCGCCGGTCACCGAGGGGCTGGTGCTGCACGCCGACCAGAGCACCCCGGCAGACTCGCCGCCCGCCGAGGGCCCGGCGCCCGCCGACGGCCCGGGCCGCCGGCTGCGCTACCAGGGCACCGGGGACCCGGGGCCGGACGGCTTCGCCGCGCCCCGGGAACGCGGGCTGCCGCCCGGCCGCCGCCCCCGGGGCAGGGCGCGATGAGCCTCGACCTGGAGCAGAAGGTGAACGGTTCCCCGCCCGCCCCCGACCACCTCTGGGAGCGGCTGCACCGGGTCGAACGGCGGGTCCGCGCCGCGGTGCGCGAACGCCGGGCCGACGACCCGGACCCGGACGACCCGTACCGCGGCCAGTACCTCGGCCCGGAGGCGGTGGAGCGCATCCTGGCGGCCTCCGCCACCGCGCACCGGGGCGCCGCGGACCCCGGCGACGGCCCCGCGCCGCCGCCCGGCTCCCGGCTCGGACGGCTCAGCGCCGCCTTCGGACTGCTCCCGGTGGACCTCGACCTGCTGCTGGTGGCCCTCGCCCCCGACCTCGACGCCCGCTTCGAACAGCTCTACGGCTACCTCAACGACGACCTGACCCGCCGCCGGGCGACCATCGGGCTGGCCCTCGAGCTGTGCGGACTGTCCGGGGCCGGCGCCGGCCGCTTCCGGTTCTCCGTCCGGGCCCCGCTGATCGCCGGCGGCCTGCTGGAGATCACCGAACCGGACCGCCCGCTGCTCTCCCGCACCCTGCGCGTGCCGGACCGGGTGACGGCCCATCTGCTCGGCGACGACGAGCCGGACGGCACCCTCGCCGGACTGGCCCACCGCGCCGGGCCCGGCCCCCGCCCCCACCAGCCCCTCGAACAGCTGCGGGCGCTGGCCGCGGACGGCGGCCTGGTGCACCTGCTCGACCGGGGCGGACACGCCGGCCCGCTCGCGGTGGCCGCCCTCGCGGCCGACGGCCCGCCACCCCTGGTGGTCGACGCCGCCGCCCTCGCCGCCCGCCCGCCGGAGGCCACCGTACGGGTGCTCGCCCGAGAGGCGCGGCTGGGCGGGGGCGGCGTGGTGCTCGGACCGCTGGACCGGCTCGAACCCGAACGGCCCGAGCGGGCCGCCCTGGTGCGCGAGCTGTGTGCGCAGCTCGCCGGCGTCCCGCTGGTCGTGCACGGCCCGCAGGTCTGGGACCCGGCCTGGGCGGCGCAGAGCCCCGTGGTGCTCACCGTCCCGCCGCCGGACGCGCGCGGCCGGGCCGAGCAGTGGGCGCACGCGCTGGGTTCGGACCCGAGCGCGGACCCGAGCGCGGAGCTGGGCGAGGAGCTGACCGAGGCGGTGGCCGCCTACCGGCTGGACCAGGAGCAACTGGCCCGTGCCGCCTCGGTCGCGGCCCGGACGGCGGCCGCCGAGCGGCGCCCGGTGCGCGCCGAGGACCTGCGCACGGCGGTACGGGCGCAGAACGCCGCCGGCCTGGCCAGGCTCGCCCGCCGGATCGAGCCCGCGGTCGGCTGGTCCGACCTCGTCCTGCCCGCCCCCACCGCGGGCCGGCTGCGCGAACTCGTGCTGCGCGCCCGGCACCGCGACCAGGTGCTCGGACACTGGCGGATGCGCCCGGGCGGCGGCCGGGGCAACGGCGTGATCGCCCTGTTCGCCGGGGAGTCCGGCACCGGCAAGACGATGTCGGCCGAGGTGGTCGCCGCCGAACTCGGCATGGAGCTGTACGTGGTGGACCTCTCCACCGTGGTGGACAAGTACATCGGCGAGACCGAGAAGAACCTGGAACGGATCTTCACCGAGGCCGCGCAGGTGAACGGCGTCCTGCTGTTCGACGAGGCGGACGCGCTGTTCGGCAAGCGCTCGGAGGTCAAGGACTCCCGGGACCGCCACGCCAACGTGGAGACGGCCTACCTGCTCCAGCGGATGGAGTCCTTCGACGGGATCGCCGTGCTGACGTCCAATCTGCGGGCCAACCTCGACGAGGCGTTCACCCGGCGGCTGGACGTCATCGCCGAGTTCCCGCTGCCGGACGAGGCCCAGCGGCGCCTGCTGTGGGACCGCTGCCTCGGACCGCTGGTGCCCCGCGGCGACGACCTGGACCTGGACTTCTGCGCCCGGAACTTCGAGCTCACCGGCGGCTCCATCCGGGCCTGCGCCGTCTCCGCGGCCTACCTGGCCGCCGGGACGAGCGCCCCGCTGGGCATGGCGCAGCTGGTCTCCGCGGTGGTCGGGGAGTACCGCAAGCTCGGCCGGCTGGTGCTGGCGAGCGAGTTCGGGCCGTGGCTGGGCGTCCTCGGGGACACCGGGCACGGCTGACCGCCCCGGGGCACTCGGGGCACCCGGGGCGTCTGAGGGGACGTACAGCGGTGTCCGCCGGGGGCAGCGGTTCCTGCCCCCGGTCCGGGACCTGCGGACATGTTTCCGGGTGGCGTCCGGGCAGCAGACTCGGGGGCGAATGACCGGCGAAATTGATTGGCCAGCCGAAGGAGCGCGTATGCCGTCGTACCTCACCCCGGGCGTGTACGTGGAGGAGGTCCAGTCCGGTGCCCGGCCGATCGAGGGCGTCGGCACGGCCGTCGCCGCCTTCGTCGGCTTCGCCGAGACCGGGCCCTTCCACGAGCCCACACTGGTGACCAACTGGGACCAGTACGTCCAGCGGTTCGGCGGCTTCACCGAGGGCACCTACCTGGCGCACTCGGTGTACGGCTTCTTCGCCAACGGCGGCGGCTCCGCCTACGTGGTGCGGGTCGGCGACCCGGCCCGGCGCACGCCCGGCGCGGCCCCCGCCGTCACCGCGGCCCCGCCCGTCGAGATCGCCGGGTTCCTCTTCTCCGCCCTGCCGGGCGCGGGCGCCGAGGTCTCCGTCGAGGTCGCCGACCTCGAGGGGGAGAACGTCCCCGAGGACCGCTTCCGGCTGCTGGTGCGCCGGGGCGCCGAGGTCGCCGAGACGTACGACGTCTCCACCCGCAAGAGCACCAAGGGCTACGTCGTCACCCAGCTGCGCGAGTCGAAGCTGGTGGCCGTCGCCGAACAGCCCGGCACCGCGCCGAGCCGCCCCGAGCGCCGCACCCACGCGCTGGCCGCCGCGCCCGCGCCGGCCGCCGTCCCGGCCGGCCGGCTCGACCCCGCCGAGTACGTCGGCGACGCCGCCGCCCGGACCGGCTTCGGCGGCCTGGAGGCGATCGACGAGATCACCATGGTCGCGGTGCCCGACCTGATGAGCGCCTACGAGGGCGGCGACATCGACGACGAGGGCCTGCGCACCGTCCAGCTCGCGGTGATGTCGCACTGCGAGCAGATGGGCGACCGGATCGCCGTGCTGGACCCGCCGCCCGGGCTCAACGCCCAGCGGATGCGCACCTGGCGCAACGACGAGGCGGGCTTCGACTCCCGCTACGCCGCGCTCTACTACCCGTGGATCAAGGTGTTCGACCCGGCGAGCGGCCGCAACGTGCTGGTCCCGCCGAGCGGGCACGTCGCCGGGGTCTGGGCGCGCAGCGACGCCGAGCGCGGCGTGCACAAGGCGCCCGCCAACGAGGTCATCCGCGGCGCGGTGGACCTGGAGCTGCGCCTGAGCAAGGGCGAGCAGGACCTGCTGAACCCGATCGGCGTCAACTGCGTGCGGGCGTTCCCCGGACGCGGCATCCGGATCTGGGGCGCGCGCACCCTCTCCTCCGACCCCGCGTGGCGCTACCTGAACGTGCGCCGGCTCTTCAACTACCTGGAGGAGTCCATCCTCCTGGGGACCCAGTGGGTGGTCTTCGAACCCAACGACGACCGGCTGTGGTCCAGCATCCGCCGGAACATCACCGCGTTCCTCACCGAGGAGTGGCGGCGCGGGGCCCTGTTCGGGCAGACCGCGGCCGAGGCCTTCTACGTCAAGTGCGACCGCGACAACAACCCGCCGGAGTCCATCGACCTCGGCCAGGTGATCTGCGAGATCGGCGTCTCCCCGGTGAAGCCCGCGGAGTTCGTGGTGTTCCGGCTGTCCCAGTTCTCCGACAGCACGAGCCTCGTCAACGAGTGACAGGCCCGGTCGGCACCACCCCCTCGGCACCCCTCGGCACCCCTCGCATCGGAAGGTGACACAAACCCATGGCTGAAGGCGATCCGCTCTCCACACATATCTTCGGCGTCCAACTCGGCGGCTACAACGTCGAGTCCGTCAAGGAGATCAGCAACCTGACGGTCGAACAGGACGTCGTCGAGTACAAGCAGGTGACCCAAGAGGGCAAACTGATCGTCCGCAAGCAGCCCGGCGCCCGGCTGCCCGGCGAGGTGACCATCACCCGCGGCCTGGACAAGAGCGGCGCGTTCACGGACTGGATCAAGGAGACCCTCAACAACGGGGCGATCAACACCGCGCGGCAGAACCTCACCATCGAGGTCAAGGACACCACCGGTGCCACCCTGCGGCGCATCCAGCTGACCAACGCCTGGGCGAGCCGCTGGGAGGGCCCCACCCTCAGCGCCGGCGAGTCCAGCGCCGCGACCGAGACCGTGACCATCGTGTTCGAGGAGATCTCGGTCGAGTGAGGCGGAAGATCGGGCTGGATGAGCTGCTGGAACGGGCTCCGGCCCCGCAGAACACCGCGCCGCAGCAGCAGGCCCCGGCGGCAGCGGCGGCGCAGCCCCGGGGGCGGGCGCCGCACACCGAGTTCGAGTTCGAGCTGCCGCTCGGCTACGTGGACGACGAGGGCACCGTGCACCGGCACGGTGCCATGCGCCTGGCCACCGCCCGCGACGAGCTGATGCCGCAGATCGACCTGCGGGTCAAGGAGAACCCGGCGTACCTCAGCGTGGTGCTGCTCAGCCACGTGATCACCAGGCTGGGCGACATCACCGACGTGCACGCCGGGGTCGTCGAGCGGATGTACGCCACCGACGTGGCCTTCCTCCAGGACCTCTACCAGCGGATCAACAGCGAAGGCCACACGCGCGCCGCGGTGACCTGCCCGCACTGCGACGGCGCCTTCGAGGTCGACCTCGCCGGTGGGCGCCTGGGGGAATCGTGACGTACGCGCCTGCTCGGCTGTACGAGGAGATCGCGTACATCGCGTACCACTTCCACTGGCAGCGGGAGGACATCCTCGACCTGACCCACCGCGAACGCGGGCAGTGGGTCAGGGAGATCGCGCGGCTCAACACCCGCATCAGCGAAGGCGGGTGAGCCGAATGGGGCTCCGGGACTGGATCGGCCGCCGCAGCGGCGGCGAGGCCGGGGGCGGCGGTGGTGCCGCTTCCGGCGCCGCCTCCGACCGTACTGCTTCCGGCGGCGCCGGTGGCCCGGGCGCGGCCGCTCGGCGGCGCCCGGCGGCCGGGGACGGGGGCTGGCGCGCGGTCGCGCCGCTGGTTCCGACCCTGGCCGGGCCGGGCCACGGCGTCAGCGACGGCCTGAGGTTCCGGTCCCGGCTCACCGCCTGGCAGGACCCCTCGCTCTGCGGCCCGCTCGGCCACGCGGTGCTGCCGACCGCCCCGGTCGGCATCCTGCGGGCCGTGGCGGCGCCGGGCTCGCCGGCCCCCGTCCGCACGGGCGGGGACGAGCTCGTGGTACCGGTCGTCCCTCGGGATGCCGGGGCCGAAGAGCCGCCGGAGGGCGGGCAGTCGGGCGCGGCCTCGCAGGACCGTCCGGTCCAGCGGTCCGTCCGGCTGCGGCGGCTTCCGGTGCGGTCCGGACCGCGACCGGCACGCGCGGGCGGCGCCGGGCGCCGAGCGGCGGGGGAGGGCGCCGGCGGCGGCGTGCCGAGGCCCGCTGCGACGACGACGCCCGGTGTTTCCATGCCTGGACCGAAGTCCGTTGTGGAGAGGGAGAGTTCACCGACGAGCGCCGCCGCGACGCCCGGCGCGGAAGCGCCGGGCGGGCCGGCTCCCGTCGCGGCGACGTCCGAGGCGGTCACCGCCTCCTCGCGCCCGAAGGACGCGGCGGTGCGGGCGGACCGTCCGGTACGGCCGCGTTCCGTCGGAGCCCCGCTGGTCGTGGCGCGGCGCCCGAGGTCGCTGCCCGCGCGGCCCGTGGCGGTCGTCCCGGGGCCGGTCGGCAGGCCGGAGGCGGTGACCGAGCCGGAGAGTCGGAGCGTGGACGCGCCGCCGTCCGCAGCGGTGACGGGAGAACCCGTCAAGGGCGGCGTGCGCCGCCCGTCCACGAGCGGCGAAGCCGCCGAACGGACGACGGCGCCAGGCCCGGCCGGCGCCCCCGCGCCCCCGCGGAACGGGCGCACCGAAGGCGTGGTCCAGCGTTCCGCCGCGACCGGTGCCGCCGCACCCGCCCGCCCGGTTCTCGGCGCGCCGTTGACCGCGCTGCCCGCCGGCGCCACACCTCTGGCCACCGACGGTTCCCGGGCTCCTGGCGCCGCCTCGGCACCCACGGCCATGCCCGTCGTCCCCGCCGACGCCGGGGCCGGGTCCGACCGTCCCGAGGCGGGCGGGCGCGACGATGTACGTCCGTCCGCGGACGGGAGCCGTGGCACGGCCGGCTCGGCCCGACGCATCCGTACGGCCGGGGAGTCCGCCGGCCCCGCGCCGTCCCGGCCCGAGCGTGGCTCCACCGGTGGCGCACCCGTCCAGCGCACGCCGTCCTCGTCGCCGACCCCCGAGCGCGCCGTGCCGGTCCAGTCCGAGCCGGCCCCTGAGCGGCGGAGCGGGTCCGCCGAGGGCGTGCCCGTGCAGCGCACAGCGTCCGCACCCGCCGCCTCCTCGCCCGCACCGCAGGCGCCGGCACCCGAGAGCGTCGTGCCGGGCCGGCCCGATCCCGCACGTGGCGGCCGGAGTGGCTCGGTCGAGGGCGTGGCCGTTCAGCGCACTCCGTCCGGGGCCGCCACCGCCATGCCCGCATCGCCGGCTCCGTCGCCCGATCGCGCCGTTCCGGTTCAGCCGGACCCGGTCCCGGCCCCGGTCTCTGCCCCTGCCCGTACGCGCGGGGGCCTGGGCGCGCCGCTCGACGCGCTGCCGCCGACGGCGTCCGTGCCGGGAGGTGCTGCGCCGCTGCTCGGCGGGCGCCGACCGGTCCAGCGGATCACCGCCCCGGCTGCGGGCGACGCCGCGCCTGCCGTCAGCGCGCCGACGGCGGGTGAGGGGCTGCCCGTGCAGCGCGCCACCCCGCGCCCCGGCGACGGCCCGGCGGAGGCGACGTCCCCGTTCCGCAACGGTGGTGACGGGCGGTCGGCAGACCCGGCCGTCCCGGCCACCTCGACCGCTCCGACCCTCCCGGCCACCCCGACCGCCGGTGGCCACGGTGCGCATCCGGGTGCGGCGGTGCCCAAGACCCCCCGGGGGACGACGGCTGCCTCCGGCGCGCAGCCGACCGATCCCGGGACGCGACCCGTGGGCGCCCCACCCGCGGCAAGCAGCCGCCCGGTGGTTCCCGTGACGGTTCCCGCGCGCCGGTCCTCCGGCGGCCTGGGCGTGCAGCGAGCCGTTCAACTCATCGGACAGAGGCGCGGGTTGCTCGGGGACCGCCGGATGACGGTCGCCCTCGCCGCGGCGCCGGCACCGTTCGCGCCCGCCGCCGCCGCCGGATCGGCGCCGACGCCACCCGCACCCGTGGTCCGGGCCGTCTGGCCCGCCGCGCTCGCGTCCTCTCCGGACAGCGAAGCGCCGGCCGCACCGGCCGCCGCCGCTCCGCAGCACTCGCGGTCACAGGCGCGGCGCTCGCCGGGCGCCGGGGCCGGCGGCGCAGCGGCCAGAGGGTCGGCCTCGCAGCCGGGTTCGGTGCGAGTCCCCGGCCCGGCCGCGCCGCGCGGCGGCGTCATGGCCGCCGTGCAGCGCGCGTTCTCCCGACGGCCGCCGGAACGGCCGGGGGCCCGGACGGCGGCCGGTCACCCGTCAGCGCCCGCGGGTCCGCCGGCACCTGGCACCGCCCCGGTCGCGCCCGCACCGGCGGACGCGGCCCGCGTCCTGCCCCGTCCATCCCGTGCGGCGGTCCTGACCGCGGGCGCTCCGGCGCTGCCGCAGCCCGGCGCCACGAGCGCGGGCCACCCGGCCGTACAGCGTTCCGCCAGGCCGACGTCCGGTGGGTATCCGAACCCCGACGCCCCCGGTGCCTCCCGTGCCCTCGGTTCGCCGTTCGCCACGACGGCCACCCCGCGCCCGCCGGTCGTCCGGCTCGGGCCCGTGACGGCCGCGCCGATCCAGCGCCTGCCGGCCACGTCCCGGCTCCCGCAGCCGTCCCCGGTGCAGCCGTCCGCCGTCGCGGCCCCGGCGGGCACGAGCCGGCCACCGGGCCCACAGCCCGCCACCGCACTCGCACCGTCGCCCGCGCTCGTCGTCTCCCGGGCCCTGCCCGCAGGGCACACCACCAACGCCCCGCCCGCCTCGCCTGCCCCGCCCGCACCGACCTCGCCCGCCACGGCGCGGCTGTTGCAGCGGGTGGCCGAGCAGACGGGCCTGACCGGGGTTCCCCTGACCGCCGTGCCCGCGCGCACACCCACCACCGTGCAGCTCGCCACGCCGGCCCGACCCGCCACGCCGGGGGCCCCGTCCGCCGCCGGCACCCCGGGCAAGCCCCCCGCCGCACCGGGCGCCGAGCGGCGCGCCGACCCCGCCGACCTCGACGAACTGGCCCGGCGCCTGGTCGAACCGGTCGGCCGGCTGCTGCGCACCGAGTTGCGCAGGGGCCGGGAGCGCAGCGGCAAACCGTACGACATGCGCCGCTGAGCCCGGGCCGGACCGCGGACCGGACCGTGGACCGAACCGCAGGCGACAACGCGGGCGACAACACGGACCAGAGCGTGGACCAGGCGGACGGCCGACAGCGGGCCGAAGCAGCGACGTGACCGGAAGCAGGGAGCAGAAGCGATGACCGACAACATCTTCGCGTCCAGTGTGTTCTTCAGCCTGACCATCGGCGGCAACGACCTGGGCGAGTTCACCACCTGCTCCGGTCTCGGCGCCCAGGTCGAGATCGAGCAGTACGCGGAGGGCGGCAACAACGGCTTCGCGTGGCAGCTGCCGGGCCGCATCACCTGGTCGAACATCACGCTGACCCGCGCGGTCACCGCCGACACCACCAAGATCGCCCGCTGGCTGTCCGAGATCGTCCGCAAGGTCGAGCCGAAGGACGGCGAGATCGTGGCGCTGCGTCCCGACCTGAGCCGGATCGTCGGCTGGCAGGTACTCGGAATCGTCCCGGTGCGCTGGGAGGGGCCGTCCTTCGACCCCGCCAACTCCCAGGCGGCGATGGAGACCCTGGAGATCGCCCACGCGGGCCTGCGCCCGTCCTGATCCCACCGCACGCCCGGCCCACCTCCGCCCCCCTCGCCCGACAGCCCGACCCACGGAAGGAGCACCAGGATGTCCCCAGCGGTCCCCGCCAGCGTCACCCGGGCCCAACTGACCATCATGGAGCCACCGTCCACGGTCGGCGCCCAGCCCGGCGGCACGCTCGCGCAGCTGCGGCTCCAGTTCAACCCGGCGACGCTGGTGCTGAGCAAGACCACCGAGTGGCGGCGCACCCCGTCCCGGATGGCGGGCGAGTCCGCGCTGCCCGAGTTCGTCGGCAGCGGTCCGCGTTCGCTCTCCCTCGACGTGTTCCTGGACTCCACCGCGACCCACGACAACTCGGTGGAGCGGGCGGTGGAACAGCTGATGACGGCGTGCGTGCCCACCCCGGCCAGCCTGGCGCGCAAGACGCCGGCCAGCCCGTGGATCCGGCTGGACTGGGGCACTCTGAAGACCACCTCGTTCAACGGGGTGCTGACCGGCCTCTCGGTCACCTACTCGCTCTTCGACGTCGACGGGAAACCGCTGCGGGCGGTCTGCTCCCTGACCATCGACGAGGCCAGCGTCGACCCGGCCGGCCAGAACCCGACCTCCGGCTCGCCGGAGGCCCGCAGCACCCACCGGGTGATCGCCGGCGACAGCCTGCCGATGCTCGCCTGGCGCGCGTATGGGGACGCCACCGCCTGGCGCACCATCGCGGAGGCCAACGACATCGACGATCCGCTGACGCTGGTCCCCGGTGCGGAGCTGATCGTGCCGGGCATCGAGGAACTCACCCAGAGCCACAGCCACACCCAGACCCAGGGCGGACGGCCATGACCACTCCCGAGGCCCGCGGCGGCCGCTCCTTCGCCGCCGATCCCGTCGTCGAGGCGCCCGGCCCGCTGCCGCCGATCTGGGCGACCCAGCTGGTCTCCTGCGACATCGAGGAGAGCGTCGGCCTGCCCGACACCGCGGTGCTGTCCTTCCGGGACGCCGACCACACCTTCCTCTCCGCCACCGGCATCACCATCGGGACCCCGCTGAAGGTCTCCGTGGTCACCGTGCAGGGCAACACCCGGGCGCGGCTGTTCACCGGCGAGGTGACGGCGCTGGAGCTGGAGGTGGACACCACCGGCTCGTACACCGTGGTGCGGGCCTCGGCGGTCACCCACCGGCTGATGCGCGGGCGCCGGGTGAAGGCCTTCCGGAACATGACGACCGCCGACATCGTCCGCCAGGTCGCCTCGGGCGCGGGCCTGACCTGCGGGAAGGTCGACTCCTTCCCGGTCGTCCACCAGCAGCTCTCCCAGGCGAACGTCCCGGACTGGGAGTTCCTCCAGTTCCTGGCGCAGGAGAGCGGCGCCCAGGTGCGGGTGGACGACGACGGCAGGCTGGAGTTCGTCCGGCCCGACCCCGCCTCCGGCGCGCCGGCCCCCTCCACCCCCGCGCCGCAGAACCCGCTGGTGCTGGAGTACGGCCGCAACCTGCTGGAGCTGCGCGGCGTGCTGACCGGTGCGGGAGGAGCGGACACGGTCGAGGCGCGCGGCTGGAACGTCACCACCAAGAGCGCCCTGGTCGCCACCGAGCCGGCGGTCACCTCCCGGACGGTGCAGCCGGGGATGAGCCCCTCGGTGGTGGCCTCCGCCTTCCCCGGCCGGACCAGGCTGACCGTCGCCGACACCCCGTACCGCACCCAGGCGGAGACCGCCTCGGTGGCCCGGTCGCTGGCCGCCTCGGTGGCGGCCGGCTTCGGCGAACTGGAGGTGGTCGCCGAGGGCAACCCGCGGCTGCGGGCCGGCACCGCGGTCGCGCTGGGCAACGTCGGCGCCGCCTTCTCCGGCCGCTACACCGCCACCGGGGTGCGCCACCTGCTCGAACCGTTCCGCGGCTACCGGACCACCGTGGTGGTCAGCGCCGCCCCCGACCGCTCGCTGGCCGGGCTGACCAGCGGCGGCAACGCGCCGCCCCGCGGGCCGCGGATGCCCGGCCTGGCCGTTGCCGTGGTCACCGACGTCCGGGAACCGGGCGGCGGGCAGCGCGGCTGGGTGAAGCTCAAGTTCCCCTGGCTGGACGACACCTACGTCTCCGACTGGGTGCGCACCGTGCAGTGGGGCGGCGCCGGTGGCGGCGGCGTGGTCACCCCCGAGGTCAACGACGAGGTGCTGGTCGGCTTCGAGCAGGGCGACCTGGACAGCCCGTACGTGCTGGGCGGGCTCTACAACGGCGTGGACCGGCCCTCCCCGCACGACGTGCCGTTGGTCGACGGGGCCTCCGGCAAGGTCAACCGCCGCTCGGTGGTGTCCCGTTCGGGCCACCGGATGGAACTGCTGGACGTGCCGGGCGGCAAGTCCGGCGTCCGGCTGGCGAGCGGCGACGGAAAACTGGAGGTCAGCCTGGACCAGCAGCGCGGCGAGATCGTGCTGACCGTCCACGGCCTCGGCGGCGGGGCCGGCAGCACGGTGCGGCTCTCCTCCTCCGGCATCACCCTGGACGCGGGCACCGGCGCGGTGAACGTGCGCGGAGGCTCGGTCACCGTCCGGGGCACGACCTCCGTCACCGTGGACGGCGGCGCCGAGGCGGTGCTCAAGGGAGCCTTCGTCCGGATCAACTGACGACGGTCCGAAGGCAATTGACGGAACGTCAAGAAGCAATGACAGTACGACGAGTGCCCGTCACCGGCGGGCACCGCAGGAAACGGAGACCGCACATGCCCCCCGCAGCCCGGACCGGCGACCTCACCGACCACGGCGGCGCCCTCACCACCCCGCCGCCGGGCGCCCTCAAGGTGGCGACCGTACTGATCGGCGGCCGCCCCGCCGCCGTGGTCGGCAGCGTCCACGCCTGCGTCGTCCCCCCGCACCTGGCCCTCGGCCCCGGCAACCTGGTGCTGCCCTCCCCGGGAGCGGTGACCAGGGGCGTGGTGCTGATCGGCGGCCTGCCCGCGGCCCGCATGGGCGACAAGACCACCTGCGGCGCCACCATCACCGCCGGCGCCTTCAACGTGCTGATCGGGGGTTGAGCATGAGCGGCAGTTTCATAGGCCGCGGCTGGGCGTTCCCGCTGCGGGTGAACGCCACCGGCGGCATCGCCATGGTGGAGCGGGACCGGGAGCTCGCGGAGGCGATCCGCCTGATCCTCGGCACCGCCCCGGGAGAGCGGCCGATGCGTCCCGAGTTCGGCTGCGGCATCCACGAGTACGTCTTCGCCCCGGGTGACAGCACCACCGCCGGGCGGATCGCCCGCGAGGTGCGCATCGCGCTGGAGCGCTGGGAGCCGCGGATCGAGGTCGACGACGTGGTGATCGCCTTCGACAGCGCCGAGGAGGGCACGCTCTACATCGACGTCCACTACACCGTGCGGGCCACCAACGACCGCCGCAACCTGGTCTTCCCCTTCTACACCATCCCGGAGCACCCGGGCGCGGACTCCCTCGACACGGTCGCCGGGGGTGTGCGCTGATGGCCCTGCCCTCCCCGAACCTGGACGACCGCCGCTTCCAGCAACTCGTCGACGAGGCCAAGCGCTACGTCCAGCAGCGCGCCCCGGAGTGGACCGACCACAACGTCTCCGACCCGGGCGTCACCCTGATCGAGACCTTCGCCTACCTGGTGGACCAGCTGCTCTACCGGCTGAACCGGGTGCCGGAGAAGAACTACGCCGCCTTCCTCGACCTGCTCGGCATCCGGCTCTTCCCGCCCGCCGCGGCCCGGGCCGAGGTCGACTTCTGGCTCTCCGCGCCGCAGCCCGAGACGGTCCTGCTGCGGGCCGGCACCGAGGTCTCCACGCTGCGCACCGAGACCGACGACGCGGTGGTCTTCTCCACCGCCGAGGACCTGCCGATCGTGCCCAGTTCGCTGGAGCGGCTGGTGACCGTCTCCGCCTCCGGCGAGCAGTCCGACGGCACGGCCCGGCTGGCCGACGGCGCGGACGTGCCCTGCTTCCAGCCGCGCCCGGCGCCCGGGGACGCCATGCTCTTCGCGCTGCCCGCCGTGGTGCCGCGCTGCATCCTGATCGTCCGGCTGGACAGCCGGGTGGAGGGCGTCGGCGTCGACCCGCGCCAGCCCCCGCTGGCCTGGGAGGTCTGGGACGGCGCGCGCTGGATCGCCTGCGAGACGGGCAGCGACACCACCGGCGGCCTCAACCGGCCCGGCGAGGTGGTCGTCTTCGTGCCCGCCGGGCACACCGCCTCGGTGGTCGCCGGGCGACGGGCCGGCTGGCTGCGCTGTCGGGTCACCGAGCCGCAGCCGGGCCAGCCGTTCTACTCCGAGTCCCCCACCGTCCGCAGGGCCGAGGTGTTCACGGTCGGCGGCACCGCCACCGCCGTCCACGCGCAGACCGTCACCGACGCGCCGCTCGGCGCCTCGGAGGGCGTCGCGGGCCAGCGCTTCCGGCTGGCCCGGCCGCCGGTGCTGCTCGACGGCGAGCCCCCGGTGGTCGAGGTCACGGCCGGCGAGGGCTGGGAACGCTGGACGGTCGTCGAGCACTTCGGCGAGTCCTCGCCCGCCGACCGGCACGTGGTGCTGGACGCGACCAACGGCGAGTTCCTCTTCCCGCCCGCGGTCAGGGAGCCGGACGGCGGCCTGCGCCACTTCGGCGCCGTGCCGCCCAAGGGCGCCCGGCTGCGCGTCCCGCACTACCGCACCGGCGGCGGGATCGCGGGCAACGTCGCCCGCGGCACCGTCACGGTGCTGCGCAGCTCCGTCCCGTACATCGCCCGGGTCGACAACCGGGAGGCGGCGCGGGGCGGGGTCGACGGCGAGACCGTGGAGAACGCCAAGGCCCGCGCCCCGCACCAGCTGCGCCTACAGGAACGCGCCGTCACCGCCGGGGACTTCGAGCTGATCGCCCGGCAGGCCGCGCCGTCCGCCGCCCGGATCAGCTGCGTGCCCGCCGGCGGTGCGGAGCCGGGGGCGGTGCGGGTGCTGGTGGTCCCCGAAGCCGTCGCCGACGAGGGCGACCGGCTGCGCTTCGAGCAGCTGATCCCCGACGAACAGCTGCTGGCCGCCGTCGCGGGCGCCCTCGACGAGCGCCGGCTGATCGGCACCCGGCTGGTGGTACAGCCGCCCGCCTACCAGGGCGTGACGGTGGTCGCCCGCCTCACCACCCGCTCCGCCGACCCCGACCGGGTCCGCGAGGAGGTGCTCGCCGCGCTGTACCGGTACCTCAATCCGCTGCGCGGCGGCGCCGACGGCGAGGGCTGGCCGTTCGGCCGGGCGGTGCAGTACGGCGAGGTGTTCGCGGTGCTCCAGCGGGTGGCCGCCGTCTCGGGCGTCGAGGAGGTCCGGCTGTTCCCGGCCGACCCGATCACCGGACGCCGGGGCGCGCCCACCGAGCGGGTCGAGGTCCCGCCGGACGCCCTGGTCTTCTCCCACCAGCACCAGGTCGTGGTCACCGCGGTCGCCGAGGACGGGCCGTCATGACCCGAGCCGCCGTCCCCGGCCTGCCCAGCCCGCACCCGATCGGTGAACTGCTGCCCGCGCTGTTCGCCGACGACGACTTCGCCCAGCGGTTCACGGCCGGCCTGGACACCGTCCTCGCCCCGGTCTTCGCGACCCTGGACAACCTGCCCGCCTACTTCCGGCCCGGCCTCGCACCCGCCGACTTCCTCGACTGGCTGGCCTCCTGGGTCGCCGTGGACGTGGACCCGGCCTGGCCGGTGGAGGTGCGCCGCGCGGTGGTCGAGCGCGCCGTGGAGCTGCACCGCTGGCGCGGCACCCGCCGCGGCCTCACCGAACGGCTGCGGCTGGTTCTCGGCGCCGGAGCCGAGATCGTGGACGGCGGCGGCGCCTCCTGGTCCACCGACCCGCGGGCCGCGCTGCCGCCGGCGCCGAGCGGCGACGTCCTGGTCCGGGTCTGGCCACTGAGCGGACCGGCACCGGACGAGGAGCAGGTGCGGTCCGTCGTCCGGGCGGGCTGCCCGGTCCATCTGACCTGCCGGGTGGAGATCCTGCCCGGCCCACCCGGGCGAACGGAGGACTGACGGATGCCGGTGTGCCCCGAATGCGGAACGGCCAACGGCGAGGGGGACGACTTCTGCGGCAACTGCGGCGCCTACCTCGGCTGGTCGCGCGGCGCTGCCCCCGCCCCGGCGGCGGCGCCGACGGCCGCGCCCGTGGCGGCGCCCGCCCCCGCGCGGGCCGAGCCCGAGCCCGAGCCCGCGCCCGTACCCGCACCAGAGCCCGCGCCCGCGCCCGTCGAGTCCGCCCGGCGGAGCACCTCGCGCCGGATCGCGCGCCCCAAGGCCGAAGCCAAGCCGGACACCAAGCCGGACACGAAGGCCGAAGCCAAGCCGGACACGAAGGCGGCGCCCAAGCCGGAGGCCAAGGAGGAACCCGAGGCGGAGGCCAAGCCGGAGCAGCCGCCCGCCTCGCCCGCCGAGCCCCGGTCGCCCGAGCCCCCGCCCGCCGAGCCCCGGACGCCCGAGCCCCCGCGCCCGAGCACCGCCCCCGTCCGGCCGGCTCCCGCGCAGGCCCCGGCTCCCGCCCCCGCGCCGCAGGCCGACCCGGTGGCCGTCCAGCCCGCCAAGCCCGTCGCGCCACGTCCCGTCAGCCGGCCGGCCGAGGCCGTCGAGACCCAGGACGGCCCGCCCTGCCCCCAGTGCGGCACGCCCAACCTGCCCGAGCGGAAGTTCTGCCGCCGCTGCGCCGCCCCGCTGACCCCCACCGCGGCCGCGCCCGAGCTGCCCTGGTGGCGCACCCGCTGGCCGTTCCGGCGCCGGGTGCGGATCGGCGGTTCGGGCAACGCGCTGCGCCGCACCATCGCGCTGCTCGTGCTGATCGCGGTGGTGATCGCCGGGATCCTGCTGTACCCGGCCGGCAAGGTCGCCTTCCAGGACGTGTTGGACAAGCTCCGCAGCACCGCGCCGGTCACCCCGTCCGCCACGGCGGCGAGCGCCGCCGTCGAGGGCCATCCGGCCACGGCCGCGGACGACGGCCTCACCAACACCTACTGGGGGGCGCCCGCGATCGGGGACTCCGTCACCTTCTCCTTCCGCACCCCGTTCCGGCTGGTCGACCTGATCGTCCACACCGGGGACTCGGTGGACCCGCAGCACTTCCAGCAGCAGGCCCGCCCGATCGTCCTCTCCCTGGAGGTCACCGCCGAGGACGGCGAGGTCCACACCCAGCAGGTCCCGCTCAACGACCGACCCGGACCGCAGACCGTGCAGACCGGACTCAGCGACGTCACCCAGGTGAAGCTGACCGTCCGGGAGGCCGCCGGAACCGGTCCCGGCCGGGCCATCGCACTCGCGGAGGTGGAGTTCTTCAAACGCAGCTGACCCCCGGTCCGTCACACCGCGTGCTCCCAGAGGTCCAGTCCGGCCCGGAGGAGTTCGCGCACGGCCGCGGTCTCCTCCTCCGTCCAGGCCCCCTCCCCGGCGGTCGGTTCGAGCGCGTCACCGCCGAAGACCTTCTCGTAGGCGCTGTCGTGGACCGGTCCCTGGGAGGGAAGGCGCGGGCCGGACTTCAGGCTGTGGGCGAGGTCCTCGAAGAAGTTCCACGCGTCCAGCAGCAGTCCGGCCGGCACCGGGCCGAGCCCGGGGTGCTCGACCCAGCGCCGTACGGCGGCCAGGTCGAGCGTGCCTTCGCCCTCCTGGACCAGCTCCCGACCGTGGCGGTCGCAGTGCTCCCGCAGCGTCTCGAGGTCCCGGAACGCGAGGAGTGCGCCGCGGTCGTCGATGAGGAGCTCATCGGGTGCGTCGCCCTCGCCGGGGCTCCAGATCAGCGTCAGGTCCCCTCTCCTGGTCGCGATGCGGTACGGATAGTAGTCGGCCATGCGGAGTCTCCCGTGGTGTCGCGGCGGCACCCGCCGCGTGGGCCATCCTGCCCGCGAGGGCCGTCTGCGGTGACCGCGGGTCAGGTCCAGGCCCCGCCGCCGTCCCCGCCGCCGGAACCGGCCCCGGCCGCGGGCCCGCCCCGGACGGGGTGCCACTCGACCAGCAGGATCGTGGCGTCGTCCCGCAGCCGGTGGTCCTGATGGGTGACCAGGTCGTGGATCAGGTGGCGCAGGGCCTCCGGGGCGGGCTCCCCGCCGGCCATGTGCTGGACGAGGGTCTGGGCCAGGCGCTGTTCGCCGAAGAGCTCACCGGCGGCCGAGCGGGCCTCGGTGACTCCGTCGGTGTGGACCAGCACCCGGTCGCCGGGCTGGAGCCGGGCCCGGTGGACGGGCAGTGCCTCGTGCTCGTGGAAGCCGAGCCCGAGCGGCAGTCGGGCCGGCCGTTGCAGGGCGCCGGTCACCACGCGGCGGTCACGGATGAGCAGGGGCGCAGGGTGGCCGCAGTTGATCCAGGACAGCTCTCCGCTCGCGGTGTCCAGGTCGGCGATCACGGCGGTGAGCAGCCGGTCCGGAATCCACCGGACCAGTGCCTGGTCGATGGTCCGGGCGATGTCGGACAGACCACCGCCGGCCCGCCGCGTGGAGCGGCAGGCCGCGAGCGCGACGGAACTGGCCCCGCCGGACGCGAGGTCGTGGCCCATGGCGTCGAACACGGACAGGTGCAGCCGGCTTCCGGCCGTGGCGTGGTCGAAGGCGTCGCCGCCCACGTCGTAGGCGGGTTCCAGGACGGCGCTGGAGGTGACGTCCCGGGTGCCGATGGTGCGCGGCGGGAGGAAGGACCACAGCAGCTCGGCCTGGAGGCTCATCGGTTGCCCGCGGGTGAGCTCGACGATGAAGTCGCTGTACGAGCTCTTCGAGACGAGCAGCAGCGCGACCAGTGAGGCCAGCGCTTCGCAGCACTCGGCCATGACCTCGTCCAGTTCCTCGGCCTCGACCCGCAGGACGCCGATCCGCTCGATCCCGTCGACCAGCGGGAACCAGCCCGTCGCGGGCTCTCCGGCGGACAGGTGGGTCCGCTGCAGCCGGTAGGCCCGGCCACCGAGCGTGCCCTGGACCTCGATCCGGTGTCCGGCCTCCCCGGGCCCGGGCCGGGCCCGGACCGCCGGGTCGGGCAGTGCGACCAGGTACCGCTGCTGGACGTCGGCGAGGAAGACCTGCGCGCCGTCGGCGCCGAGCTCGCGGGCTGCGTCCCGGACCAGGCCGTACAGCTCCCGGGGCGCGAGCGCGCGAGAACGGACGAGTACCCGGGCGAGCACCTCGCCCAGGTCGGCGCGGTCACCTCTCATCACCTGGAACCTCCTGCGGACCGGCGTCTACCCGGTCGGCGTCCGTCCATCCGGTCCGCCCGGTCCACCGGGCTGCCCCGGGCCGCCGCGCGGGCCGCGCTCATCCGCACGCCCCGGACGCCACGGCGGTGCGGCCGCCCGGGGCGTGCCGGCGTGGAGGGACGCCGCCGGACACGGGCGGGGAGACGGACCCGTGTCGGAGGCCGACCGGGAGCACTGGGAGCAGGTCGGCGGCGCCCAGCCGGGCGTAACCGTCCCGGCGGACCCCGGCGCGACATCCTGATCGTCGGCATCGCCCCCTGCACGCCCGGGCTGTAGGCGCCCTGCGTCCCGGGCCCGAGGTGACACGGCGGTTCCGATCGAGGGTGACTCAGCCGTAGAGCGCCACCCTGGGCTCGACCGTTCCCTGGGCCGGCGCCGTCCCGACGACGGTGATCCGGTAGCGCTCGGTCAGGGTGTGGTGGCCGTGCAGGACGAGCTTGGCCGAGGCGAGCCGGGTGTACAGCGTGCCGGTCTGGCTGGCGAGCGGCAGGGTGCGCCAGTGGCCGTCGGTGGAGAGCACTTCGAGCCGGATGCTCGCCGGGTCGAGGAACGGCCCGTTCGCGGGGGACTCGATGAGGACCTGCGGCGCCACCGTGCGGTCGGCCGAGGAGTCGTTGCGGTAGGAGACGGTGATCACCCGCTGCGCGTGGTCGGGCGGCAGCGGGGAGGCGGGCAGTTCGACGAAGCCGGTCGGCGGGGCGCCGGCCGCGGTCGGGGTGCCGGTCGCCGCCTGGGCCGGGGCGGTGAGCAGGGCGGTCGGCACGGCGGCGAGGGCCGCGGCCAACGCCAGACTCCGACGGGGGAACTTCGGGGTGCGCATGGCGCCTCCTTCGGCCGGCGGACGGGGCACGCGGGTGCGCCGACCGGTCCGGTCAGGTCCGTACGGCACCACCCTGCCCCCTCACCCGGAAAGCCGCACGCCGTGAGCCGGCGGCGGGCCGGCGGGGGCCGGGCCGCGGGGTGGGGAGCGGGGTGGGGAGCGGTGCTCGCACTGGGCCGAACGTGCGAGCGCCGGAGCGGTGGGGCCGGGGCACCGCCCGTGCCGGGACCGGGCCCCTTACCTTGGGCCCAGCCTCCGACCGGCGGCCGCGCGCCGCGCGGAGTGCCCGAAGGCCGGGGCCGGGTCGAGGGAAGGGGAGGGACGGCTTGCGGGCACGTTCGGTGGAGGAGCCGGAGCAGCCGATGCCGATCCTGATCCGGTACGGTCACCGCTCCTGGCTGGTGCCGCTGGCGGTGTTCGCGCTGGTGGTGGGCGTGGACGCGGCCACGCCCGCGACCTTCGCGTCCGTCAGCTGGCTGGTCATGGTCCCCGTGGCGGCCGCCGGGCTCTGCGGGCCGGTGGTCACCGGGCTGTTCGCCCTCCTCGCCGTCGCCGCCTATCCGGCCCTGGACAGCCTCTGGGGCAAGACCCAGGGGATCGAGGACTTCCTGCTGGTGATCGCGGGGGCCGTCCTCTCGGTGCCGATCAGCGTCTTCCGCGCCCGGGCCGCCGACTACGTCCGCCACCTCCAGGGCGCGGCCGAGACCACCCGGCAGGTGGTGCTGCGCCCGGTGCCCCCGGGCTGGGGCGGGGTGGACTCGGCGGCGCGCTACCTGGCCGCGGACGTCGAGGCCCGGGTGGGCGGCGACTTCTACGACGTGCTGGCCACCCCGTTCGGGGCGCGGGTCATCCTCGGCGACGTCCAGGGCAAGGGGCTGCCGGCGGTGTCCGCGGCGGCGGCCCTGGTGGGCTGCTTCCGGGAGGCCGCCTTCCACGAGCGTGACCTCGCCACCGTGGCGGGCTGGATGGAGGAGCGGCTGCTCCGGCAGAACCTGCTGGCGGAGCGGCTGGGGGAGCGGGAGGAGCGGTTCGCCACCGCGGTGGTCCTCTGGTTCCGCGCCGACGCGCCCGGGGAGGTGGAGGTGGTCAACTTCGGCCACGACAGCCCCCACGTCCTCGGCCCCGCGGGCGTGCGGCAGCTGCCGCCGGGCGACGGGGCGCCGATCGGGCTGGCGGAGCTGGCCGGCGGGCTGCCGGAGGTGCGCCGGGTGCGCCTGGGCCCGGGCGAGACGGTCCTGATCGTGTCGGACGGCGTGACCGAGGCCCGCGACCGTACGGGCGCCTTCTTCTCCCTGCGCGCCCACCTGGACCGGCTGGCCGGCGGCCCCGGGACGCTCGACCCGGGGCGGCTGGTCGACGAGGTGGCCGCCGCGGTCGTCCGGCACACCGGCGGCCGGCTGACGGACGACACCGCCCTGCTCGCGGTCCGGACGCCCCCGGTGGAGTCGGCGGCCGCGGCCGGCCGCGGCCCCGGGCTCGGCTGATCGCGCGGGTCGCCATGAGGTGCCGGTTCACCGGGCTCCACGGCGTCGCGGGCCTCGACCGGCGAGCGCGTCCCCGTCCGGCGGAGCGCGCTCGACGGGAACGGCAGCCCCACTTCCGTCGGCAGGCCGTCGGATCCCCCGCCCCGGCTCAGGCCGGGGGGACGGGCCGCAGCCGGTAGGCGTCCCCGTGGGCGACGACGTGGCCGGCGGTGGGCGGGGCGAAGTGGGTGCCGAGCAGCAGGGTGTCGGTGCCGGCGAGGGAGTCGAGCAGGGCGCGGCGGGTGGCTTCGGAGCGCTGCGGGTCGATGTCGACGCAGGCGCCGACGGCGGGGTGGGCGAGCTGGACCGGGTGGTGGAGGCAGTCCCCGGTGATCAGCGCCGTGCGGCCCCGGCTGGTCAGTTCGACGGCGACGTGTCCCGGGGTGTGGCCGGGGGTGGGGAGCAGGCGCAGGCCCGGGGCGATCGCCAGGCCCCCGGCGGGGACGTCGACCAGGTCCAGCAGGCCGGCCCGCTCGACCGGGAGCACCGAGTCGCGGAACATCAGGGCGCGTGCCTCGTCCATGGCGTAGCCGGCCCAGAACTCCCGTTCGGCGCGGGTGGTGAGGTGGCGCGCGCGGGGGAAGGTGGGCACCCAGTCGCCGTCCACCTCCCGGGTGTTCCAGCCGACGTGGTCGGCGTGCAGGTGGGTGAGGACCACCAGGTCGACGGAGTCCGGCGGGAACCCGGCGGTGGCGAGGCGCCGCAGGTAGTCGGTGCGCAGGCCGTGCCAGGCCGGGTTGGCGCGCTGTTTGCCGTTGCCGATGCCGGTGTCGACGAGCACCCGCAGCCCGTCCAGCTCGAAGGCGAAGCTGTGGCTGTCCAGGCGCAGCGCGCCGTCGGCGTCGGCGAAGTCGGGGTGCAGCCAGTCCTGGCCGGCCACCGTCCCGGGGGTGGCGTCGGGCAGTAGCCACCGTCCGGTCGCGGGCGGCAGCGGGATCTCGTCGATGCGGTGGACGGTGACGTCGCCGACCGTCCAGGAGGGGGTACGGGTGCTGGGCATGGGGCCGGCTCCTCTGCCGTAAAAGCCATTTGTTTGCGTTAAGGAGAGCCTAGGACCTACAGTCGCGTTAACGCAATTCCTTGGCTTTTGGTGAAGGGGCGTCCCGCCTCCGCGAGCCCACCCCTGCGAGCCGCCCCCGCAAGCCCGACCCGCCGCCCACGATCAGGAGCGCACCCATGTCCTCCGTCGAACTCACCCCGTCCGAGGCCGCCCGCTGGGCCGCCCGGGCCGGACTCGACCTGCCGCCCGAGCGCCACGCCGCGGTGGCGGCCACCGCCGAACACATCCAGTCCGTCGTCGCCGTCCTGCGGGAGCTGGACCTCGGGGACACCCCGCCCGGCGCCGCCTACCGCGCGGAAGCGGAGCACCTCGACGCGGAGGAGCGGCCCGATGCAGCCGTATGAGCTGAGCCTCGGCGCCGCCGCGACGCGGATCCGGGAACGGCGGCTGTCCCCGGTCGAACTGGTCGACTCCGTCCTCGACCGCATCGACCGGGTGGAGCCGCGCCTCGGCGCCTACGTCACCGTCGCCGCCGAACAGGCCCGCGAGGCGGCGCGCCGGGCCGAGTGGGAGATCGCGCGGGGCCGGTACCGGGGGCCGCTGCACGGCGTCCCGGTCGGACTCAAGGACCTGATCGACGTCGCCGGAACACCCACCAGCGCCAGCTCCCGGGTCCGGGACGGCCACCGCGCGACCGCCGACAGCACGGTCGCCGCCCGGCTGCGGGCCGCCGGCGCGGTCCTGGCCGGCAAGACCCACACCCACGAGTTCGCCTACGGCCTGACCACCCCGCAGACCGGCAACGCCTGGGACCCCGACCGGGTCGCCGGAGGCTCCAGCGGCGGGTCCGCCGTCGCGGTGGCCGCCGGGGCGGCGACCTTCGCCCTCGGCACCGACACCGGCGGCTCGATCCGGGTGCCCGCCGCGCTGAACGGGGTCGTCGGCCTCAAACCCACCTACGGGCTGGTGCCCCGCCACGGCGTCACCTCGCTGTCCTGGTCGCTCGACCACGTGGGCCCGATCACCCGCACCGTCGAGGACGCGGCCCTGGCCCTGGCCGCCCTCGCCGGGCACGACCCGCGCGACCCCGCCTCGCTGGCCGCCCCCGCCGTCGACTACCGGCCCGAGCGGGATCCGGACCTGACCGGCGTGCGGGTCGGCGTGCCGAACACCTACTACCTCGACCGCGTCGACGAGGAGGTCGCCTCCGCCGTCCACCGCGCCGTCGCCCAGCTGGAGGCACTCGGCGCCCGGCCCGTCGAGGTGGAGATCCCGATGGCCCGCTACCTCGTGCCCACCCTGTGGGGCCTGACGGCGCCCGAGGCCGCCGCCTACCACGCGCGCACGCTGCGCACCGTCCCCGAGCTGTACCAGGCGGACGTCCGGGTCCTGCTGGAGGCCGGCGAACTGATCGGCGCGGGCGACTACCTGCGTGCCCAGCGCGCCCGGACGCTGATCCGGCAGGCGTGGGCGCGGGTCCTGGCGGAGGTCGACGTGATCGCCGCCCCGACCGTGCCGACGACGGCGGTGCGGGTCGGCCAGGAGACGGTCACCTGGCCGGACGGCACCACCGAGAGCGTCTCGGACGCCTACGTCCGGCTCTCCGCCCCGGCCAACGTCACCGGGGTGCCCGCGCTGTCCGTCCCGGCCGGCCACGACGCGGCGGGCCTGCCGATCGGCCTGCAACTGCTCGGGCGGCCGCTCGGCGAACGGACGCTGCTGCGGGTCGGCCACGCCTTCGAGCGGACACGGCCCGCGCGGGTGCTCGCACCGGTGGTCTGAGCGGGCCCCCGGGGCCTGGAGCGGCCGGAGTCCCGGGGCCGTGCCCGGGCCCGTCCAAACGCAAAGGCGGCGCTTTAGGATGGCGGTATGAGTCCTCGGCAGATGGTCCGCCCGGGCGGGCGCAGCGCCCGCGTCCAGGAGGCGGTGCACGCCGCGGTGCGCGAGTTGCTGGCGGAGGTGGGCCGTGAGGCGCTCACCGTGCCGATGGTCGCCCAGCGGGCCGGTGTCACCCCGTCGACGGTGTACCGGCGCTGGGGCGACCTGGCCGAGCTGCTGTCCGACGTCGCGGTGGAGCGGCTGCGCCCCGACAGCGAGCCGGAGGACCACGGCGGCCTGCGCGCCGACCTCACCGCCTGGGCCGAGCAGTTCCTCGACGAGATGGCCTCCGCCTCCGGCCGCGCCTACGTCCGCGACGCCCTGCTCGGCGCCCCGGACGGCGGCAACGCCGGCCGGTGCTCGGACTACGCCGCCGACCAGCTCGCCCTGGTCCTCGCCCGCGCCCGTGCGCGCGGCGAGGACGCCCCCGGGGTCGAGACCGCCATGGACCACCTCGTCGCGCCCCTGATGTACCGGATCCTCTTCCGCCCCGCCGGCCTCGGCCCCGACCACGCCCGCCGCCTGGTCGCCGACCTGCTCGGCACACCGTCCCGCGCATCGGACTGACGGAACGTCAATCACCTTTCCCCCGCGGCACATGCGCGGAACGCGGCTGATGGCACCGTCCGCTCGACCATGGGTTAGCCTCCTCGTGGCGTGATCACATGCCGATCTCGACGTGGGGGGAATCGCATGGCAATCGGACGACGGCGACTTCTCGGCTCCGTCGCACTCGCCGCCCTCGCCGCACCCGTCCTGGCCAGGGGGAGCGCGACCCGCGCG
The DNA here is from genome assembly GCF_042721415.1 of Kitasatospora sp. NPDC058444. Classification (NCBI taxonomy): domain Bacteria; kingdom Bacillati; phylum Actinomycetota; class Actinomycetes; order Kitasatosporales; family Streptomycetaceae; genus Kitasatospora; species Kitasatospora sp. NPDC058444. Next base: position 34,716 of record NZ_JBHXLL010000023.1, on the reverse strand, counting down.
GTCGCGGCCGAGGGCACGGGGACGGCCGGGGGCGCTTCCGCGCGGGTACGACGCCCACCGCCTTCGGCGACTGGCAGGTCCTGCCGCTGTAGTCCCCGCCCGGCGGCCGGCCGCGAGCACCTCCGGTCGGCCGCCCGGGCCGCCGGCATCGCGGGCCGTCGGGCCGTCAGCGCCCGCCCATGAGGCGGTACATGCCGATCGAGTCGTGGGTGGCGGTGTCCGCGAAGCCGAACTTCTCGTAGAGGAAGCGCGCCGGGCCGTCCGCGATCAGCGAGACGTACGCGGTGGCGGGGGCCCGGCGTTCCAGCTCCTCGGTGAGGGCTGCCATGATGCGCCTGCCGAGACCGCGGCCCTGGTGCGCGGGGTGGACGCAGATGTCGGTGACCTGGAACGCGGTGCCGCCGTCGCCGATGATCCGCCCCATGCCGATGGGTTCGCCCTCGTGGTGGAGGACCACGCCGTACCAGGTGTTGGGCAGGGCGAGCGCGACCGCCTCGGGGGCTTTGTCGGAGAGGCCGGCGTCGGTGCGCAGGCGGCGGAAGACCTCGACGGTGGGCACGCCGGGGCGAAGCTCGTAAGGGTCACCTGAGATATTCATGGCTTACATGCTACCCGGTCGGCCCGGCCGCCCGGCTCCGGCCGCTCGGGTGAACGCGCGGCACGACATGCCGGACGGCGCGGGGGGCCGTGAGGGCGGAAGCGATGATCGCCGGGTTCCCGGAGCACCACCCCGTCGGAGGCGGACATGCGGATTCTTCTCCTCGCCAGCGCGTTCAACAGCCTCAGCCAGCGGCTGCACGCCGAACTGCGCGACCGTAGCCACAGCGTGAACGTCCAACTGGCGGGTGACGACGAGGAGTTGCTCGATGCCGTGCGCAGACTGAAGCCCGACCTGCTGCTCGCCCCGATGCTGCGCACGGCGATCCCGCGGGAGCTCTGGTCGCAGCTCACCTGCCTGATCGTCCACCCCGGCCCGCCGGGCGACCGCGGCCCGTCCTCCCTCGACCGGGCGATCCGGGAGGGCCGCACCGAGTGGGGCGTCACGGTGCTCCAGGCCGAGGCGGAGATGGACGCCGGGCCGGTCTGGGCCTGGGCGCCCTGCCGGCTGCCCGGGTACGGCAAGAGCGACCTCTACCGCAACGAGGTCTCCGACGCCGCGGTGGCGGCCGCCCTGCTCGCCGTGGAGCGCTTCGCCTCGGGCACCTACGCACCGCAGCCGCAGTCCGGCCCCGGCTGGAGCGCCACCGTGCGCACCCGGCCCGCCCTGCGCCAGCAGGAGCGCCGGATCGACTGGGCGGCCGACAGCACCGAGACGGTGCTGCGCGGGCTCCGGGCCGCGGACTCCCGGCCCGGGGTGCTCGACGAGCTGTGCGGCGGCACGTGGTACCTCCACGGCGGGCACCGCGAGCCGGTGCTGCGCGGCTGCCCGGGCGAGCTGCTCGCCACCCGGGCCGGAGCCCTCTGCCGGGCCACCACGGACGGTGCCGTCTGGATCCCCGAACTCCGCCGCCACACCCCCGGCGGCCCGGCGGGCATCAAGCTCCCCGCCGTGACGGCGCTCGGCGGCCTGCTCCCCGCCCTGCCGGAACTGGCGGCGCCCCTGATGCCGGAGGGGGAGGACGGCCCGGTCTGGTCGGACCTCCGCTACCGCGAGGACGGCCCGGTGGGCTTCCTGCGCTTCTCCTTCCCGGGCGGCGCGATGTCCACCGGCCACTGCCGCCGCCTGCTGGCCGCCTACCGCTTCGCCCTCGCCCGCCCGACCTCGGTGCTGGTGCTCGGCGGCGGCCGGGACTTCTTCTCCAACGGCATCCACCTCAACGTGATCGAGGCCGCGGCGGACCCGGCCGTCGAATCCTGGGACAACATCACCGCGATGGACGAGGTCGTCGACGCGGTGCTCACCACCACCGACCGGCTGGTGGTCGCCGCCGTCGGGGGCAACGCGGCGGCCGGCGGGGTGATGCTGGCGCTGGCGGCGGACGAGGTGTGGTGCCGCGGCGGCTCCGTCCTCAACCCCCACTACCGGCTGATGGGGCTGCACGGGTCGGAGTACTGGACGTACACCCTCCCGCGCCGGGTCGGCGCGGCGACGGCCGAGCGGCTGACCCGCCAGGCGCTGCCGGTCTCCGCGGCCACCGCCGAGCGGATCGGCCTGGTCGACCGGGTGCTCGCCTGCGGGCCGGAGGAGTTCGGGCCCGCCGCGGCCCACCTGGCCGGGCTGCTCGCCGCCTCGCCCACCACCCAGCGGCGGATCGCGGCGAAGAAGGCCGCACGCGAGGCCGACGAGCGGACGAAACCGCTCGACGCGTACCGGGAGGAGGAGCTCGCGGTGATGCACCGGCAGTTCTTCACACCCGAATCGCCGTATCACGCGCTGCGTTCCGCATTCGTCCGCAAGCGCCCGGTGCCGACTGGGACCGCCACCCGATCGTGACCCGAACGGCCCTGCCGGGCTTGCCTCCCCGGGCCCCGGCTCGCGCCGCGCGGACCGGCGCCCGGCCCGGACCGTTGCTATGACTGGCTTCGAGCCATTCCCTTCGGCTCCCATCCCCGAGGAGGCGTCCTCATGGGTGCTGCAACCGCTGCAACGACTGCAACAGCTGCAACAACCGACACCGACGTGGTGCACATTCTCTGGATCAACGCGGGCCTCAGCTGCGACGGCGACTCCGTCTCGCTCACCGCCGCGATGCAGCCCAGCATCGAGGAGATCGTCACCGGCGCGCTGCCCGGCCTGCCCAGGGTCGCGGTGCACTGGCCGCTGATCGACTTCGAATGCGGCCCGGTCCAGGGCGCGGACAACTTCGTCGAGTGGTTCTTCAAGGCCGACCGCGGCGAGATCGAGCCGTTCGTGCTGGTCGTCGAGGGGTCCATCCCCAACGAGAAGATCAAGAAGGAGGGCTACTGGTGCGGCTTCGGCGACGACCCCGCCACCGGACAGCCCATCACCACCAGCGAGTGGCTGGACCGGCTCGCCCCGAAGGCGACCGCCGTGGTGGCGATCGGCACCTGCGCCACGTACGGCGGCATCCACGCGATGGCCGGCAACCCGACCGGCGCCATGGGCGTGCCGGACTACCTCGGCTGGGACTGGAAGTCCAAGGCCGGACTGCCGATCGTCTGCGTGCCGGGCTGCCCGATCCAGCCCGACAACTTCGCCGAGACCCTCACCTACCTGCTGTACCAGCTGGCCGGCTCCGCGCCGATGATCCCGCTGGACGACAAGCTGCGGCCCGCCTGGCTGTTCGGCGCCACCGTGCACGAGGGCTGCGACCGCGGCGGCTACTACGAGCAGGGGCAGTTCGCCACCGACTACGGCACGCCCGAGTGCCTGGTGCGGCTCGGCTGCTGGGGCCCGGTCGTGAAGTGCAATGTCGCCAAGCGCGGCTGGACCAACGGCATCGGCGGCTGCCCGAACGTGGGCGGCATCTGCATCGCCTGCACCATGCCGGGCTTCCCGGACAAGTTCATGCCCTTCATGGACCCGCCGCCCGGTTCACGGATCTCCTCCGGTGCCAGCAGCGCGTACGGCTCACTGATCCGCCGGCTGCGCGCGGTCACGCTGAACACCCTGGACAAGGAACCGAAGTGGCGTCACACCGGCCGCCACCTGACGACGGGCTACCGCCCGCCCTGGTGACCGCCGTGGGGCCGCACACCGCCCGGTGTGCGGCCGCCGCCGACCCCCGCCCGCTCACCGACCCGCCCGCTCGCCGACCTCCGCCCGCCCGCCGGGGCCCGCTCCCGGAGACGCCGGGGCCCGATCCCAGAGACAAGGACACGACAGCAACGATGGCAACACCGACCACCAGGGCGGCCGGCGACGGCAGCGGCCTGACCGAGATGTCCTGGGACCCGATCACCCGGATCGTGGGAAGCCTGGGCATCCACACGAAGATCGACTTCAAGCAGAAGCGGGTCGCGGAGTGCTACAGCACCTCCTCGGTCTTCCGCGGCTACAGCGTCTTCATGCGCGGAAAGGACCCCCGCGACGCCCACTTCATCACCAGCCGGATCTGCGGGATCTGCGGTGACAACCACGCCACCTGTTCCGTCTACACCCAGAACATGGCGTACGGGGTGAAGCCCCCTCACCTGGGCGAGTGGATCATCAACCTCGGCGAGGCCGCCGAGTACATGTTCGACCACAACATCTTCCAGGAGAACCTGGTCGGCGTCGACTACTGCGAGAAGATGGTCCGCGAGACCAACCCCGGCGTCCTGGAGCAGGCCGAGCGCACCGAGGCCCCGCACGCCGGCGACCACGGGTACCGGACGATCGCCGACATCATGCGCTCGCTCAACCCCATCGAGGGCGAGTTCTACCGCGAGGCGCTCCAGGTCAGCCGCTACACCCGGGAGATGTTCTGCCTGATGGAGGGCCGCCACGTGCACCCCTCCACGCTCTACCCGGGCGGTGTCGGCACCGTCGCCACGGTGCAGCTGTTCACCGACTACCTGACCCGGCTGATGCGCTACGTCGAGTTCATGAAGAAGGTCGTTCCGCTGCACGACGACCTCTTCGACTTCTTCTACCAGGCCCTGCCCGGCTACGAGGAGGTCGGCCGGCGCCGGGTCCTGCTCGGCTGCTGGGGCAGCCTCAACGACCCCGACCACTGCGACTTCACCTACCGCAACATGACGGACTGGGGTCGGCGGATGTTCGTCACCCCCGGCGTCGTGGTGGACGGCAAGCTCGTCACCAACGACCTGACGCGGATCAACCTGGGCATCCGGATCCTGCTCGGCAGCTCCTACTACGAGGACTGGCAGGGCAAGGACCTCTTCGTCACCCACGACCCGCTGGGCAACCCCGTCGACCCCCGGCACCCGTGGAACCAGCACACCATCCCCGCCCCGCAGAAGCGGAACTTCGACGACAAGTACAGCTGGGTGATGTCCCCGCGCTGGTTCGACGGCAAGGACCACCTCGCCCTCGACACCGGCGGCGGCCCGATCGCCCGCCTGTGGTCCACCGCCCTGTCCGGGCTGGTCGACATCGGCTACGTCAAGGCCACCGGCCACAGCGTGCTGATCAACCTGCCCCGCTCGATGACCAAGCCCGAGGTCACCTTCGAGTGGAAGATCCCGCAGTGGAGCAACGCCATCGAGCGCAACCGCGCCCGCACCTACTTCCAGGCGTACGCGGCCGCCGCCGCCCTGCACTTCGCCGAGAAGGCGCTCGACGAGGTCCGCGCCGGGCGCAGCCAGACCTGGGAGCGCTTCGAGGTGCCCGACGAGTCGATCGGCTGCGGCTTCACCGAGGCCGTGCGCGGCGTGCTCTCGCACCACATGGTGATCCGCGACGGCAAGATCGCGAACTACCACCCGTATCCGCCCACCCCGTGGAACGCCAGCGTCCGGGACAGCTACGGCACGCCGGGACCGTACGAGGACGCGGTGCAGAACACCCCGATCTTCGAGGAGAACCCGCCGGAGACCTTCAAGGGCATCGACATCATGCGCGCGGTGCGCAGCTTCGACCCCTGCCTGCCCTGCGGCGTGCACATGTACGTCGGCGGCGGGCGCACCATGCAGACCATGCACGTGCCCACCGGTCTGAGCGGGCTCACCGCATGACGGCCGAGCAGACCGGGCAGCGGATCCAGCAGGCCCTGGACGACCTGGCCGGCAGCGGCGCCGAGCAGGCGGGCGAGCAACTCGTCCGGGAACTCATGGAGTTCTACGGCCAGGGCCTGGCCAGGATGGTCCCGGCGCTGCCCCCGCCCGCGCTGGAGCGGATGCTGGACGACCCGGCCGTGGCCGGGCTGCTGCTCCTGCACGACCTGCACCCCGAGGACCTCCCCGCCCGGATCGACCGGGCGCTGGCCGCCCTGTCCGAGCGGGTCGAGGTGACCGGCTTCGACCCGGCCACCGGTGTCCTGCGGCTGCGCCGCACGGCCACCGGCTGCGGCTGCGGCGAACAGGACGTGGCGGCCGTCCTCGCCTGCCACGCGCCCGAGGTGACGGCCGTGGAACTGGAACGCGCCCCGCAACTGCTCCAGATCGGCACCCGTCCGCCGCAGCCCGCGGAGGCGCGATGAACACCCGCCGGATCTCCCGCGACGGCACCGCCCTGCTGCACCGGTTGCGCGAACCGGCCCCGCCGCGCCCCGAGCAGTGCGCCTTCTGCGGCCGGGACCTGCCCACCGGCCACCGCCACCTGGTGGACGTCGAGGAGCGCGCCCTGGCCTGCGCCTGCACCGCCTGCGGCCTGCTGTTCCAGCAGCCGGGCGCGGCCGGCGGCCGCTTCCGCACCGTGCCGGACCGCTACCTCGCCGACCCGGACGACGAGTTGGACCAGCAGGCCTGGTCGGTGCTGGGCATCCCGGTCGGCACCGCCTTCCTGTTCCGCAACACGGTGATGGACCAGCTGCTCGCCTTCTACCCCGGCCCGGCCGGCGCCACCGAGAGCGAGCTGGACGAGCGGGCCTGGCAGCGCGCCCTCGGCGGCAGCCGACTGGCCGACGCCCTGGAACCGGACGTGGAGGCGCTGCTGCTGCGCCGCACCGAGGAGGGCGTGGCGTGCTTCCTGGTGCCGATCGACGTCTGCTACGAGCTGGTCGGGCGGCTGCGGCGGTGCTGGCACGGCTTCGACGGCGGCGCCGAGGCGCGGGCCGAACTCGACGCGTTCTTCGCCCGGCTGGCCGACCGGGCCCGCCCGCTGCCCGCGGAGGTGACGGCGTGACGGCGCTCGGCTTCGACTGCACCGGCGTGCGCTCCGACCCGTACGCGGCCGGGCCGACCCTGGTGTTCCGGCTGCGCGTCACGGCCCCGGCCGACACCCGGGTGCACGCCCTCGCCCTCCAGTGCCAGCTGCGGATCGAACCGGGCCGCCGGCCGTACGGCGACGCCGAGGGCGAGCGGCTGGCCGATCTGTTCGGCGAGCGGCGGCGCTGGGCGACCACGCTCAACCCGGTCCAGTTCGCCACCGTCCCGCTGCTGGTGCCCGGCTTCACCGGCGGGACGGAGATCGACCTCGCGGTGCCCTGCACCTACGACCAGGACGTCGCCTCGGCCCGCTACTTCCGGGCGCTGGACGGCGGCGAGGTGCCGCTGCTGCTGCTCTTCTCCGGCACCGCTTTCGCCGGCCCCGGCGGCTTCCAGGTCAGCCCGGTCTCCTGGGACCGGGAGGCCAGGGTGCGGATGCCGGTCCGGGTGTGGCGGGAGGCGATCGACCGGCACTTCCCCGGCAGCGGTTGGCTGCGGCTGCCGGAGGACGTCATGGACGAGCTGCTGGCCTACCGCTCCCGGCGGGCCCTGCCCTCCTGGGAGGCGACGGTGCGCGAGCTGCTCGCGGCGGCCGCCGTCGAGGGGACGGTCCGGTGAGCGGCTTCCCGGAGCGGATCGAGCGCGGCTTCGCGGCCGCCCGGCAGATCGCCGACGCGGTGCTGCTGGAGGGCTACGTGCTCTACCCGTACCGCGCCTCGGCGGCCAAGAACCGGCTGCGCTGGCAGTTCGGCGTCCTGGTGCCGCCCGAGTACACCGCCGTGGGCGGCGAGCACTCCCACCAGCGCACCGAGTGCCTGATGGAGGCGCGCGGCGGGGACCGGCTGGCGGTCGAGCTGCGCTTCCTGCGGGTCCAGCGGCGCACCGTCGAACGGGCCACCGCCGCCGGCTTCGAGTCGGTGGAGCGGCTGGAGCTGGCCGACCGGGACCTCGTCGAGTGGGACGAGGGAGTCGAGGAGCGGGTCGAAATCCTGGTCCCGGTCGAGGAGTTGGAGGGCGAAGGGGTGCAGCGGCCGTTCCGGCTGCCCGGCGTCGGCGAGACCGGGCTGGTGCACGAGGACGGCGCCGTCGTCGGCCGGCTGGTGCGGCGGCGCGAACAGGTCGACGGACTGCTCTGGCTGCGGGCCGAGGAGGTGCCCGGCCCCTACCGGGCGCAGAAGCTGACCGTGGAGCTGGAGAACACCTCCCCCTGGCGGCCGCCCCGCGGGGCCACCCGCGACCAGGCGCTGCCGCGCTCGCTGGTCTCCGCCCACCTGCTGCTCGGGCTGGAGTACGGCCCCTTCCTGTCCGTCACCGACCCGCCCGAGTGGGCCCGCCCGGCGGTCGAGCGGTGCCGCAACGAGCGCACCTGGCCGGTCCTGGCCGGGCCGGAGGCCGAGCGCGGGGTGGTGCTGTCCTCGCCGATCATCCTGGAGGACCACCCGCGGGTCGCCCCGGAGAGCCTCGGCACGCTGTACGACGCCACCGAGATCGACGAGATCCTCGCGCTGCGGACGGCCGCCCTGACCGAGGAGGAGAAACGGGAGGCCCGCGGCACCGACGAGCGGGCCGGCGCGGTGATCGACCTGGCCGAGTCCATGCCCCCAGAGGTTCTGGAGCGGCTGCACGGGGCGATCCGCGGGCTGCGCGAGGTCACCGGTGGCGGCGGCGCCGAAGGGGCCGAACAGCCCTGGTGGGACCCGGGCGCCGACCCGGAGGTGGACCCCGAACGGGACCGGGTGCTGGTCGACGGCCACGAGGTCGGTGCCGGCAGCCGGGTGCTGCTGCGGCCCGGCCTGCGGCGCACCGACGCCCAGGACCTCTTCCTGGACGGGCGGACCGGCATCGTGGAGGCGGTGCTGCACGACCTCGACGGCTCGGTGCACCTGGCCGTCACGGTGGAGGACGACCCGGGCGCCGACCTGTGGCGGGCCCAGGGGCGCTTCCGCTACTTCCAGCCCGACGAGGTCACGCCGCTGGAGGGATCGTGACGGGTCCGAGCGCCCAGGGCGTGACGGGGGCGACCGGAGGGGGCGTGACGGGCTCGACGGTGCTGGTCGCCGGGGTGGGCAACATCTTCCTCGGCGACGACGGCTTCGGGGTCGAGACCGTACGGCGGCTGTCCGCCCACCCGCTGCCGGCCGGCGTCGAGGTGGCCGACGTCGGCGTGCGCGGCGTGGACCTCGCGTACCGGCTGCTCGACGGCCACCGCACCGCCGTCCTGGTGGACGCCACCTGCCGGGGCGGGGTGCCCGGCACCGTCTACCTGATCGAGGCGGACGCCGGCCGGCCGCTGGAGGTACCGGTCCTGGACGGGCACCGAATGGGGCCGGACGCCGTCCTGGCGCTGCTGGCCACGCTCGCCGCCGGCACCGGCGGCCGGCCGCCCGAGCGGGTGCTGGTGGTCGGCTGCGAGCCGGCCTCGCTGGAGGAAGGCATCGGGCTGAGCGAGCCCGTCGCCGCCGCCGTGGAGGAGGCGGTCCGAGTGGTCCTGCGGGTCGTGGACGAGGCCGCGCAGCCGGAGAAGGAGACAACACCATGCTGAGGAAACTGTTCTGCGTCGCCCTGCTGGCGGCAATCGGCGCACTGCTCTGGCAGAGCCTGCCGGACATCAAGCGGTACCTGCACATCTCCCGGATGTAGACGGATGCGACCGTACGTGACGCGATGCGGGGCGCGCGTTGCTGCGAACGGCGCAGCCCCGCGTGCGGTGGCGGCGCGGCTGCGGGCCGACGCCGCCACCGCGCCCTGTAATGGGGCGCGTTGCCGCGCCCGGCCCGGGAAGGGACCCATGCACGAGATGTCGATCGCCGAAGCCGTCGTCGAGCAGGTGGACACGGCCGCGCGCGAACACGGGGCCCCCGGGGTGGCGCGCGTACGCCTGCGGGTGGGGGAGCTGGCCGGTGTGGTACCAGAGGCCCTCGACTTCTGCTTCGAACTCGCCTGCGCCGGAACGCTGGTGGCGGGCGCGGTGCTGGAGACCGAATCCGTCCCGGCCCGGGCCCGCTGCACCCCCTGCGCGGTCGAGTGGGCGGTCGGCATGCCGCCGGACCTCGGCTGCCCGAGCTGCTGCGGCGGTGGCGGCGTCGAGCTGCTGGCCGGCCGCGAGCTGCAGATCCTCGACGTCCAGTGGGCCGAAGCCGGGGACGTCCGGGCCCAAGCCGGGGACGTCCGGGCCCAAGCCGGGGACGTCCGGGCCGAGGTCCGGGACGTCCGGGCCGAACAGAAAGGCTGATGCCGATGTGCCGCACGGTCGACCTCCGTCAGGCGGTCCTCGCCCGCAACGACGACAGCGCCCGCCGGCTGCGCGAGGTGCTGGACGCGCGGGGGACGGTCGCGGTGAACCTGCTGTCCAGCCCCGGCAGCGGAAAGACCGCGCTGCTGGAGGCCGAGCTGGCGCTGGCCCGGCGGCGCGGGGTGAAGGTCGCCGCCCTGACCGCCGACCTCGCCACCGAGAACGACGCCCGCAGGCTGGCCCGCTCGGGCGCCCCGGTGAAGCAGGTGCTCACCGACGGGCTCTGCCACCTGGAGGCGCGGATGCTCGCCGGGCACCTGGACGGCTGGCTGCCGGCCGACTGTCGCCTGCTGTTCGTCGAGAACGTCGGCAACCTGGTCTGCCCGGCCGCCTACGACCTCGGCGAGACGCTGCGGGTGGTGCTGGCCTCGGTGACCGAGGGCGAGGACAAGCCGCTCAAGTACCCGACGGCCTTCGGGTTGGCCAACCTGGTGCTGGTGACCAAGGCGGACCTCGCCGCGGCGGCCGAGTTCGACGAGGCGGCGTTCCTGGCCAACGTCCAGCGGGTCAACCCCGGGGTGACGGTGCTCCACACCTCCGCCCGGACGGGCGAGGGCGTCGGGGCGCTGCTGGACCGGGCGCTGGCCGTGCTGGACGGGGCCGAACCGCACTGGCCGGTGATGTCGGCGGCGGTGCCGCACGACCACGGGCACGGGGATGATCACGACCACGACCACGACCACGACCACGGGCACGGGCACGGGCACGGGGATGGCCATGGCCACCAGCACGCCCACTCCGCCGCGGGGGAGAACGCGTGACGGCCGGTCACCCCGGCCTCGACCGCCGGCGGGTCGCCGTCCGCGGCCTGGTGCAGGGGGTCGGCTTCCGCCCGTTCGTCCACACGCTGGCCGGTGAACTCGGCCTGGCCGGCACCGTCACCAACACCGGGGAGGGCGTCCTGGTCGAGGTCGAGGGCAGCCCGGACGCCCTGGACGCCTTCTGCCGCCGCGTGGCCGGCGACGCCCCGCCGCTCGCCCAGGTGCACTCGGTGGAGCAGGCCCCGCTCGCCGCCACCGGCGCCACCGGCTTCCGCATCGTCCCGTCCAGTCCCGACGGCCCCCGCACCACCCTAATCCCGCCCGACACGGCCGCCTGCGCCGACTGCCTGGCCGAACTCGCCGACCCGGCCGACCGGCGCCACCGGCACCCCTTCATCAGCTGCACCAACTGCGGCCCCCGGCACACCATCGTCACCGGCCTCCCGTACGACCGGGCCAACACCACCATGGCCGGCTTCCCGATGTGCCCGGACTGCGCCCGGGAGTACACCGACCCCGCCGACCGCCGCTTCCACGCCCAGCCCGTCGCCTGCCACGCCTGCGGGCCCGCCCTCGCGCTGACCGAGCCCGGACGGACCCGACTGGCCGGGGAACGGGCCCTGGCGCAGGCCCGGCGGCTGCTCGCCGACGGCGCGATCCTCGCCGTCAAGGGCATCGGCGGCTACCACCTCGCCTGCGACGCGCGCGACCCCGCCGCCGTCGCCCTGCTGCGCCGGCGCAAGCGGCGCGCCCACAAGCCCTTCGCCGTGATGGCCCGCGACCTCGCCACCGTCGAACGCCTGCTCCCCGTCGGCCCGGTCGAGCGGGAACTGCTCACCGGGCCCGTACGGCCGATCGTCCTGCTCCGCCGCACGGGCCTGCCGGTGCCCGAGGGGGTGGCCCCGGGCAGCCCCGACCTCGGGGTGATGCTCCCGTACACCCCGCTGCACCACCTGCTGCTCGCCGCCCCCGGGCCGGACCTGCTGGTGATGACCAGCGCCAACCTCTCCGGCGAGCCGATCGTCACCGAGGACCGGGAGGCGCTGGAGCGGCTCGCCCCGCTGGTCGACGGCTGGCTCACCCACGACCGGCCCATCCACGTCCCGTGCGAGGACTCGGTGGTGCGGGTGGTGGACGGGGAACAGCTGCCGCTGCGCCGTTCGCGCGGGTACGCGCCGCTGCCGATCCCGCTGCCGGTGCCCGTCCGACCCGTCCTGGCCGTCGGCGGAGACCTCAAGAACACCTTCGCGCTGGCCCGGGACGGCTACGCCTGGCTGTCCGGCCACATCGGTGACATGGACGACCTGGCCACCCTGCGGGCCTTCGACCGGGCGGTCGAGCAACTCGGCTCGGTCACGGGCGTGCGGCCCGAACTGCTGGCCGCCGACCGGCACCCCGGCTACCGCTCGCTGCGGCACGCCGAGCGGACGGCCGCCGGCCGGCCGGTGCACCGGGTGCAGCACCACCACGCCCACGTCGCCGCGGTGATGGCCGAGCACGGCCTGGACGGCGGCCGGCCGGTGCTCGGGGTGGCCTTCGACGGCACCGGCTACGGCGAGGACGGCGCGATCTGGGGCGGCGAGGTGCTGCTGGCCGACTACGACGGGTTCCGCCGCCTCGCCCACCTCCGGTACGTGCCGCTGCCCGGCGGCGACGCGGCCGTCGAGCGCCCCTACCGGACGGCGCTCGCCCACCTGCGCGCCGCCGGGCTGCCCCGGCTGCCGCAGCTGCCGCCGGTCCGGGCCTGCGAGGGCGAGGAACTACGGTTGTTGGAACGGCAGTTGGAGCGGAACCTGAACTGCGCGCCGACCTCCAGCATGGGCCGGCTGTTCGACGCGGTGTCCTCGCTCGCCGGGATCTGCCAGCGGGCCGGCTACGAGGCCCAGGCGGCGGTCGAACTGGAGGCGGCGGCCTGCGAGTTCGCCCTGTCGGCGGCTCCGAGGGTCCCGGCGGACGGCTACGCGTTCGGCCTGTCGGCGGCCCCGGAGGCCCCGGCGGACGGCTGGATCGCCGACCCCGGGCCGGTGCTGGCCGCGGTGGTGGCCGACGTGACCGCGGGTGCGCCCGCGGGGCTGGTCGCCGCCCGCTTCCACCGCGCGGTGGCCGCACTGGTCCGGCGGGTCTGTGCCGCCGCCCGGGAACGGCACGGCACCACCACGGTGGCGCTCAGCGGCGGGGTCTTCGCCAACGCGCTGCTCTCCTCGGCCTGCGCGAGCGGCCTCGGGGAGGACGGCTTCACCGTACTGCGGCACCGCCGGGTGCCGCCCAACGACGGAGGGCTGGCGCTGGGTCAGCTGATGGTGGCCGCCCGGTCGTCGGCCGCCCGAGAGGAGTGAGCGCGGATGTGCCTGGCGGTGCCCGGCAGGGTGACGGAGATCGGGGAGCGGGACGGGACCAGGATGGCGGTGATGGACTTCGGCGGCGTGGTCAAGGACGTCTGCCTGGAGTACCTGCCCGACCTGGCGGTGGGGGAGTACGCGATCGTCCACGTGGGGTTCGCGCTGCAGCGCCTGGACGAGGAGTCGGCCCGGCGCACCCTCGCCCTCTTCGAGGAACTCGGGCTGTTGCAGGAGGAGTTCGGCGACCCCTGGGAAGCCGCAGGGGCAGGGGCAGGGGCAGAGGCTGAGGAGGCCGGACGGTGAAGTACCTGGAGGAGTTCCGCAACCCCGAGCTGGCGGCCGGGCTGCTCGCCGACATCAGGGCGACGGTCACCCGGCCGTGGGCGCTGATGGAGGTCTGCGGCGGCCAGACGCACAGCATCATCCGGCACGCCATCGACCAACTCCTGCCGGAGGAAGTCGAGTTGATCCACGGGCCGGGCTGCCCGGTGTGCGTCACCCCGTTGGACATGATCGACCGGGCACTGGCGATCGCCGCCCGGCCGGGAGTGGTCTTCTGCTCCTTCGGGGACATGCTGCGGGTGCCCGGCACCGACCGGGACCTCTTCCGGGTCCGCGCCGAGGGCGGCGACGTCCGGGTGGTGTACTCCCCGCTCGACGCCCTGCGGATCGCCCGGGAGAACCCGGACAAGGAGGTGGTCTTCTTCGGCATCGGCTTCGAGACCACCGCCCCGCCGAACGCCATGGCCGTCCACCTGGCCAGGAAGCAGGGGCTGCGCAACTTCAGCATGCTGGTCTCGCACGTCCGGGTGCCCCCCGCGATCGAGGCGATCATGGACTCCCCGGACTGCCGGGTCCAGGGCTTCCTCGCCGCCGGACACGTCTGCAGCGTGATGGGCACCGCCGAGTACCCTGCGCTCGCGGAGCGCCACCGGGTGCCGATCGTCGTCACCGGCTTCGAACCGCTGGACATCCTGGAAGGCATCCGCCGTACCGTACGGCAGCTGGAACGCGGGGAGCACACCGTCGACAACGCCTACCCGCGGGCCGTCCGCCCGGAGGGCAACCCGGCGGCCCGCGCCATGCTGGAGGACGTCTTCGAGGTCGCCGACCGCGCCTGGCGGGGCATCGGGACGATCCCGCGCAGCGGCTGGCGGCTCTCGCCGCGCTACCGGGACCACGACGCCGAGCACCGCTTCGACGTCGCCGGGATCACCACCCGCGAACCCGCCGAGTGCCGCAGCGGCGAGGTGCTCCAGGGCCTGCTGAAGCCCCACCAGTGCGAGGCCTTCGGCACCGTCTGCACACCGCGCACGCCGCTCGGCGCCACGATGGTGTCCAGCGAAGGGGCGTGCGCGGCGTACTACCTGTACCGGCGGCTGGGCGTGCCGGGTACGACGTCCGTCCGGGTCGAGGAGGCGAGCCGCGTTGGCTGACACCGAACTGCTCACCGAAGCTCTGGCCGGACCGCCCACCCGAGCGCTCTCCGGACCGCCCGTCGAACCGGGCGCCGAGCGGCCCGACTTCTCCGGCTGGAGCTGCCCGCTGCCGCTGCGCGACCACCCCCGGGTGGTGATGGGCCACGGCGGCGGCGGGGCGCTCTCCGCCGAACTCGTGCAGAACCTCTTCGCGCCGGCCTTCGGCGGTCCGCTGCTCGCCGGGCTCGGCGACTCCGCCGTGCTGGAGCTGGGCGGCGCCCGGCTCGCCTTCTCCACCGACTCCTACGTGGTGCGGCCGCTGTTCTTCCCCGGCGGCTGCATCGGCGACCTCGCCGTCAACGGCACGGTCAACGACCTCGCCATGAGCGGCGCCCGGGCCGCCTACCTCTCCTGCGGCTTCATCCTGGAGGAGGGGGTGGAGACGGCCGTGGTGGACCGGGTCGCCAGGGCGATCGGCGCCGCCGCCCGTACCGCCGGGGTCGAGATCGCGACCGGGGACACCAAGGTGGTCGAGGCCGGGCACGGCGACGGCATCTACCTGAACACGGCGGGCATCGGGCTCGTCCCGGCCGGGGTCGACATCCGGCCCCAGCGCGCCCGGCCCGGCGACGTGGTGATCGTCAGCGGCCCGATCGGGCTGCACGGTGTGGCGATCATGAGCGTCCGGGAAGGGCTGGAGTTCGGCGTCGACGTGCGCAGCGACAGCGCGGCGCTCGGCGGCCTGGTCGAGGCGATGCTCGCGGCCACGGCCGACCTGCACGTGCTGCGCGACCCCACCCGGGGCGGCCTGGCGGCGGCGCTCAACGAGATCGCGGCCGCGGCCGGGGTGGGCGTCGTGCTCAGCGAGAGCGCCGTCCCCGTTCCGGAGGCGGTGGCCAACGCCTGCGCGGTGCTGGGCCTGGACCCGATGTACATCGCCAACGAGGGCCGGCTCGTCGCCTTCGTCCCGCGCGGCTCGGCGGACGCCGTGCTCGCCGCCATGCGCGCCCACCCGCTCGGCGCGGAGGCGGTGGTGATCGGCGAGTGCGTCGAGGAGCACCCGGGGATGGTCGTGGCCCGCACCGGCTTCGGCGGCACCCGCGTGGTCGACCTGCCGATGGGCGAACAGCTGCCGCGGATCTGCTGACGGCGCGTACGCCGATGGCGTGAGGGCCGGTGCCCCGGGAGGCTCCTCCCGGGGCACCGGCGCGTCGCGGGTACCGCTGTCGGCGGGCGGATCAGGAGGTGGTCTCGGCGGTGCAGGTGCCGAGCTGGTCGCCGGGCTGGATGGTGCCGTCGCCGAAGGTCTGGTTCATGACCGCGGCGAACTCGGGCAGGACGCTCATCCTGATGTCGGAGAGCGCGAGGTCGACCCGGGGCGGGACCACGGACTGCACGTCGGGGCTGATCTCGGGCCGGGTGGGGATGTCGTACACCGGGATGCGGGCACCCGCCGGGTCGCTGCTGGTCTGCACGACGAACGTGCTGTCGCCGGAGAGGCTGCCTTCGAGGTTGGAGACCTGCACGTAGTGGCCGGCGGCGTCGGTGAGGGTGAATCCGCCCTTGGCCGCCGTACGGATGTAGACGGAGTTCGCCAGGGAGACGGGGTTGCCGACGGCGGTGAGGTCGATGGTGACCGTCCCGGTGGCGTTGACGTCCCGGAAGGACGAGGTGCTGCCGCCCGGGGTGAGGGCCTTGAAGGTGACACCGTCCTTCGCCCAGGACAGCGTGCACTCGGCGCTTCCGGTGCTCATGTTCATGGTGACGGCGGCGCCCGCGAAGGCGACGTGGGCGAGGGCGAGAATGCCGGCGAGGCCCACGGCGACGGCGGCCATCCCCTTCGGGGAGAACGTTTTCGGGGACATCTGCGAGGACTCCTGGTGTGCCGGATGCTTCCCCCGGGCCCCAGCCTTCCGGGCCCGGGGGTGCCCGGCAATCCGGCTGAGCCCAGTAGCGTCATCACCCACGGTCACGGACGGGGCCCACCAGCGTTCCCCGGCCGACCTCACCGCAGCACGGACTCCAGGAAGTCGCTGCCCAGCCGGGCCACCACCGGGATGTCGAGCTGGTGGAGGACGTAACGGCCCCGGCGCTGGGTGCGGACCAGCCCGGCCTTCTTCAGCACGGCGAGGTGGCGGGAGACCTCCGGGGCGGTGATGCCGTACGCGTCGGCCAGCTCGCTCGTCGAGTACGCGCCGCGTGCGAGGTTGCGGCAGAGGCTCATCCGCACTGGATGGGTCAGCGCGTCCAGGCGCAGCTTGACCGTCTCCACCGGCTCGGTGCCGCCGACCTCGCGGGTGGCGGCCGGGTACTGGATCACGGGCTGCCAGCCCGGCCCGTACAGGGTGAAGAGGTGCGGCCAGCCGAAGACGGTCGGCAGCAGGGTGAGGGCGGTGCCGCGGGCCTCGGTGCGGCCCTGGACGAGCTTGTCGACGACGATCCGGCTGCCGTGCTCGTCCTCCTCCAGGCTCAGCGCCGGCGACGCCGCCGTGAGCGCCTCCGCCAGGCCCTTGCGGCGCAGCAGCTCGGTCTTGTGCTGGGCGTCGGCGGCGAGCTGGACGCGGACCCGGCGCCAGGTGTCGGCGAAGAACGCCTGGTCGCAGTCCTCCAGCAGGCGCCGGATCCAGGCGCGCATGGCGGTGGGTTCGGCGAGCATCCGCTCGACGAACGCCGCCTGGCGCGGGCCTCGGGCCGCCGCCAGGTCGAGCGCGCGGCGCCGTGACGATGCGTCGACCAGTGGGGACGGCAGGCCCTTGGGGTAGTGGCTGATGCTGCACGAGATCTCCAGGGCCGCGCCGACGAACTTCTCGTCGTCCATGCGGTCGAGGTCGTCCAGCTCCTCGGCGAGGGTGTCCCGGGGCCGGGCCGGCATCAGGAAGTCGGAGCGCGTCGACCTCCACATGAAGTCGGCCTCCAGCAGCCGGTCGGCCAGTTCCGGTTCGAGCGCGGCGGCGGTCGTCGTCGTCCACGCCTGCAGCCGGGCGTGGTGGGCGGGCTCGGCCAGCGCGTGCAGCGCGTTGCTCAGTTCGGCCAGGGGCGAGGGGCAGAAGGTGATCCGCTCGTGCGGCAGTCCGGTGATGTCAATGGTCACGCTCACCCCCCTATGGTGCAGGGCCGCTCCCGGGCCGGGTCGGGCGGGGGGAGCCGTCCCGTCATTTGACGGGGGTCGTCAATCGGCGGGACTTGTGGGGTGGCCGGGGTGCACGGTGGGCACATGAACGCACTGCAGCAGCACCTCTTCGACACCTACCGGGCCGCCCAGCACGCCGAGCCGGCCCCGCCGGCCCCCGGAACCCACGATGTCGCGGTGCTCCGTGCGGCCCGCGATCACCGCCGCTTCGAGGCCGTCCTCGCCGGCCGCCCCACCACCGGCCGCCTCCGCCTCGCCCTTCGCCTGGCCCTCCGCCGTCGGCGCCGGGCCGGGGCGTGGTAGCCGACCCCGGTGCGTCCGGCCGCGATGTCCTCGGCGGTCCTGCGTGTCGGACGGGCCGGGAGTGTGAGAGGACCCGGAAACGTGAGAGGACCCGGGAGCGTAGCCTGCTCCCGGGCCCCTGTTTGCCGCCCAATTGCTCACACCGGCACGTTTAAGGGCCGCGGATCAGCTTGAAATCGACGCGTTCTACCTTTGAACTACCGTGCCACGGAGCGGCACAGACAGGACTTGAACCTGCATTCGTCGATGTTCGTCCGCGCCCGGTCGATCCGGTGTTCGGCGGCGAATGCTGAGACTGGAGCGAGAGTCTGAGATTCAGGGGGTCTGCCTCTGCCTGCTTGGGCTACCCCGGCCGGTGGTTCCGGGGGGAGGACTCGAACCTCCACTGTGACCCCTGGTCAGCTTCAACGTCAGTGTCAGCTTTTCGCACCGTGCAGCGCATCCTTCCCGCCCGGCTCCCCGGACAGGGAATTCGACGCGCCCGGTGCACCCGCCCGGCTCCCCGGGCGGGCGATCGTGGGGCTACCGGAACAGGTAGCCGAAGACGGCGTCGCCCACCCTCTTGTCGGTGACCTCGACGGCGTTGGCCTCCTCGCGGGCGAACTTGACGGCCTGCTGGAGCTTCTCCACCCGCTCGGCGAGCTCGTTCACCCGGCGGGCCGGCAGTGCGCCGGAGAACTTGACCGTGGTCCAGTAGCCGACCGCGATGTCCTCGTAGTAGACCTCGACCTGGGCCGGGTGCTTCTCCGTGGCCTCGGCCTTGACGTGGTTGCGCGGCACCTTCTTGGTCCGGATGGTGCGCACCGGCTCGGTCTTCCAGGCGTCGGTGGACGGGTCGAGGTTCCAGGACTCGGAGGCGTCCAGCACCGGGAGCTTCTTCACGAAGGTGAAGAGGTCGGTGAGCTGCTTCTCCAGGAAGAGCAGGTACGGGACCGGCACCTGGGCGAGGAGCACCTGGCCGTCGACCACGACGTCGGCGCCGGCACCGATGTTGGCCCAGTCCTTGGTGGCCGTCACGTCGAACAGCCGGGTGAGGGTCTGCGCGGTGGACCGCAGGATGTCCTCGGCCTTCAGCTGCACCCGGGTCGACTCCGGCGGCAGCTGCTCGCCCTCCTCGTCCTTGGGCTGGTAGGTGCGGGAGATCCCGGCCAGCAGCGCGGGCTTCTGCAGGTCCTGGTGGGCCTGCGTCAGCTCCTGGAAGGACTTCGACTTGACGCCCTTTTCAACGGCGATGATCTGGTTCAGCTTTGCCACGTCCGGGACGCTATCAGGCCCTAACTGATCGGCGACACTCGATTATTGACCGGGTGGCAGTCCCGTCGGGCGGCGGAGAGTGACGGCGGGGTTCCGGGAAGAGGGTCTTCGCCGCCGGAGGGAGGCCCGCTCGGGCTGCGGGTCAGCGCCGTCGTCCGCGATCCGGCGCGGTTGGCGGTGCGGCATCCGGAGCTGACCGTGGTGCGGGCGAACGCGCTCGACCCGGGGGAGGTGGCGGGGGTGGTCGAAGGCGCGGACACGGTCCTGTCGGGCATCGGCCGGGCCGGTCGGCACGATCCGCTGCGGCCCGCCTCGGCCTCGGCACGGACATCGGGCGTGCGGGGCGCTGGTCCGGTCGGATGATGTCCGCCCCCGCCCGGCCCCGTGCGGGTGGCGGGGGAGCGGGGCGGCGGCGCTCGGCGGGTTAGGTTCGGACCCGTGACCGGCAACGACGTGGTTCTGGCGCTGGTGGTGGCCACCGCGCTGGCTTTCGACTTCACCAACGGGTTTCACGACACCGGCAACGCCATGGCGACCTCGATCGTCACCGGCGCGCTCCCCCCGCGTGTGGCGGTCGGCGTCTCGGCGGTGCTGAACCTGGTGGGCGCGTTCCTGTCGACCGCGGTCGCCGCCACGATCGCCGGCGGTCTGGTGCAGAGCCACGACGTGACGCTGACCGTGGTCATGGCCGGCCTGACCGGCAGCATCCTGTGGAACCTGACGACCTGGTACGTCGGGATCCCGTCGAGTTCCTCGCACGCGCTGATCGGCGGCGTGGTCGGGGCGACCATAGCGGCGGCCGGCACCTCCGCCGTGAAGTGGCAGGGCCTGGTCGACAAGGTGATCGTGCCGGCCGCGCTGTCGCCGTTCATCGCAGGCTCGGTCGCCGCGCTCGGCACCTACCTCGTCTACCGGGTCACCCGGAACGTCGCCGAGGGCCCGCGCACCCATGGCTTCCGGAGCGGGCAGGTCGGCTCGGCCTGCATGGTCTCGCTCGCCCACGGCACCAACGACGCGCAGAAGACCATGGGCGTCATCACACTGGCCCTGATCGCCAACGGAACGCTCAGCACCGGGGCGAAGTCCCCGACGTGGGTGATCGCCTCCTGCGCCACGGCCATCGCGCTGGGCACCTACATCGGCGGCTGGCGGGTCATCAGGGCACTGGGCAAGGGGCTGGTGGAGATCGAACCGCCGCAGGGGATGGCCGCCGAGTCGGCCTCGGCCGCGGTCATCCTCTGCTCCGCCGACTTCGGCTACTCGCTCTCCACCACCCACGTCGCCACCGGGTCGATCCTCGGATCGGGGGTCGGCAAGAAGGGCGCGGTCGTCCGGTGGAACCTCGCCCGCAGGATGGTGGTGGCCTGGGTGCTCACCCTCCCGGCCGCGGGGCTGGTCGGGGCGCTGGCCTACTGGGTCGCCAACGGGATCGGCGGAACCGCGGGCGTCGTGACCATCTTCGTCGTCCTGGTGCTGGCCTCGATCGCCTTCTTCCTCGCATCCCGCCACCCGGCCGTCACCCCGGAGAACGTCAACGCCGCGTGGACCGGCTCGGTCATCCCGGAGCCGGTGCCCGCCACCGACGAGGTGGCCCCGTGACCTC
This sequence comes from Kitasatospora sp. NPDC058444, assembly GCF_042721415.1. Taxonomy (NCBI): domain Bacteria; kingdom Bacillati; phylum Actinomycetota; class Actinomycetes; order Kitasatosporales; family Streptomycetaceae; genus Kitasatospora; species Kitasatospora sp. NPDC058444. The sequence goes on along the minus strand of NZ_JBHXLL010000023.1, from coordinate 13,905 downwards.
CTGGATCGACCTCGACGCGCTCTGGAAGATCATCGTGGTCGGATTCCTCGCCGGCGCCGGCCTTCCCGCGCTGTTCGCCATCGGTGTGCGCGCCCTCTACCCACCCGTCGGGATCGACGAGGCCGGGGTCTCCCGCCGCACCGCCGGGGCGCTCGGCTACTCCGTCGCCGCGGTGTGCTTCGCGGTGGTCCTCGCCGCGATCGGCTGGGGCATCTACATCATCGTCAACCACAGCTGAGCGCCCGGCCCGCGCCCGCCGGGCTTCCGCCCGTGCCGCGGGCTGTCGCGGGCTGTCGCGGGACCCGACGGGCCGCGTCGGGCCGCGAGGGCGGCGGTCAGTGATGGCCTTCGGCGGGCTCCTCGAGCGCGGCGCTCACCCCGGCGAGGTAGTCCTGCCACCGGTGTCCGGTGAGCTCGGGCACGCTGCGCACGAGGAGGTACGCGGCCAGGTAGCGTTCCACCGGCCGGACGTCGCAGATCGCGAGGAGCCGGTACAGGGCGTTGGTGCTGGTCCGGTAGATCAGGTAGTGGGTGCGGCTGAACAGCGTGCCGTCGGGGTCGAGGCGTGTCAGTGTCCGGTGGAAATCGCTGTAGCGGGTGCGCAGTTCGAAGTCCCAGCGCTCGGCGGTGGCCGGGTCGCCGAGGGCGGACGCGCGGGCCCGGTACTCCTCGCCGCGGCCGGAGAGGTCGGCCCCGGCCGCCAGCAGCTGCTCGGCCCGGTGCCAGGCCGTCGCCGACCAGCGCGCCCAGTCCCGCTCCCAGCCCCGGGTGCCCCCGGCCGCGACGCGGTGGACCAGCTCCGTGGCCGCGGGGCCGCCGCGCTCCCAGCGCCGGTCGAAGGCCGCGCGCACGCGGCCGTCGGGGTCCTCGTGGACGAGGAAGTCCTCCAGGTGGGAGAGGAAGGAGTAGTGCCCGCCGATCAGCCCGTCCGCGTGGGTGCTCGCGTGCGCGGCCAGCGCCGTGACCACCAGCTGCACCCGGGCCTGCGCGGTGTCGCCGTGCTCCCCGAGGAACTCGCAGGCCGACGCGATCGCGGGCAGCCCGTCGCGCATCAACTCATCGCGCAGCGCGGCCGGTTCGGCCCCGAGCAGGGCTTGCAGGTCGGCCGTCGCGGCCGGGTCGACGGGCACCACCCGGACGGTGTTGTCCGGCACCAGCGGGCCGTACGGCGGGGCGATCAGCTCGGCCCGGCCGGCGAGGGCGGCCTCGGCGAGCAGTTGCTCCGGGGTGCGGTCGGCGACCGACGGGTGCGCGGCGGCCCACGCCCGCAGCGCCTGGGCGGACTCCTCCGCCACGGCGGCCACCCGCTCGGCCGGCCCCTCCAGCCGCAGCCGCAGGTGCGGCCCGAACCGCCAGTGCCGTTCGACGTGCGCGCACAGCCCCTGCTCCGTCGCCCGCCGTGCCAGCGGCAGGACGGCCTCGCGCAGGGCGCGTGCCTTGCTGGGCTGGTAGTGGTAGAGGATCACGTCGCGGGCGGTCGGGGGCGTGGGGTGGACGGTCGGAGCGCTCACCGGTTCGTTCATGGGCTCGCTCATCGGGTGGCTCCTCGGTGCCGTACCGGCGGTACGGACGACACGGGGTGGGCAGGGGTACGGGCGGGGGCGGGCCGGGCCGGGCGGTAGGTCTCCAGGACGAGTTCGACCGTCCGCGTCGGTTCCGGCTGCCCGCCGATGAGGGGCAGGGCCTCCTCCAGCACGGCGCCGTCCGGGTGGCGGGCGAGCCAGCGGCCCAGGTGCCGGAGGTGGAGCGGGTTGCCGAGGTCGACGGGCTGGGGCTTGGGCGCTCGGAGCCGGTCGAGGAAGGCCTCGACGGACGGGGCGTTCTCGGCGGGCCGCGTCATGGGGTGGAGGAAGAGCTGCTCGGGCAGGCCGAGCAGGGCGCGCCAGCGGGCGACGGCGGCGACCGGGACGCCGTCCGGGCCGGGACCGGCGGCGGGGTCGGCAGTGGGGTCGGCGGCGAGGTCGGCCCGCAGGGCGTCGAGGACCTCGGCCGGGAGGTGCCAGCGGCGGCGGGCCAGGACGACGTGCCGGTGGCGCAGCCGCGGTGTGCGGGTGACGGTGCCGCCGGGAGCGGACAGGGTCGTGCGGGGCAGCAGGGACGGGAAGGCGACGATGCCGTTCGGGTGGTCGGAGACGAGGGGCGCCAGCCGCTGCGGCAGCATGATCGGGGAGAGGAAGCCCAGGTACAGGACGTCGAGGTACTCGCCGGTGGAGCGCAGCCGGAGCCGGAGCTGGTCGCTGTCGACGTCGTGGACCAGGTCGAGGTCGGCCTCGGCGAGGGTGGACCACCGGTGGTCGGGCCCGATCTCCTCGGCGAGCAGGAGCGGGTGCAGGTTGGCGTTGAAGCCGCCCACCGGGCGGACCTGGGCGGCGCGCGCACCTTCGCCGAGCCCGGTGCGGATCTGCCGGGCGACCTCGGCCGCGGCCTGTGGCGCGGTGGCGTCGAGGAACCGGCTGGTGAACCGGCCCCAGCCGGAGTAGACGTGGTTGACGCACAACAGGCCCTCGGTGGGCGCATGTTGGACGAACCAGGAGTAGCTGAGTGGCCGGGCCGCCGTCCAGTCGGGCAGCCGGGCGGCCAGGGCGCGCACCTGGTCGGCCGGCAGCACGACCTCCCCGTCCGTCTCGGGAAGGTCGACGAACTCCCTTCGCAGTGAGGCGATTTCGTCGGGGACGGGAACATCGGTCCAGGCGTTGTCGACGTCGGTGCCGAATTCCCACGGCGTGGAACAGACGCCGCCGACGCCGTACCGGGCGACGAAGCGGTCCCGGGCCGTCGGGCGGGTCAGGTGGCCATGGTCGAACAGCTCGGCCAGCGCGGTGAGTTCGCCGAGCGCGGCCCGGTCCGCGGCGCTCGGTCGGGGGTGCGGCGGGGCGGGCGCGTGGACGTCCTCGGTGAGTACGGTGAGCGGCGCGGCCCCGTCGGGCAGGGGGCGGCCGGCCTCGGCGAGCAATCGGCGCCAGGCGGCGGCCAGTTCGGCGAGCAGACCCGGTCGGCGCTCGGCGGGCGCGGACGCGTACGCCGCCGTGTCGTCGGCGAGCCGGCGGAGGCCGCGGACCAGCCCGGCGTCCTCGGGCCAGGTCCGGAGCCAGACGGCGAGCTGTTCCAGCGGATCGGCGCTCTGCGGGCCGACCGGTTCGGTGGGCACCAGCAGCCCGGCGTCGAGGAGTTGTTCGACGAACCGCCGTACCGCCGGGTCGCCGCAGGGGCGTCCGAGGGCCTCGGCGAGCCGTGCGGCGAGCCGGTCCGGCGGGTCGGGCGTCTCGGCGAGGGCGGCGAGCAGGGCCAGCTCCGGCCGGGCGCCGACTTCCACCTCCTCCTCGCGCGTGGCGAGTTGGCGGCCCCCGACGAACTCCACCCGGGTGCGACGGTAGTGGGCCCGTCCGGCGTCGACGCGGGCGGCGCTGGTCATCCGGTGCGGCAGGCTCCGGACCCGCCGGGGTTCGTCGAGCAGGGCCAGGACGAGCGCGCCGACCAGGGTCCGGTTGACGCGGACGACCGCGCGCGGAGCCGTCCCCGCGGTGCCCGGGAGCGGGTAGTCCGAGGCCCAGCCGACCGCGGTGAACCAGGACAGCGGGCTGGTCTTGCCGGTCGCCCGCAGCGCGTGGCGCAGGATGCCGGCCTCCTCCTTGCGGGCCCGGCCCGACCGCTCCGCGCCCGCGTCCGACGCGCTGACCACCGCGCGCAGCAGGTCGGCGCTGCCCAGCGCGACGGCGCGGCGGAACGCGGGCTCCCGGCACACCTCGGCGAGCGCGGCCCGTTCCGCCGAGAGCGCCGGCGGCACGGCCGCCGCGAGTTCGGCCAGCAGCCGGGCGCGCCGCTCCCGCAGTTCCAGCCACCGCGCGAGCCGGGGGAGCCGGGCGGGCAGGTCGCCGAGCCGGTCGAGCCGCGCGGCGCGTGGTGTGCGTCCGTTGTGCAGGTCCCGGCGCAGCGGCAGGACGACCCGCCGGTGGAACTCCTCGTCGTGTCCGGACCGGCTGGCGTACAGGTCGTCGCCGAGTACGGGGCGGAGGGCGGCGTCGGCGGCCTCCACGTCGGTGAGCCGCGCCAGCAGGTCCCGTGCGAGAGCGGAGGGGGCGGACTGCGCGGCCCGGGCGAGCACGGCGGCGCGCACCAGCGCGTAGGCCGCGGCGTACGCCGGGGCCGGTGGCACGGGGGCCGGCGGCACGGGCGCGGACGCGGCCCCGGACGGAGCCGGGGAGGGGGCCCGGGACGGGGCACGGTTGGGCACGGCGGGCGACCTCCGGTGAGCAGACGGGGCAGCGGGGGAACCCGGCGCGTTCCGGCGCGTTCGCATCGGAACGCGCCGGGTTCCGTGGTGCTTCAGTACCGTTCGGCAGGGCTTGTCAAGGCTGGTCAGGCTTGGTGCGGATCGGTGGGCGGTCCTCAGAACTGCGTCGTCGGCGGGTGCACGATGCTGGAGTTGGAGGACGAGTTGCAGGAGGTGGCGTTGGTGGACGCGCCGCCCTCCGGAAGCGCGATGCTGTCACGCAGCGCGGTGATGGTCAGCTCGCCCAGGTCGAGGTCGAGGTCGTCGAGCACGAGGGCGTCCTGCGGGTGGTCGGACATGGAGGTCTCCCGAAGAGTGTCGAAGTCGAAGGGGTCGACCTGGTGGATCGTCGGACCAGGTCGGTGCCGAACGTGGGCTGGATGCGCGACGACGGCCCATGACAGGAACACGATCCCCAGGAGCCGCCGTCCGCCGGCGGTGCGGCGGCACCGCGCAGAGCGCGGAAGTGCGACGTGCGTGCTCGAGCGGACGAGCGTGCTCAAGCGGGATGGTGCGGATGTGCCTGGTCCCCCGTGGGCGCACGGCGCGGATCGGATCGATACCGGCTGGGCGCCACCGCTTCGCCGAGTCTAGGTCGCGGTCCGCTCCACCGAGAGAGCGCCCCGGTCACATTGGCCGGTAATCCGCTTCGCCCGGTGGCGTCGGCCGGACCCCGTCCGGGCTCCGCGGTGCCCGGTTCGCCCACATGCGTACGTCCTTGAAACATCGGCGGGTTCGGCTTGCGCGGCGTCGGTGGAGCGGTACGGCCGGGGGAGTGGTTCGCCTCCGTCCTTGCTGCAAGGAGGGCGGTTCCACGCCCCTGCGGCTGCCGACAGATCCTTCACTCCGCCTTCACGCCTCCCGTCCTGTCCGCGCCGCTCGCGGTCTCCGTGCCTCGGTGGAGCGGAGCCAGCGGGATCCGGCCAGCCCCTCGCATCCGCCGGCGGGCGCCCTCGCTCGCCGGGGTCGCGCCGGGCGCGGGAGGCGGCACCCCGGAAGGGACGGCGAGGCCACCCCTGGCGCAGCGCACGAAGGGTGGTGGCCGGGGAGGAGGTTCTGCCCCGGCCACCACCCTGCGGCCCGTCCGGGCCGGTTCGGGGTCAGCCCGTCGTCCCGCCCGCCTCGACCAGGATGGGCAGCAGCCAGCCCAGGTCGGTCACGGTCGGATCGGTGGTGGGGGAGGGGAGGAAGTCGGCGGTGAGGGAGGGAAGGAGGGAGGAGACGGCGGACGGCCAGGTTCCGCCGCCGTTCTGGAGGTACGGGTCGCCGTCGTGCGGGCCGTGGCCGTGGCCGGGCTTGTGGTGGTGGCACTTGTCCTTCTCGCACGGTGGTTCGCAGCGGGCGAGAGCGGAGGACGGCGCGGTGGTCACGGGTGCGGTCCCCGGCGGGGAGTCCGGCGGCAGGTAGGAGGCGCTGACCGTGTTGACGGTGTCCTCGCTGATCAGGCTGGAGCAGTGGAACGTCTTCGTCTGCCCCGCCGCCAGGTCGAACGTTCCCGCCGCCACCACGCAGGCCGGCTCCTGGGAGTCGTCGAGGGTGATGCCGGTCAGGTCCACGGTGCCGGTGTTGGTGACCGTGATCCGCCAGAAGGCCCGGCACTTGTCCGGAGCGCAGAGTTCCGCGGGTGCGTTCCCTCTGTGCAGGGTGGCCTCCTTGCCCCACGGTCCGGCTCCGCCCGCGCCGCAGTCGGCGGCGTCGTCGGACTGGCAGACCTCCTTGTTGATCGTCAGCATCGGTGTGCACTGGGTGCCCGGGGTCACCTGGAGGGTGACGGCGGTGGAGGTGACGGGTGGCTGGCCGTTGGTGACGGCGGACGCCTGGTTGGTGACGGAGGTGACGGAGCAGTCGAATGGGTCTGGAGGTCGATGCAGCCGACGCCGATCAGCCCGAGCGTGACCCGGCTGATCGCGGCGTAGTAGAGCTTCGAGCCGAGCAGGACGTAGGTCGGGGTGCGGGTGCTGCCGAGGTCACCGGTGGTCGCCCCGGCGACCGAGGAGTTCAGCGCCTGGGGCCAGTCGGCGGGGGCTCCGCTCGGGGTCGGACAGGGGCCGTTGGTGAGCTGGTCGGTGCAGACCACGCTGGCCGTGTTGGAGAACCCGTGGTGGTAGATGTTCCAGATCTCGGGGGTGGGGACGCCGTTGACGGTGGCGGTGTAGAGGACGGGGTGAAGCCGTCGCCACCGGTGGCGGTGTTGATCGGGGTGAACGGCGGGGGGATCTGTGTGGGGTCTTCCGGTGCGGGGAATCCCATTCCGGTGTTCACATGGTGGGCAGTTGGAAAGTGGAGTTTTGACATTCCGCTTAAGTTCATACAGTCTTCTCGGCATGTCTGACCGTCACCCGATCGAGTGCGCCGCCATTGAGCTGGCGCTGATCGGCGTGGCCGTGCACTGCGTTTCCGACAATCACTGTCGCTGAATCCGCCTGCCCCGACGCGTTTTGCGGTGATCGCCGCATCGGGGCGTCGCCCCTCCCCGCGGGCGCGGTGCCGCTCATTCTTTCCCAGGCCTCACTGTCGCCCGCCTTCCTCCGTACACCATCGGTAGCGAAAGGCTCCCTTTCCGATGTCTCGAACCACCTTCACCCCTCGCCGCCTCGCCACGGCGACCGTCACCGTCGCGCTCGTCGTCGGACTGGCGGCGTGCGGACCGAAGGCCGATGGCGGTGGTGGCACCGGCAAGGATGCCGCGCCGCAGCAGGGCGGCACCCTCACCGTCCTCAACCAGAACCCGCAGGAGCAGTTCGACCCCGCACGGCTCTACACCTCCGGCGGCGGCAACGTGCCCTCGCTCGTCTTCCGCACCCTCACCACCCGCAACCGGGCCGACGGCGCGGCCGGCACCAAGGTCGTCCCCGACCTCGCCACCGACACCGGCACCCCCTCGGAGGGCGCCACCGTCTGGACGTACCACCTCAAGGACGGCCTGAAGTTCGAGGACGGCTCGCCGATCACCACCGCCGACGTCAAGTACGGCATCGAAAGGTCATTCGCCCCCGAACTCTCCGGTGGCGCACCGTTCCTGCGGGACTGGCTGGTCGGCGCCGCCGACTACCAGGGCCCGTACAAGGACGGCCGCACCCTGGACGCCATCGAGACGCCGGACGAGAAGACCATCGTCTTCCACCTCAACAAGCCCGAGGGCGACTTCCCGTACCTGGCCACCCAGACGCAGTTCGCCCCCGTGCCGAAGGCCAAGGACACCGGGACGAAGTACCAGGACCACCCCGTCTCCTCCGGCCCCTACCAGGTCGTCAAGAACGAGAACGACGGCGCGCACCTCGTCCTCAAGCGCAACCCCAACTGGTCGGCGGCGACGGACGACCAGCGCAAGGCGTACCCCGACACCGTCGACGTGCAGTCCGGCCTCGACCCGGCGGTGATCAACCAGCGCCTCAGCGCCGGCACCGGCGCCGACGCGGCCGCCGTCACCACCGACACCAACCTCGGCCCCTCCGAACTCGCCCAGGTGAAGGACGACAAGGCCCTCGCCGCCCGCGTCGGCACCGGCCACTTCGGCTACGTCAACTACCTGGCGTTCAACCCCAAGGTCAAGCCCTTCGACAACCCCAAGGTCCGGCAGGCCGTCGCCTACGCGATCAACCGCACCTCGGTCGTCAACGCGGCCGGCGGCTCCTCGCTCGCCGAGGCCGCCACCACCTACCTGCCCAACCAGGAGACCTTCGGCTACACGCCGTCCGACCCGTTCCCGGCCGGTGCCACCGGCAATCCGGAGAAGGCCAAGGAGCTGCTGAAGGAGGCCGGTTACCCGGACGGCCTGACCATCACGCTCACCCACTCCAGCGCCGTGGGCAAGGGCTACGGCCCGGACCTGGCCACCGCCGTCCAGGACGGCCTGAAGGCGGCCGGGATCACCGTCCAGCTGGAGGCCCTGGACTCCACCCGGTACTCCAAGACGATCCACACCGTCAGCACCGAGCCCGGCCTCTTCCTCTCCGGCTGGGGCGCCGACTGGCCGTCCGGCGGCCCGTTCCTCGCGCCGATCTTCGACGGCCGGCAGATCGTCACCGACGGCTACAACTTCAACTCCGCGCAGCTGGACGACCCGTCGGTGAACGACGAGATCGACCGGATCAACAAGATCACCGACCACGCCGAGGCCGCCAAGCGCTGGGGCGCCCTGGACCAGCGGATCGGCGAGCAGGCCCTCACCGTCCCGCTGTTCCACCCGGTCTACAAGCGGCTCTCCGGCAAGGACGTCCGCAACATCGTGATCAGCGACTGGACCGGCGTGCTCGACATCTCCCAGGTCGCGGTCAAGTAGCGGGCGGGAACGAACGGATCGGTCAGACAACCATGGCTCCACAGGAACCCAGCGCCGGGGAGGCCCCCGCGGCCTCCCCGGCCGCCGGGGGACGGCAGGTGTGGCGGCGGCTGCTCGCGCGGCGCGCCGCCCTCGCCGCCGGCCTCGTCATCGTCCTGCTCGCCCTCGTCGCGATGGCGGCACCGCTGCTCAGCGCGCTCGAAGGCCAGGACCCCACCAGCTACCACAACGACCTGCTCGACTCGGCGGCCGGCGGAGTGCCCAACGGCTCCTTCGGCGGCGTCAGCGCCGAGCACTGGCTGGGCGTCGAACCGGGCACCGGGCGCGACGTGTTCGCCCGGCTCGTCCACGGCGCCCGGATCTCGCTGCTCGTCGCCGTCGGCGCCACCCTCGTCCAGGTCGCCATCGGCGTCCTGCTCGGCCTCGCCGCGGGCCTCGGCAACCGGCTGCTCGACCAGGTGATCGGCAACACCACCGAGGTCATGCTCGCGCTGCCCTCGCTCGTCTTCGCCATCTCGCTGATGGCGGTGGTGCCCTCCGACTTCCCCCGCCCGCTCCTGCTGACCCTGGTCATCGGGCTGCTGGGCTGGGCCGGCACCTCACGGGTGGTCCGGGCGCAGACGCTCAGCCTCCGGCAGCTCGACTACGTGGCCGCGGCCCGGCTCGCCGGCGCCACCCGCTGGCGCATCGCGCGCCGGGAACTGCTGCCCTCCCTGGCCGCGCCGGTCATCACCTACGCGGCGGTGCTGCTGCCGTCCAACGTGATCGCCGAGGCCGGGCTCTCCTTCCTCGGCGTGGGCGTCAAGCCGCCCACCTCCTCGTGGGGCCAGATGCTCTCCGGGGCGACCACCTGGTTCCGCGCGGACCCGATGTACGTGCTGCTCCCGTCCGCGCTGCTGTTCGCCACCGTGCTCGCCTTCACCGTGCTCGGCGACGCCGTCCGCACCGAGCTCGACCCCCGCGCGGCCTCCCGGCTGCGGGTCGGCACGGCGCGCGGCACCGGCGGTGCGGCAACCGCGGCTCCTTCGACCGCCGGCTCTTCGAGTGCCGCTGAGGAGGCCACGGCATGACCCGCTTCCTGCTCCGCAAGGCCGTCGGCATGCTCGGCGTCCTGCTCGCCCTCTCCCTGATCGTCTACGCGGTCTTCTACATCGCCCCCGGCGACCCCGCCCAGCTGGCCTGCGGCGAGAAGTGCAGCCCCGCCCAGGTCGCCCAGGTGCGCGAACGGCTCGGCCTCGACGCCCCCGTCTACCTCCAGTACGCCCACTTCCTCCAGGGCATCGTCGCCGGCCGCGACTTCAGCGCCGGCACGGGCCTGCTGCACTGCCCGGCGCCCTGCCTGGGCGTCTCCTACCGCAGTGGCGAGCAGGTCACCGACATGATCACCGCCCGGCTCCCGGTGACGGCCTCGCTCGCGCTCGGCGCGATGGTGCTCTGGCTGATCCTCGGGGTCGGCACCGGGCTGGTCTCCGCGCTGCGCCGGGGCCGGCTCAGCGAGCGGCTGCTGACCGGGCTGACACTGGCCGGCAGCTCCATCCCGGTCTTCGTCATCGGCCTGGTGCTGCTCATCGTCCTGTGCGCCCAGTTCCAGTGGCTGCCGTTCCCGAGCTACGTGCCGCTCACCGAGGACCCCCAGCAGTGGTTCTGGGGCCTGTTGCTGCCCTGGGTCTCGCTCGCCCTGATCGAGTCCGCCAAGTACGCCCGGCTGACCCGCTCCTCCATGCTGGAGACCCTCGCCGACGACCACATCCGCACCTTCCGGGCGTACGGCGTCAGCGAGCGGCGCCTGGTCACCAGGCACGCGCTGCGCGGCGCGCTCACCCCGGTGATCGCGCTCACCGCCATCGACCTCGGGACGATGTTCGGGTCCGCGGTGCTGACCGAGTCGCTCTTCGGCCTCCCGGGGCTCGGCAAGCTGCTGGTCACCTCGGTCGGCCTGATCGACCTGCCGACCGTCGTCGGGCTCACCCTCGTCACCGGGTTCTGCGTGGTCCTCGCCAACGTCATCGCGGACGTGCTCTACGCGGTGGCCGACCGAAGGGTGGTCCTGACGTGAGCGCCGAACCGCTGAAGGCCGAGCCGCTCAAGGCGGAGCCGCTCAGGGCGGAGCCGCTCAGGGCAGTGCCAGTGAAGGCCGAACCCCTGGTCGCCGTCCGGGACCTGGTCGTGGACTTCCCCGTCGGAGACGGCCACGTCCGCGCCGTCGACGGCGTGGGCTTCACCCTGGAGGCCGGGCAGGCGCTCGGCATCGTCGGCGAGTCCGGCTCGGGCAAGAGCACCGTCGCGTACGGGCTGCTCGGCCTGCACCGCGGGACCGGCGCCCGGATCGGCGGCTCCGTCCGGGTCGCCGGCGTCGACGCCGTCACCGCCGAGGGCGCCGAACTCCGGCGCCTGCGCGGCGGACTGGCCGCCATGGTGTTCCAGGACCCGCTCTCCGCGCTCGACCCGTACTACGCGGTGGGCGACCAGATCGCCGAGGTGGTGCGGGTCCACCGGGCCGTCTCCCGCCGGGCCGCCAGGGAGCGGGCCGTCGAGGTGCTCGACCGCGTCGGCATCCCCGACGCGGCACGGCGCTCGCGGTCGCGGCCGCACGAGTTCAGCGGCGGCATGCGCCAGCGGGTGCTGATCGCGATGGCCCTGGCCTGCGAGCCGCGGCTGCTGGTGGCCGACGAGCCGACGACCGCGCTGGACGTCACCGTCCAGGCCCAGATCCTCGACCTGCTGCACGAGTTGCGCGCGGAGACCGGGGCCGGACTGGTGCTGGTGACCCACGACCTGGGCGTGGTCGCCGGGAGCGTGGACCGGGTGCTGGTGATGAAGGACGGCCGGGCGGTGGAACACGGCCCGGTCACCCAGGTGCTGGGCGCTCCGCGCGAGCCGTACACCCGCGCGCTGCTGTCGGCGGTGCCCCGGGTCGACGCACCCGGCACTCCGGACGTCCAGAGCGCTCCGGCGGCTTCGCCCGGGGGAGACGTCCTGCTCGAAGCCACCGACCTGCGACGGGAGTTCGCCACCCGGGGCGGCCTCACCCGGCGCGCCGCCCCCGTCGCCGCCGTGGACGGCGTCTCGCTCACCGTGCGGGCCGGCGAGACGCTGGGCATCGTCGGCGAGTCCGGCTCCGGGAAGACCACGCTCGGACGGATGCTCGTCCGGCTGCTGGAGCCGACCGGCGGCCGGCTCCACTACCGCGGCCGCGACATCGGCGCGCTCGGGGAGAAGGAACTGCGCCCGCTCCGGCGGGAACTGCAGATGGTCTTCCAGGACCCGGTGTCCTCGCTCAACCCGCGCCGCTCCATCGGGGAGTCCGTCGCCGACCCGCTGCGCATCGCCGGCGAGAGCGACGAGCGCCGCATCCGCGCCCGGGTCGGCGAACTGCTCGAACGCGTGGGGCTCGACCCCGACTGGTACCACCGCTATCCGCACGAGTTCTCCGGCGGGCAGCGGCAGCGGGTCGGCATCGCCCGGGCGCTCGCACCCCAGCCGCGACTGATCGTCTGCGACGAACCGGTCTCCGCGCTGGACGTCACCACCCAGGCCCAAGTGGTCGAGTTGCTAGGCGAGTTGCAGCGCGACCTCGGTCTCGCCCTGGTCTTCATCGCCCACGACCTCGCCGTGGTCCGGCAGGTGAGCGACCGCGTCGCCGTCATGCGGGCCGGGCGGATCGTGGAGCAGGGCGACGCCGACACGGTGTACGACTCGCCGCAGCACGCCTACACCAAGGGCCTGTTGGCCGCCGTACCCGTTCTCGACCCGGCCGAGGCGACCGCCCGGCGCCACGCCCGCCTGGCCTCCGCCACCGCCTGACCGACCCAGGCGCCCCGGCCCGGCCCGCACCCCACGGGGTGCGGGCCGGCGGCGTTGGTGCCGGACATCCACGGTGGTACGGATGCCGGGCCGCTTCCGGCCCGGAGGGGCGCGGCCGGGGCCGCACCGGCCGGCCGTGGAGAATCACCCCATGCGTATCCTGATCGTCACCACCGGCTCCCGCGGGGACGTCGCGCCGTTCACAGGTCTGGGCCGACGTCTGGTGGACGCCGGGCACCGGGTCGCCGTGGTCGCCCATCCGACCTTCACGACGCTGATCGAGTCCTGCGGCCTGGAGTACCGGCCGCTGCCGGGGGACCCGGAGGAGCTCATCCGCGCCAGGGCCCGCGCCACGTCCCCGGAGGAGACCCGCGCGCTGACGACCGCGTTCGTGGACGGGCTCGCCGACGGTGTGGCGGACGCCGTGGCGGGCGGCGCCGACCTGCTGCTCACCGCCTTCGCCCCGTCGCCGCTCAGCCGGACGGCGGGCGAGGCCCACGGCGTGCCCGTCCTCGGCACCTACCTCACGCCCGCCTTCGCCACCACGGAGTTCCCGCTGCCCGGCCCGGCCGGCAGCGGGGACCTGGGGCCGGCGGGCAACCTCGCCGCCGGCCGGGAGCGGCTCCGGAGCGCGGAGCGGCTGTTCTCGGGTGCCGTGGCCCGGATGCGTGAGCGCCTCGGCCTTCCCGGGACGACGTCGCCGCCACCGCTCGGGCACACCCGTCCGGTCGTCCACGGCTACAGCCCGCTGCTGCTGCCGCGCCCGGCGGACTGGCCGGCCCTGGTCGAGGTGGCGGGCTTCTGGTGGCCCGCCCGGCCGCTGGACTGGCGGCCCCCGGCCGAGCTGGTCGACTTCCTCCAGGCCGGTCCGGCCCCGGTCTTCATCGGCTTCGGCAGCATGGCGCCGGGGGAGGGCGCGCGGCTGGGCGAGCTGGTGACGGCGGCGGTGCGGCAGGCGGGTGTGCGCGCGGTGGTCCAGGCGGGCTGGGCGGGGCTGGAGGCGGCGGGTGACGGCGTCCTCTCGGTCGGCGACCTGCCCCATGACTGGCTGTTCCCCCGCATGGCCGCCGTCGTCCACCATGCCGGAGCGGGTACCACCGGCGCCGCGCTACGCGCCGGGGTTCCCGCCGTACCGGTGCCCGTCATGGTCGACCAGCCGTTCTGGGCGGCACGGTTGCACCGGCTGGGAGTGGCCCCGGAGCCCGTGCCGTTCGGGGAATTGACGGCCGAGCGCCTCGCCGCCGCGATCACGGCCGCTCTGGCCGGGCCGGTCCGCCGCCGGGCGGCTGATGTCGCCGGGCTGATGGCGGGCGAGGACGGCGCCGGTGCCGTCCTCGCCCGCATCGCCCGCGTCGTCGAGGACCCCGGCCGCTGAGTCCCGCCGCCCGAGGACGGCCCGGACCAGGGCAGGGGCGAGGAGGCGACGGCCCCGGCACGGCGCGGAGCCCGCCGGCGGGACGGCCCGGTGAGGGACGGGCCCCCCCGCCGCCGCCCCGCACAAACCAAAAAAATAAAAAAAAAACACAACCAAACAAAAAAAAAAAGAATA